>CAYYWA010000069.1:6829-8319 GCA_964475255.1 uncultured Sorangium sp.
TCGTCGCCATGGGTGACCATCAGCCGGCGGCCGTGGGGGGGGGGGGGGGGGGGGCGGGGGCCGGGGGGGGGGGGGGGGGGGGCGCACGGCCCGGCTCGGTGGGGGTCTCGAGCGCGCCCTCGAGCGGGCGGAGCGTGTGATCGCCGGTGACGGAGAGCGTGTCGAGCCGCACCCGGTCCTCACGGGAACCGAGCTCGACCTCGATGAGCTGCTGGCCGATTTGGATGCGGTCTCCCGGGTAGAGCGGGTGCTGCCCGGTCACCAAAGCTCGGTTCACGCGCGTTCCGTTTCGGCTGCCGAGGTCTTCGATGTAGAGCCCGTCGCGGGTGACGTGGACGACCGCGTGCTGTCTCGACACGAGATTGTCGTTGAGGACGATCGAGCAATAGGGGCTCCTGCCGAGCAGCGTCTCTCCGAGCCGCAGCGGAAAGCGCATGTCGTGAAGCTTCAGCCAGTACGTGCTCATGTCTCGAGGAGCTCTTCTCGGCGGGGCGGGCCCTGCTTCTGGTCGTGAGCGCCGCGTTCGGGGCCGAAACGTGCGCTGCTGGGGCGCCGTGCAGCGCCGCCGAGCGACCTTGCAGGACTCGACTGCACGTGTTGCCCATGACTTTAGCATGGTCGCTCGGGAATTCGACATTTGGCGGATCCCGCTGCGGGATTCGGGGTGCCGAGTCACGCAGGCTGGCACCGGTTCCACTCCATGTGCCTACATGGGCGCGTTCACCGCGCCCGGAAAATACGGCACCCGGCCGGAGTCGATGTCGGGACGCGCGGCAGGAGAGGCGCGAGCGCGCGCCATCACCCTTCGGAGTCGGACTCGGCTCCTCGAGCGAGCGCTCGGGCCACGAGATCCCGCGCGAGGGCGGGGAGCTCGAGGGTGAGGGCCAGCTCTCGCGCGCGCGGGGACATCTTGCGCCACGTCTTCTGCAGGATCGCGATCGTCTTTTCCGGCTCGTGCTCGGACGCGAACGGAGCGAGCTCGTGCTCGAGGAACGACAAGCAGAGTGCGTCCTCCATCGTCTGCACGTCGGCATCGAGCCGCAGGTTGCGCTTGAGGTTGATGCGCTCGACCGCCGCTATCGTCGCCTCGTCGTAGCCCACCTGGGTGAGCACGGCGCGCGCGGTCGCGGCGTGGCGCTTCGCGAGATCGGTGCGCCAGCGCAGATAGCCCACGCGCCCTTCCGGGTACGTCGAGCGCGGCACGCGATAGCGTCCGACGTGCTGGCTGAAGGCGGCGAGCCGCAGGGCCTCGGACGCCTCGGGTGAAAGGCGAGCGATCCACGCGACCAAGCGCTCTGTCTGCACGAGCTCCCGCGGGCGGGAAACCCCGTTTACCATCTCCTGATTGGGATCCGCGGCGCTGACCGCCGAGAGCGCGGCGACGGCTTGCTCGAAGCGGGATTGAATCATCGGACCCGTGCTAGCATGCCCCGCCGCGGGGGCGGGGGGCGCCGCGGTTTTGGGGGATGAAGGGGCTGATGGAGGTTGGG
>CAYYWA010000069.1:8329-20473 GCA_964475255.1 uncultured Sorangium sp.
CCTCATGCAGTATCGGCCTCTCGGCAGGACTGGATTCGACGTTTCCGTGGTGGGTTTCGGCGCGTGGGCGATCGGCGGCGGCTCGTGGGGCCCAACGGACGACGCGACGTCCATGGCGACGCTGCATCGCGCGCTGGATCGAGGCGTCAACCTGTTCGACACGGCCGACGTGTACGGGGACGGGCACAGCGAGCGCCTGATCGCGCGACTGCGCCGCGAGCGCAGCGAGCGCTTCTACGTGGCGACGAAGGTCGGCAGACGATCGAATCCCCACGTCGCGAGCGCCTACCGCAAGGCCACGCTCGCGCCCTACGTCGAGCGCTGCCTCCGGAACCTCGAAGTCGAGTCGCTGGATCTCGTCCAGCTCCACTGCCCGCCCACCGACGTCTACTACATGCCCGAGGTGTTCGACGGCCTCGACGAGCTCGCCCGCGAGGGGAAGATCCGATACTACGGCGTGAGCGTGGAGCGCGTGGAGGAAGCGCTGAAGGCGATCGAGTACCCGAACGTGCAGAGCGTTCAGATCATCTTCAACGTCTTTCGCCAGCGCCCGCTCGAGCTCTTTTTCCCCGAGGCGCTCCGTCGCCGCGTGGGCATCCTCGCGCGCTTGCCGCTCTCCTCGGGCCTGCTCGGCGGCAAGATGCGCCGGGACACCGCGTTCGCGCCTGGCGATCACCGGCGGGAAAACCGAGAAGGTCAGCTGTTCGACAAGGGGGAGACGTTCTCGGGGATTCCGTACGAGCTCGGCCTCGAGCTCGTCGAAGAGCTGCGGGCGCTGGTCCCGCCGGGGCGCACGCTCGCGGAGCTCGCGCTCGCCTGGATTTTGGGGCACGAGGCGGTCACGATCGTGATTCCGGGTGGGCGTCGCCCCGAGCAGGTCGAGGAGAACGCGAAGGCGGCCGATTTCCCGCCGCTCTCCCCGGAGACGCGCCAGAAGCTCACCGAGCTCTACGAGCAGCGCGTGCGCCCGCTCGTTCACCATCGTTGGTGAGCGCGCGGCGCCGGCATCGCCTCGGGCGCGAGGGCAGGGGACGTCGCGAGCATTTCACGGCGCGCCGCGGCCGATGCCGTCGAGCCAGCGCCGGAGGATCGCGCGGCCCTCGTCGAGGCTCGCGAGGCCCGTCCACTCGTTCCGCTGATGGGCCTGCGCCTGCACGCCGGGTCCGAAGTTCACGGCGGCGATGCCCCGCTCGGCGAAACGCGCGACGTCCGTCCACGCCTGCTTCGGCTCGACGTCGCGAACGCCCGACGCCGCGAGCGCGCGGATCAGCGGGTGGTCGCGGAGCGGGGGCGCCGCGGGCGAGCGATCCACGATCTCGACCTCGGCGTCCGCGCCCGCGAGCTCGCGGACGGCACGCTCCGAGTCCTCGAGGCGGGTGCTCGGGCCGAAGCGGTGGTTCACGTTGAGCTCGAACCGATCCGGCACGATGTTCCGAGCGCGTCCGCCCTGCGCGAGCGTCGCGCTCATCACGTCGTGGTACACGAGCCCGTCCACGGTGTCCGCGCGCGCGGGGCGCTCCGCGAGGCGCGCGAGCACGAAGCGCGCTTTGTGGATCGCGTTGTCACCCTGCCAGGGGCGTGCGCTGTGCGCCGTCTTGCCGTGGAACCGCAGCGTCGCGTGGAGCGAGCCGCCGCACCCGAGCTGGAGCTTGTTGTCGCTCGGCTCGAGCATCACGGCGATGTCGGCCCCGTGGACCTCCGGATCGTCTTCGAGCACGCGCCCGAGCTCGTTCTCGGCGTACGGGCCCTCTTCTCGCGCATAGAAGACGAGCGTGAGGTCGACCGCGCTCGCCGGTGGATCGAGGGCGAGATCCATCATCAGGGAGAGCCCGCTCTTCATGTCCGCGGCTCCGGGGGCATAAAGCCGGTCGCCGTCGATGCGCGGCGGGCCGTCGTGCTCGGTGCGCACGACGTCGATGTGCCCACCGAGCACCACGTGCGGCCCCGAGCTGCCGCGCGTCAGCGGCACGACGAGCGAGTCGCCGTGCCGGCGCAGCGGCGCCGCGTGGGGCGCCGCCGAGAGGCGGGCCTCGAGCGCGTCGGCGAGCGCCCGCTCCTCCCCGATGGGTGAAGGGATCTCACACAGCCAGAGCAAGAGCTCCGGGAGCTCGGCGGGATGCTTCGAGGTCACAGGGGCACGCCGAAATCGCGGAGCGCCGCGTTCAGGCTCGTCTTCTTGTCCGTGCTCTCCTTGCGTTTCCCGATGATCAACGCACAGGGAACCTGGTACTCGCCGGCGGGGAACTGCTTCGGCCGCGTTCCGGGGATCACGACGCTGCGCGCCGGGACGCGCCCGCGGAACTCGACCGGCTCGGGACCCGTGACATCGACGATCGGCGTCGATGCGGTGAGCGTGACGCCCGCGCCGATGACCGCCTCGCGTTCGATCAAGGTGCCTTCCACGATGATCGCGCGCGAGCCGATGAAGCAGCCATCCTCGACGATGACGGGCCGCGCGCCGGGCGGCTCGAGCACCCCACCGATCCCGACGCCGCCGGAGAGGTGGCAGTCGCGTCCGATCTGCGCGCAGGAGCCGACGGTCGCCCAGGTGTCCACCATGGTCCCGCTGCCCACGTACGCGCCGATGTTCACGTAGGCCGGCATCACGATCGCGCCCGGCTCGAGGAACGCGCCGTAGCGCACCGTGCCCGGAGGCACCACGCGGACGCCGAACGCTTCGAGGTTCTGCTTGAGCGGGATCTTGTCGAAGAACTCGAGCGGGCCGGCCTCGGTCCGCTCCATCGGACGGAGCGCGAAATAGAGGAGCACCGCCTGCTTGATCCAGGCATGCGTGGTCCACTCACCGGGGGCATCCTCGGTCGCGACACGGAGCTTTCCGGAATCCAAGAGCTCGAGCGTTTCGAGGACGGCGGCGCGGACGTCCGCCTCCGAGAGGCGGCTCCGATCCGAGAACGCCGCTTCCACGTGCGTTTTCAGCTGGGATACATCCATGCCCGAAGGCGTAGGTGCACCGCGGCGAGGGGGCAAGCGGCGAGCTACGCGGTCTCGCTGCAGCGAGCGCCGCTCTCGTTCGGGTAGCTCACCGAGAACGTCGAGCTCGCTTCGTTCCACTCGAGGTGCCCGCCGCTGAGCTCTGCCGCTGCGCGCAGGCAGGGCACGGTCGGCTTGATCACGCCGCGGCTCGTCAAGAGCAACGGCTCCCCGGTGGCGAGCGGCTTGCGCTTGATGCGGATGGTGCAGACGGGCAAGCCGTACCCCGTGATCGACAAGTTCGGCTCACCACTGCCGGCTCGGCGCCCCACGAGCTCGATGCCGAGCGTGATGAGCGTCATCGCCATACGCGGATTGATGTCGATTTCCTCACCGAAATCGTGGCTCGACAGCATCGCGCACACGACCTCGCGGCCTTCGGCGTGCACGCTGGGCGGCCGCGCGAACGCACGAACGAGGTCGCACGGATCGACGCGGATCGTTCGCCCGAACGCGGCGTCCTCGAGCATCTGCAGGAGCTCGCGGCCCGCGTCGAACTCGAACGAGCTCTGCAGGACCACCTCCTCGAGCTTCAGGCGCGCCGCCGCCCCGAGCGGTCGCTTCACGGCTTCGGCGAGCGCCGACTCGAGCTCTTCCAGACGCGGTGAGAAGAACGCCTCGAGCGCTGCACGCGCGGGCAACACCGTGCTGCTCGTTCCGAGAGCGTCGAGCAGCGTCCACGCCGAGATGCGCATGGGCCCGCACGCCTCGAGCGCATCGGGCAACACCGAAGCGAGCGACTTCGGCGCGACCATGCGCGACTGCAGGAGCTGAGCCAAGTTGCGCAGGGCTCCCAGCGCATCACGGAGCGTGCCGTGCGCGTTGGTCATCAAGTCCGCGAGAGGCGGATCGATGCCGGGCGCGGTCTGGCGGTCGCTGAACATCTCCCTCGAAGACGCATCCTACTCCCGGTTCTAGACACCGTCTAGAGCGACAAACGGTTGGGAACGCGCCGAAATCGACCGGACTTGGGCAGTCGTCTCGAAGTGAGATGAGGGCCGATTTCGGTACTACTCGCCTGTTCAGTGCAGTCGCCGAGCTCCCATCATGCGGGGATCGAAGCGCGCCGTCTGCTCCGCGCGGCGCGGGCGTTCACCGCAAGAGATCGACGCCCGCGAAGAAGTAGGCGCACTCGATCCGGCCGTTTTCCTCGGAGTCCGAGCCATGGACGGCGTTCTCGCCGACGCTCGCGCCGAACTGCTTTCGGATCGTTCCCTCGTCCGCCTTGGCTGGATCGGTCGCACCGATCACACGGCGCCAGTGCTCGACCGCGTTGTCGCGCTCGAGCGCGGCGACCACCACCGGGCCCCGGCTCATGAACGTGCAGAGCTCGTCGAAGAACGGCCGTTCGCGGTGGACGGCGTAGAAGCCTTCGGCCTGCAGACGCGAGAGCCGGAGCTGGCGGAGTCCCAACACCCGAAAGCCCTCGCGCTGCACGCGGTCCAGGATTTGCCCCGTCGCGCCCTTTTCCACGGCGTCGGGTTTGATGATGCACAGGGTGCGCTGGCTTGCCATTGGATTTCCGACGCGCGCCTATATCAGCTTTCGGTGGCGGGACAAGGCGCATTCACGCGCGGCGTCAACCGAGCAGGCTCTTCAGCGTCGAGCCCATCTCGGCAGGCGAGGGCGCGACCTTCACGCCCGCAGCCTCGAGGGCGGCGATTTTGTCCTTCGCCGTGCCCTTGCCGCCCGAGATGATGGCGCCCGCGTGGCCCATGCGCTTGCCGGGCGGGGCGGTGGTGCCCGCGATGAAGGCCGCGACCGGCTTCTTCATTTCGCGCTTGATGTACTCCGCGGCGCGCTCCTCGGCGTTGCCGCCGATCTCGCCCATCATCATCACGGCGCTCGTGCCCGGATCCCGATTGAACAGCTCGAGCACGTCGACGAAGTCCAGGCCGCCCACGGGGTCGCCCCCGATCCCGATGCACGTCGACTGCCCGAGGCCGAGCGCGGTGAGCTGCGCCACCGCCTCGTAGGTGAGCGTTCCCGAGCGGGAAACGACGCCGACCGGACCCGAGCGGTGGATGTGACCCGGCATGATGCCGATCTTGCATGCGTCCGGCGTGATGATGCCCGGGCAGTTCGGCCCGATGAGACGCACGGGACCGCCCTCGAGGGCGCGCCGCACGCGGATCATATCCATCACGGGGATCCCTTCCGTGATGCACACGACGAGGGCCACGCCGGCATCCGCGGCTTCGAGGATGGCGTCCGCCGCGAAGAGCGCGGGAACGAAGATGCACGCCGCGTTCGCGCGCGTCTTCTTCACCGCTTCGTGCACGGTGTCGAACACCGGCACGTTCACGGCCTTCTTGTCCGGACCTTCGGCGGTGAAGGTCTCTCCGCCGCGACCCGGCGTGCAGCCCGCGACGACCTGCGTTCCGTACGCGATGCATTGTCGCGCATGGAAGGAGCCCGCCGAGCCCGTGATGCCCTGAACGACGACGCGCGTGTCTTTGTCAACCAACACAGACATGAATGAGTCTCCTTCGGATCAGGCGCGAACCGCGGCCACGATCTTGCGCGCGCCGTCGGCCATGCCGTCGGCGGCTTGAATGGCGAGGCCGCTCTCGCTCAGGATGCGCTTCCCCGCCTCGACGTTGGTCCCTTCGAGCCGCACCACGAGCGGCACTTCGAGGCCGAGCTCCCGGGTCGCGGCGACGACGCCCTCGGCGATCACGTCGCACTTCATGATCCCGCCGAAGATGTTGACGAAGATCCCCTTCACCTTGGGGCTCGAGAGGATCATCTTGAACGCCTTCTCCACCTGATCCTTGCTCGCCCCGCCCCCCACGTCGAGGAAGTTCGCGGGGTTGCCGCCGTGGTGCTTGATGATGTCCATCGTGGCCATGGCGAGGCCGGCGCCGTTGACGAGGCAACCGATGTCGCCGTCGAGCGACACGTAGCTGAGGCCCGCTTCCTTCGCCTCGAGCTCGACGGGATCCTCCTCGTCGCGATCCATGAGCTCTGCCCAGTCCGGGTGACGTCCGGCGGCGTTCTCGTCGAAGTTGATCTTCGAGTCGAGCGCCAGGATCTTGCCCGCCTTGGTGACGACGAGGGGGTTGATCTCGCAGAGCGAGCAGTCTTCCTTCTCGAACAGCGAAACCAGCGCGGAGAGCGTGCGCGAGAACTCGGCGAAGGTCTCCTTCGGAGCCGGGCTCCCCCGCGAGATTTCGAGCCCGAAGGCGAGCTTGCGCGCTTGATAGGCGCCGAGCCCGACGACGGGATCCACGTGCTCCATCAGGATCTTCTCGGGCGTCTCCTCGGCGACCTTCTCGATCTCGACGCCGCCCTCGGTCGAAGCCATGAGCGCGATCCGCCGGCGCTCTCGATCGACGACGAGCCCGAGGTAGAGCTCGCGTGCGATGTCGAGGCCCTGCTCGACGTACAGCCGGCGCACGAGCTGCCCGTCGGGGCCCGTCTGATGCGTGACGAGGCGCTTTCCGAGGAGGCCCTCGGCAGCCTTTCGCGCCTCGGCCGCGCCCTTCACGACCTTGACGCCGCCGCCTTTGCCGCGGCCGCCGGCGTGAATCTGCGCTTTCACGACGACGACCTCGTTCTTCGTCTCGTCGATCAGCCGGCGCGCCGCCGCCTCTGCCTCGTCGGCGTTGAAGCACACCTCGCCCCGGGGGACCGAGATGCCGTAGCGGCGGAAGATCTGCTTGCCTTGATACTCGTGAATCTTCATCGCTCGTTTTCCTTGGTGTCTCGCGCACCCGCCCTCGCCGGAGCACCCCGGCGGGGACGCGCCCCCGTTCTCTCGAGGCGAGTCGCGCTCGCCGCGGCTCCGTTCCGCCGGCTCTGCGCGCCCAAAACCAACCCGAGGGACGGGGGCACTCTGTCTCTCGCTCGAACCGACCTCAGCCGGCGGCCTTCACGACGTCGACGACCTTCTGCACGCTGTCCGCGCTCTTCTTGAGCATCGCGCGCTCTTCGTCGTCGAGCTCGATCGTCACGATCTTCTCGACGCCACCCGCGCCGATCACGACGGGGACGCCCATGTAGAGATCGGTGTACCCGTACTCGCCTTCGAGGTACGCCGCGGCGGGCAAGAGGCGCTTCTGATCGCCGAGGTAGGCCTCGGCCATCGCGATGGCGCTCACGGCAGGGGCGTAGTAGGCGCTCGTGCCCATCAGGCCCACGATTTCACCGCCGCCCTTGCGCGTGCGCTCGACGATCTTGGCGAGCTGCTCCTTGCCGAGGAGCTGCCGCACGGGGACGCCGTTGATCGTGCAGTAGTTGAGCACGGGGACCATGTCGTCCCCGTGGCCGCCGAGCACCATCGCTCGGACGTCCTTGATGCTCGCGCCGGTCTCGCGCGCGAGAAAGAGCGCGAAGCGGGCGCTGTCGAGCACGCCGGCCATGCCGACGACCTTCTCGCGCGGCGCGCCGGTGCGGCGCTTGAACTCGTACACCATCGCATCGAGCGGGTTCGAGATCACGATCACGAACGCGTTCGGGCAATGCTTCTTCGCGTTGTCCGCGACGTCGCGGATGATGGGGAGGTTCGTCGCCACCAGGTCGTCGCGGGACTGGCCGGGCTTGCGGGGAATGCCGGCCGTCACGATCAGGACGTCGGCACCGGCGACGTCCTCCCAACGACTCGTTCCGATGACCCGCCCGTCCGCGCCGGTCAGCGAGGTTGCCTGCTCGAGGTCGAGCGCCTTGCCCTTCGCGAAGTTCTCCTTCGCCGGGATGTCGAAGAGCACGACGTCGCCGAGCTGCCTGCTCAAAGCGAGATTCGCGAGCTCACCGCCGATGTTGCCTGCACCGATCAGACCGATTTTCTTCCTAGCCATGCTCTTCGCTCCTCACATGTGCTCGATCACGGCGCGCCCGAACTCGGAGCACTTCACTTCTCGCGCGCCTTCCATCAGGCGCGCAAAGTCGTACGTCACCGTCTTTTGCCCGATGGCGCCGTCCATGCCGCGGATGACGAGGTCCGCGGCCTCGTTCCAGCCCATGTACCGCAGCATCATCTCGCCGCTCAAGGTCACCGAACCGGGGTTCACGCGATCGAGGTTCGCGTACTTCGGCGCGGTGCCGTGCGTGGCCTCGAACACGGCGTGCCCGGTCGCGTAGTTGATGTTCCCGCCCGGCGCGATGCCGATGCCGCCCACCTGCGCGGCGAGCGCATCGCTCAGGTAGTCGCCGTTCAGGTTCAAGGTGGCGATCACGTCGAAGTCCTTGGGACGCGTCAGCACCTGCTGGAGCGTGATGTCGGCGATGGAGTCGCGAACGCGCAGGAGGCTCTTCCACTTGCCGTCACCGTGGGTCGGCCGGAGCGCGAGCGCGGCTTCGACCTCGCGGCGCAGCTCCGCCTGCGCCTCGGCCGGCGCCATCTCGTACCCGGGCTCGATGAGGCGCGCGTTCTCTTCGACGGTGAGGTTCGGCTTCTCCTCGACGTTGCCGAGGATCCACGCTTCGCGCTCGGTGACGACCTGGTTCCGGAACTCGCGGGTCGCGAGCGCGTATCCCCAGTCGCGGAAGGCGCCCTCGGTGAACTTCATGATGTTGCCCTTGTGAACGAGCGTCACGCTCTTTCGCCCGTTCGTGAGCGCGTACTGGATCGCCGCGCGGACGAGCCGCTCCGTTCCTTCTTGCGAGACGGGCTTGATGCCGATTCCGGACGTCTCCGGGAAGCGGATCTTCTTCACGCCCATTTCCTTCTGCAGGAACTCGACGACACGCTTCACTTCGGGCGTGCCCGCGGCCCACTCGATGCCCGCGTAGATGTCCTCCGTGTTCTCGCGGAAGATCACCATGTTGACGTCCCCGGGCCGCTTCACCGGGCTCGGGACGTTGGTGAACCAGCGGACGGGACGCAGGCAGACGTACAGGTCGAGCTGCTGCCGGAGCGCGACGTTGAGGGAGCGGATGCCCTTGCCCACCGGCGTGGTGAGCGGGCCTTTGATGCCGACCAGGTACTTCCGGTACGCCTCGACGGTCTCGTCGGGCAGCCAGCTATCGAAGCGCTTCTTGGCCTTTTCGCCCGCGTACACCTCGTACCAGGCGATCTGGCGCTTGCCCTGGTAGGCCTTCTCGACGGCCGCATCCAAGATCGCGCGGGAGGCACGCCAAATGTCGGGTCCCGTGCCGTCGCCCTCGATGAACGGGACGATGGGGCGATCGGGAACGTCCAGCTTGCCGGCCTTCATGCTGATGGGGTCGCCGGCCTTCGGTTCTTCGAACACTGCCATACTGGGCCTCGCTGCCGGCGGGGAGACGTCGCCGGGCGAGTGCGAAGTAGTCCAGCGGCGCGGGCATGGCAACCGCCGCAATTTCGGCGCGGCGCTGGCGTTCGTTTCCGCAGAGGAGTGCCCCCGACGGATCGAGTCCGGCCGCGGTTCCGAGCTGGACGTTCGTGGAGTATTTTTGCGCGGCACAGTGCGCATGCCGTCCGGCTGGAGGTTTTGTTTCGGTTTCGCTACGCGATGAGCTCGACGCACCTTCTGTTCGTCTACGGAACGCTTCGGCGCGGATTCCGCCACCACGGGCAGCTCCGCGGTGCGCGGTTTCTCGGCGTCGTTCGCACGCGGCCCGGCTACGCGCTCGTCGATTTCGGACCGTACCCCGGTCTCGTCGAGGGGGCGCGAGCCATCGTGGGGGAGCTCTATGCGGTGCCGAGCGCGCTCGTGCCGGCGCTCGACGCGTTCGAAGGCGACGAGTACGCGCGCGGGGACGTGGTGCTCGAAGACGGGCGCGTCGCGGAGGCGTACCTCGTGCGCCCCGAGCACCGGCATCGCGCGCGGCCGCTCGCCGTCGACTCCTGGTCTCCGAAGTAGGCGTTCAGCCGGCGGCGCCGTCGCGCGCGGCCAGCTCCGCGCGGAGCGCGTCGAGCTCGCGCTCGTGCTCGTCGAGGATCGCCTTCAGGAACGCGTCCTGCTCGGCCATCAGCGCCTTCTTGAACTCGGCGGCAGCGCGGCGTTGATCCTCGAGTTGTCGTTCCAGCGCTTCGATCCGTTTCCGTGCGCGCTCGAAGCGCGCCCGCTCTTCCGCGAGCTGCTGGTAGAGGCGCTCGACTTCCTCGGGCACGCGTCGGCTCACCTCCATGGCCTGCTTCACGCTCGCGCTCAGAAAGCTCACGGTGCGCTCGAGCGAAAAGAGGCTCGCGTCCGCGCGCCGGCTGAGGCCGAGCGCGTCGTCCTCCTCGATCTGATGACGGAGAGGGGAGGAACCGATTTCGAACGCGCTCGAGACCGGCGCGTCGGCGTCCCACACGAGCGGCTCCGACGTCTCTCCCTCGAGCTCGAGGTTCACGAGTCGCGGTGCCGCATCTCCCGTAGACGACGCCATGAGCTTCGGATCTTGCCCCTTCGTCGCGAGCAGAACAAGTTTTCGGAGCTCAGCTCAGGCCGGGGACGAGTGCGGCGAGGTAGCGATCGGTGAGCTTCGTGAACGCGTCGTCGGCGATGTCCCCGTAAATTTCCGCGAAGCTCGTGCCCGATCGGATGGCGCGGGTCGAGGGCACTTGCCAGACCGAGGTCCGGAACCGGTGGGGCTCCGAGTCGTTCGGGATCTGGAAGCTGACGTCGAACAGCACGCTGATCCCGGTGTAGGTGGCGCGGGGCTTCCGGGACAGATACGCCCCTTTCATCTCCGTGCGGTGCGTGACGAGGAGGGTCGGCACGGCCACCTTCGGGAGCTCCTCGTCGGACTCGGGGAGCGCGGGGGCCGCCTCGAAGCTGAGGACGTCCTTCGGGAAGAGCTGCGAGAGCCGCGTGAGGAACGCCTCGAGCACGCGCTTCTCACGGGGCTCGGCGTGCTCGGCGTCGAAGTACTGCGCGGGCAGCGACGCCTCCCCGGCGAACAACCGGCTCTTCTTGAGCTGCTTTTCGGCGCGCTCGACGGAGCTGCCGAGCGCGCGCCGGAAGCGGATCTCGACGCGCGGACCGTGCTGGTCGGCGTACACGAGCAGGCGTCGGAACAGCTCGAGGACCTCGCTACGCGGCTTCGCCACCTTGGCGAACTGAGCGAGCATCCGGGCTCGGTGCGCCTCGACGGCACGCCCGACCGCGTCCGCGACGAGCGCGTGCGCTCCGTACCGCTCCTGGAACGCGCGCAATGCGGAGCGGGTGCCCGCGCGCTCGGCGTTGGCGAGCTCGGTGAGCAGCGCCGTGCGGAGCGCCGCCTCGATTTCCGGCCAAATCGGCGACTTTTCGCGCCCCTTGGCGAACGCCTGGAGGGCGGGGAGCGATCGCTTCGCGACGACCTCGGCGAGCTCGGCGCGCGGCAAGAGGATCTCCGTGACCTCGCTCCGGTCCCCGCCTCGCGCCACGTACTCGCGATAGGCCGCGAGCGTGTGCTCTGCGCGCGCCGCGCGGTACAGGGCGTCCTTGGCGAGCGTGTTGCGCGCGAGGAAGAACCCGTAGCCGAAGGCGATGCCGCTCGCGATGGCGATCACGGGCGCGAGCAGCCGAAGGCGCGCGCGGGGGCGCCGGAGCGGCTCGGGCGGCGAGAACGGATTGCTGAACCCGTTGTCTTGCAGTGGATCCAGCGCGGCCACGTCGCGGACGCTGACCGGACCGGACTCGCCGGCGAGCCGGGCGCGGTACTCGTTGACGGAACGCTCGATTTCCTCGGCACGCGCGCGGCTCGGCACGGAGAACGTGAAGGTCATCCCGTCCGAAAATCGGACCGAGACCGAGCGATTGCCGGCGCTCACGCCTTGGAGCTCGCCGAGCGGCCGCACGACGAGCTGCTTGCCCCGCGTGTCGATCACACCCGACGGAAAGAGGTAGACGGCCGCCGGGAACGGGATGCCTTTCGCCTCGAGCTGGGCCGCGATCGCGCGGAGCGCCGCGAACGAGCCGAGCGCCCCCAAGATCGCGTAGGCCGCGATCGTCGCGGAGGGTTGCAGCGCAAACGAGCTCCGGACGTCGCCGTATCCCGTCGACGCGAGCGCGATGGCTGCGAGCCCGAACGCCGCGGCCGCTGCCGACCAGCCGAGCACGGCCCGCGAAAGGAACGAGCGCTTGACGGCCAGGGGAATCGGCGGCGCCGTCCCCAGGGCAGATGCGACGAAGCGCTCTTGAATCGGTCGGTCGAGCTCGAAGAAGTCGATACGCTGCATCCGGGTGCGGCAGGGCGGGAGGTGGAGGCGCGGCCGGGCACACCTTAGCTCAGATTTCGGGCTTCCTAGAACGCCGATCG
>CAYYWA010000070.1:0-6694 GCA_964475255.1 uncultured Sorangium sp.
CGGCGTCTGCAATTCTAATTGTCGTCGACCTGCAAAAGTAATTGTCGCTGATCACTCGAATGCTGCGCGGCGTGGGCTTCAGGGAGATTCTGTGGCTAGAGTACAAGGTCTTTCGGAAGAAGAAGAAAGCTAGGACCCCGCGCGCAGCAGTGGCGCGAGTCGTATCGGGGTTGATGCGTCGACTCGCGCGCGATCGGAACTTGTGCCTGATCGCTGCCAAATCGGGGTTCGCCGATGTGATCTTGGACGCAATTTCTGCTGCAAAGCCAAGCGCGAACGTCTGGCCTAAAGCGCGGAGCTCTAGCCTCTTCGAACGGAACCCTGTTCGGTCACGCTTCGCTCCAGCTTGGAAGCGCACGGCCGACGAGTTGCTCGGTGAATGTGACTTCGTCGCGGAGTTTCCGCGCGAGCTCGGCACGCTCATCCGGGGTGAGCTCCGGAAGGGAGGACCCGCCGCGGAGCACGCGCTTCAGACCGAGTCGCTTTCCGAGCTCGACGACGCCGTGGAGGCCCGCCGCACGGAGCGTGATGGCGCCTCGGGCGAAGACCGCTGCGAGGAACGGGAAGCGTGGTGCAGTGATGTCACCATATCGTTCACGAAGAGTGTGGTCGAGCGTGAACCGGGAGACACCCAGGAACGTGGTCACCTCGTCGAGCGAAGCTTGCGGAGCGCTTTCGATGTCATCCAGCAGCAGAACCTTGGTGTTCTCCCTGCCGAAAGCATCGAGCCAGCGCGGTACGTGCAGAGAGTAGCGGCTCGCCTCGAGAATGTGCGGAATGCGCCGAATGGCGTCGTTGAAGCTGCCTCGGACGAGGCCTGCCGTGTAGTAGTGCAGGTAGCACGAGACTGAGCGTGCAATTGGGTTGCGTAGGGTGATGATGATGCGGCAGGCAGGCGACACGGATTTGACGCGCTCGGGTACCTGGGGGTCGTGAAAATAGGTGGGCGCTATTTCGCCCCGAACTGCACCGGGAGAGCAGTGGTCGAAGTGGCGACGATAGCTGGACAGTCCTCGTCGATAATCTCGATCGAAGAACATCGTCTCCTTGACGAGCCGAGGCATGCCGATGTCCGGATGAGCGCTCAGGGCACGGTGCAACCACGACGTGCCCGTACGCTGAGGTCCGATGGCGAGAAAGTCGATGAGAGGTTTCACCATGATTGGCCAACGAGCGAGTGAATCAACTCCTCGTACCGAGTCAGCCAGCCGGTCGGCGAGAGCGCATGTCGCGCGAATTCGCGTCCGTTCCTGCCCAAGCGGAGGGCGAGACCGGTATCCGACAAGATGCGAGACAGGGCATTGGCGAGGTCAGCCGGATCGTTCTCTGGAACGAGGAGTCCGGTGTGCTCATGAACGATGACGTCTGGAATGCCTCCGACTCTCGTGGCGACGAGGGGCACTCCTGCCCAAAGCCCTTCCCGAACCACGTGCGGGACCCCCTCATTCGACGAGCAGACGACCGCTACGGCACAGGATGCGAATCGGGCCGCGATATCCTCTTCCCACGCGACGAACCTGACCTGTTCCGCAAGGTCCAGACGTGTCGCTGTCCGCCGGAGCTCGTCTTCATAGTTCCTATCCTCGATCGGTCCGACGAGCTCGAGGCGCGCGTCGGGGAACTTATTCCGGAGATGGGCCAGTGCCTGAATGAGCAGAAGCTGATTCTTTCGAGGGTGAATCGTTGCGATGCAGAGAATCGTGGGTTCACGGGCGGTGGACTGGGCACGCCTGCGTGCAACGGCGTCGAGCTCGACTGCGCGCTGGTGGGGCAACCCGGGGAGAAGGACTTGGAGTTTGGTCTCGAAACCGGGGGGCAGAGGCGCACCAAACACGGAGTCCAGCTGAGACCGGGACTGGCTGACGATCGCGTTGGCGCCGCGGGTGGCGATCCCGTGGAGGGCTCGCATTGCTCCGGTCGAAGCGGGTTCCATACCGATATCCCAAAGCAGGGGAAGACGGAGCGTCAGTTTCGCCGGTAGGCACAGAGTAACTCCGACGACGTTGCGGGCCCATAGGGCTCGGACACCGAGCGAACGAGCCAAGACTTGGATGCGGCGCGACAAGCCGAGTGCAGTTCCGGCTCGCTGGAGCGCGGATAGCTCGGCTCGGCGAGTGTGTCTTCGAAGGAGAGCGTGCGTTTCGACGCCGTGGGCCAGGAGCACCTGTCGGATAGGGCCATCATCCAGGACGGTCACTATGGGACGGATTCCCCGCAAGTGCGAAACGAGCTCGAGCAGTGTGCGGGGGCCTCCCGTCAAGGCACCTCGGAATGGCGCGAAGAAGAGAACGGGGGTTTTCGCGGCCGTGGGCATCGTCAACCGGGGTGAGAAGGGGCTCTCGCGACGTCCAAGAAGAGCTCCCCGTATCGGGTACTAACGGTTCGAGCATGGAAATCCTGGGCGCGCGCGCGGCCGGTGTCGGCCAGGCGCGCGGAGAGATCGCGGTCGGAGAGCACTCTGAGGACGCCGCTCGCGAGCGCGGAGGCGTCGCGAGACGGGACGAGAATGCCACCTTGCTCGTCATTCAGGATTTCACGCGGACCATACGGACAGTCGGTCGCGACCACCGGAATCCCGAGGGCGAGCGCCTCAGTTATGACCAGGCCAAAGCCCTCGAACACCGACGAGAGGACGAAAACGTCGGCCGCCGCGACATACGGGAACGGATTGCTCCGAAAACCAAGGAACGAAACCGCATCCGAGATCCCCAGGCTAGCGGCCCGGTCTTCGCGGGCCCCGCGAAGGGGGCCCGCTCCGAGGGGCCATAGGGTTGCGGGGACGCGTTGCCGTAGCTTCGCCAGCGCATCGAGCAAATAAAAGAGCCCCTTTTGCGGTGTCAGTCGCGCGCACGCAACGAGAAGGGGGCGCGCGATGGGCGGCAGCTCGACTTTTTCATTCGCCAGGGTGGCGACCTGGTCGTCGATGCCTGCGTTGTAGATGGTCCTTACCTTCCCCGAGAGCGACGGATCGCTGCTTTCGAGCTCTTCCCGAACGCCTTCTGAAAGCGCGACGATCCGGTCTGCAACTCGGTGGGCCCAACGCACCGCTGGTGCCAGGACGCGATTTGCCAGCCGCGCCGAGCGCCCATACTTGGCGCTCGGAGGGTTCTGGACGGAAACGACGAGCGCCGGGGGCGTGGGGAGGCGACGCGTGCAGAGCGCGGCGAGCACGCCCGCGTGGTCCATCACGGCGCACAGCACGTCCGGGCGCTCCCGGCGGAGGAAGCGGGTGAGGGGTAGGGATGCCGCGGCGAGCGAAAGCGTCGCCGATTCGATGCGCCGGGGAAGGAGAACCTCGACACCGACGCGCTCGGGGATCTCCTTCCGGTAGGCGCCGCCCCCGCGAACGACAGCCACGCTGGAAGCAAACATGTCGGGATCCAGGTGCGCGGCGATTCGAACCGCATGGCGTTCCGCACCGCCTCCCCCCAGTTGGGTGGTGAAGACGATCACCCGGAGCCGGCGCGGCGTGCAAGTCTGAGGGTAGCAATCTTCCCGGCTGAGCGCTCCGTTCGTCGTCGGGTCACACTTCGAGTCGCCTTCCACGAATCTCCCCTCAGCGACCCACGAGCGGTGGGCAGGAACCTTCTCCCCGTGCGCCCCGTCGCGCTGCTGTAGAGAACGGTCTGGGAGAGTTCGTAGGAAGGCAAGACGGCAAGTTGAACACGGGCGCGGCGGCGCGAAAGGTGCCCCAGGCGTCGAAGTTTGTCCAGACGGAGTGGCCCCAGACGGAGTGGCCTGAGTTCTCTAACGGTAGCGGTGGCGGAGCGCTGGCGACAACCGCGAAAACGCCCTCAGTTGCAGGGTGAACGGAATGCCATAAGGGCCCCTCTTTCTCCGTGGCATCTTGATACGCGCTTGATAGCTCCACGCCTTCTAGACTACCGTTTCCGGCGAACAAAGGTGCCCCGCAATCGACCCGTCGCGATCGCGGGGGCACTTGCCCAAACAACGAGGACACGGGATGTGACCCGCCACGGCTTCGTTGGGCTCAGGGAACGCGCGGAAACTAGGTGATAGCTCAGCATCTCCTCGCCACTGGCGCCAATGGGTTCATTGGCCGAGCCGTTTGCCAGGCGGCAAAAGGCTCAGGGTGGAAGGTACGGCGCGCGCTTCGCGTGAGCGACGGTTCGGAGGACTGCGTGGGCGTCGGAAGCATCGACGGAACCACGGATTGGAGCTCAGCAGTCTCGGGTATCGACGCCGTTGTTCACTTGGCGGGGCGCGTCCATCGAACCGGTGAACGGTCCCACGCCGGGTATGATGCGTATCGTCGCGTAAACGTCGACGCTTCGGTAAAGCTGGCCCGCGCTGCAGCCAACGCTGGCGTCAAGCGCTTCGTGTTCGTGAGCAGTATCGGCGTTCACGGCGAGCTGACGACGGGCCGGCCGCTACGGGAGACCGATGTTCCAGCTCCGGAGAGCCCGTACGCTCGATCAAAGCTCGAGGCCGAGCAGGCGCTTCGCAGAATTTGCAGGGACGCTGGGATGGAGCTCGTCGTGGTGCGCCCGCCGATCGTTTGCGGGCCCGGTGCCCCTGGCAACTATCAGCGCCTCATGCGCCTGATCGCGCGAGGAGTTCCGATGCCGTTCGGAGGAGTGCGCAATCTGCGCAGCACGATCGGAGTCGAAAATCTGGCAGCTCTGCTCGTCCGGTGTGCTGAACACCCTGCTGCGGCTGGCCAGACGTTCTTGGCGGCCGACGTTCCGGACTTCGCCACGCCCGATCTTATTCGGACGATCGCGCGAGGGATGGGGGTGCGCGCACGTCTGTGGAGCGTCCCGATGCCAGTGTTCCGCGCAGCGACGACCTTGGGGTTCATGGCTGGTAGCCTCAACAAACTGATCGGCTCGCTCCGTATCGACGGGTCGGCCGCTCGTTCAATGTTGGGCTACGAGCTCGTGCGCCCAGTCGAGGAGTCCCTCATCCTCATGGGAGCCGCTTTCAAGCGCCAGTTCGTTTGATGGCACCCGTTGCCCTCTCCGTTCTCGTTGCGGCTGTCGCGGCGCTCCCTGTGGTCCCCGCTGTTCGGCGTTTCGCGCCACGACTTGGGCTCATGGACGTGCCCAACGAGCGAAGCTCTCACGTACGCACGACGCCACGCGGAGGCGGTCTGGCGATCGTCTTGTCGTCGCTGATGGCCATCGCGCTGTTCGCGCTACTCACGGGCGGCGATTCGGCTCTGTTCTTTTATGCGACGGGCGCGCTTCTGGTCGCCGGAGTGAGTTTTCTGGACGACCTCTCCCCGCGGGGGGCGCTTCCACGGCTCGTGGTGCACCTCACAGCGGCTGGCGTGTGCGCGCTCGGAATCGCGCCGTCTGCCACGTTCAGCGTCCCAATGCTCCGAGTGGCCGAGCTCCCGCACCCGCTCGCAGGGCTCGCGCTCACGATCTGGATTGCGGGGATGACCAATGCGTACAACTTCATGGACGGCATCGATGGCATTGCGGGCGTCCAGGGCGTAGCTGCCGGTATCGCTTGGGCAGCAATAGGCTGGTTTGGGGGAGCTCCCGCTGTGACCGTAGTCGGGGGGGCCTTGGCTGCAGCCTGCTCCGTCTTCCTTGTGCACAATTGGCATCCAGCCTCGATTTTCCTCGGAGACGTGGGAAGCGCGTTCCTGGGCTTCACTTTCGCCGTGCTCCCGTTGCTTTTCGCGACAGGCGCGAGCGCAGATGCTGCAGCACGTGGCATGAGCGCTGGGGTGATAGCCGTCTGGCCATTTGCTTTCGATGCGGGCTTCACCCTCTTCAGACGTGCGCTCGCGGGCGAAAACGTGTTTCGAGCGCATCGGTCGCACCTCTACCAGCGGCTGACGAGCACCGGGCTCTCTCACGCCCAGGTCTCGATGGGGTACGGGGTCCTTGCCGTCGTATGTGCGGGCGCGTCAGTCCTTTGGGTGAAAGGCGCCGGGGAGCACGGGGGCGCCCTCGTCCTCGCCGTTTGTGTCGTCAGCTCGGTCATACTCGTCGGCTGGGTGTTCCGGCGGGAAAGCAGGATTCGACAGCCCGCCGTGCGCAAGCCGGTGTAGCATCCGAAGCCCTTGGAGCGAGGAGTCCGTCCTTGAGCACATGCGAGTCGGCAGAAACGTTCGAGCCGCGGCGATGGTGTCTCCTGCGGGAAAATTGGGAGGCAGGGAGGTGACTCGCGCTCTCGTGTTCCGGTCCACGCAGGTCGCAATCGACGTGGTCGTGCTCTCAGTTGCGCTGTGGGCGGCGTGCGTCTTGCGCTTCGAGGCCGACATCCCGCCCCATTTCGTGAAGAAGATGGTCCTACTCTGGCCCTACGTGGTCGGATTGCAGTACCTCCTGCTGACCGTTTTTGGCGTGCCGCGCTTCTCCTGGCGCTACGTCGGCTTGCGGGAGGTCACACGAATTGCCCTGGCCGTCTCCTGCAGCACGGTCGTGCTCGCGTTGGCCCGGATCTTCGGCGGAACAATGCTCGACGAGGCCCGAGGCGCGAAGTACGTGTATTTGCCGTTCGGGGTGATCGGAATCGACTCCGCCCTGACCTTCATCGGGCTCGTGGGTGTCCGCGTGGCTCGGCGGCTGACCTCCGAGCAAGGGGAGGTCCGCCGCCTTCGGCCGAGTCGAGAGGCGGTCCCCACCTTGCTCGTGGGTGCAGGACGCAGCGGCGTGATGGTTGCGAAGGAAATTGCTTCTCGACCGGAGCTCGGAATCGCCCCGATGGGCTTCAT
>CAYYWA010000070.1:6704-20122 GCA_964475255.1 uncultured Sorangium sp.
CAATGCCATCTTCGACGACGACGCGATGAAGCACGGCAGCGTCGTCCACGGGCTGGAGGTGCTCGGCGCTACATCCGAGATCGCCCGCATCGCCAAGGAGAAGAATGTCAGGCAAGCGATCATCACGATAGCGAATGCGCCAGGACGGACCGTAAGGAGTATCGCCGAGGCCTGTCACAAGGCGGGCCTTCAAGTCAAAATCGTTCCGGGGCTCTATCAGCTCGTGGGCGGCGAGCTCAACCTCACGCGTCTACGCGATGTCGCGATCGAGGACCTGTTGCGGCGGGAGCCCGTCGTGCTGGATCACGGAACCATCAGCGCGGACCTTGCCAACCGAAGCGTTCTCGTTACTGGAGCGGGCGGCAGCATCGGCTCGGAGCTCTGCCGGCAAGTGGCACGCTTCGGGCCGGAGCGCCTGATTCTGTACGAGCGAACCGAGAACGCTCTATTCGAAATTCATCGCGAGCTGCTCTCGAATTTTCCGAATCTGCAGATGGTGCCGTGTGTCGGTGACATCTGTGATCGCGCGCGCCTCGAGCAGGTCTTCGCGGAGCATCGGCCGGAGGTTGTCTACCATGCCGCGGCTCACAAGCACGTGCCGATGATGGAGTGGAACCCAGGCGAGGCAGTGAAGAACAATGTTCACGGGACTCGCCTGGTCGCGGACGTGTCGCGAGGGCGTGGGGTGCGCGCGTTCGTCATGATCTCCACGGACAAAGCCGTCAACCCGACGAGCGTCATGGGCGCAACCAAGCGGATCGCCGAGATATACGTGCAAGCGCTCGCACAGGTGAGCACGACCCGCTTCGTGACCGTGCGCTTCGGAAATGTGCTCGGGTCCAATGGCAGCGTCATCCCGATTTTCAAGGAGCAGATCGCCAAGGGGGGGCCGGTTACCATCACCCACCCCGAAATGCAGCGCTACTTCATGACTATCCCCGAGGCTTGCCAGCTCGTGTTGAAGGCCGGTGCCATGGGGCGAGGGGGTGAAATCTTCATTTTGGACATGGGAGAACCGGTGAAGATCGTCGACCTCGCGCGAGATCTGATCCGACTCTCGGGTCTCGAGCCCGACGAAATGGAAATCGCGTTCACGGGTCTCCGCCCTGGAGAGAAGCTGTTCGAGGAGCTCTCGACACGGTCCGAAGACGTCGACAAGACGCGCGACCCGAAGATTTTCATCGGCAAAACGCGACCGGAGCCGCTGGAGTCCGTGTCGGCGCGGATCGATGCGCTCCTCGCCACCGGCTCGAATCCCGAGGACATTCGTGCTGGCTTGGCCGCGCTAGTTCCGGAGTACAAGTGGGAGTCGCGCGCTAGCTCTGCTCGCGGCGAGGCGGCCGAATGAGCAGGACGGGATGGGGTCGGTAGTCGGCGAGCGGCGGAGAGCACGCCCGAAGGGCGCTGCACGCTTCGAAAATGCGGGGAGCGCTCTCACGGCTCTCGGCACTCTGCTGATGGCATTGGCGCTCGGGGGCGCCTATCCGGCGGCACTGCTAGCAGTGGCGCCGCTCGTGCTCGCAGGTAGCCTGTTGGCCTCGTTTGGACGGCCACGGCCACTAGCCTGGCCGACACGCATCGCATTCGGCCTTGCGGGCTTCACGCTGTTCCAGGCCGTTCCTCTTCCCATCGGCCTGCTCGAAGTGCTGAGCCCCGGAGGCGCCGACATTTGGGCCCGAGCCCTGCGTCCCCTGGGCGAGTCTGTACGGTGGGGCTCGATTTCCCTGGACCCCGGCGCTTCGCTTCGGGAGGCGCTGAAGTGGCTCATGTACGGCGAGGCGTTCGCGGTTGCCGAGCGCGTTGTCGAGCGGCACGGTCGGCATCGGGCGGCATTGCTCGTCTTCGGGAGCGCCCTGGTGATTGCGGTGCTGACGCTCGGGCACGCATTGACCGGAGCGACGAAGGTGTTTGGGGTTTACGAACCCACCTTCTCCGTCCATGAGCGTCCGATTGGTCCGCTCCTCAACCCGAACAACCTCTCGGGTTACTTGAACATGGGAGCATTTGCAGCTCTCGGCGCTGCGTGCAGTCGACGCCTGAAGCAGCATCGCTGGGCGCTGGCCGCAGGCGCCGCGGTTCTACTAGGGGTGAGTGTGCTCTCGGGCTCTCGGGGGGGGGTCTGGCTGATTCCGGTAGGGTGCCTTGCTTTCGTGGGCTTTCGGGCCGTGTCGTCCCGTCGCGCGTATCGGCGCCGTACCGATGCTGTCGCTCCGATGGCGGTCGTGGTGGGCATGGCTGGGCTTTTCGTGGTTCTGGGTGCTCGGGATGCGACGTGGGAGGAGCTCCTCGGGAGCAATACCGAAAAGCTTCGGATGCTTTCTTGGGCCGCGCCGCTCGTCAGGGATTTTGGCGTTCTTGGAATCGGTCGTGGAGCCTTCGACGGAGTGTTCCCAGCGTATGCGCCACCCATCGGAAACGCGGTGTTCTCGCATCCCGAGAACCTGATCGTGCAGTGGGTTTCCGAATGGGGTGTTCTCGTCGTGCTTGGTGCCCTGGGGCTCTTTGCCGTTTCTCTCCGCCGACATTTCAGCCCGCTGGCATCGATGCAGAGCATCGGAGCGACGGTGGCGCTCGCTGTCGTCGCCCTTCAGAACTTCGTGGACCTCTCTCTGGAGCTTCCGGCATTCGGTCTCGCTGCGTGCTGGCTGCTCGCGACGCTTCGCGAGACGAGGCGGCCCGGGAGCATCGGGCCGGAAGTCGCTGCGCCGCGTCGTCGGGGCGTCCTCGCGCGCGTTGGTGTGGCGACCGCCGTTTGGCTGTTGGGGCTGGCCTTTGCGCGGCGGGATGCGGCTCTCGACCGCCGGGAGCTGGGGGCGGCCGTGAACGGGGTCAATCTCGCGGATCCGATGGTACGCGCGGATCTCGGACGGCGTATCAGGGACGCCCTCCTGGCGCACCCCGCGGATCCGTACTTCCCGCGGCTCGGAGGGGCGATCGCGCTCGCGAATCGAGAGAACGCCTTGCCCTGGGCGCAGCGCGCGCTCGAGCGCGGACCGAACGACGCTCGCTCGCATCTCTTGACGGCACGCGGACTCTACGTGCGAGGAGCCAGGGACCAGGCCTTCATCCATCTGCGCACCGCGGCTAGCTTGGATTTCAGTCTGGGACGCGACATCGGAGCGATTGCAGCCGATTGGGTGCGTGACGTAGGCCAGCTGGAGCGCGTGCTACCCGAAAATTCGGGGCTCGCTGCGGAAATGCTCATCGCGGCGGCCGAACGGTTCACTGACCTCGGCGCGCGGGAGGCGGCGCTACGCCTGAGTTTGAAGCACGCGCCCACTTCACGACGCGCGAGCTTGAAGCTTGCAGAGTGCCTGGTGACTCGCGTCGGCCGCGGCGGGTGTGGGGAGGGTTCCACCTGTGTAGAAGAAGCTCGAGCGCTCCTGCTTCGACTCAGAGGGGAGGAATCGACGGCGGCAGCTGCCACGCAACTCGAGGTCCGATTGCTCCGCACTCTAGGACTCTGGCAAGAAGGGGCACAACTCTTGGAGGAACGTTGCCGTGAGCTGGCCGGCCTCGAACGAGCGCGGTGCCTGCGCTGGCGCTGGGATCTGGAACGAAAGCGCCCCGATCGATCGAAGGCGGAGGTCGTACGCCTCGGGCAGGAGCTCTCGAAGGTTGCTTGTGTGGTGCGCGAAAGCTGTGCGCGGACGCTCATCGAGCTCGGCGACGGATTTCGGGAGGCGGGCGATCCGATCTCTGCCATCGCCGCGTACGAGCGGGCCACGCGAGAGGACCCGAGCTTGGAGGTCTGGCTCCGGGTGGCCGACACGGCAGTAGCCCTCGGCCGACTCGCCTACGCTGAGACCGCATTGACGCGCGCTGCTGGATTCGCTGACCCAGGATCCGAGGAGTCCAGTGCGATTCAGGCCCGGCGGGAGCGGCTGAGACAGTCCGCGCTTCGAAACTCACTCCACTGAATCGCAGCAGGTCCGAACCCGCGCGAGTGTCAGGCGGCCAGGGGCTACTGTTGAAGGCGAGCTCGCGCCGCGGTAGGCAGCGCTTCCCCATGGTTCCAGCCGACAACGAGGAGCGACGGGCGCGGATCGAAAGGTTTCTCGCCAGAGTAGAGGCCCGCGAAGCGGCCGTGGGAGTCATCGGGATGGGCTACGTGGGGATGCCCCTCGCGCTCGCGTTCGTCGAAGCGGGATTTCGGGTCGTCGGGTTCGATACGGATCCCGAGAAGATCGAGAAGCTGAACCGGGGCGAGGCGTACATCCAGCACTTGCAGCCCGAGCGAATTTGCTGCGCAGCGCAATCGGGGAAGCTCATTGGGACATCGGATTTCACCCGGCTTGCGGAGCCCGACGCCCTGCTCATCACGGTGCCGACTCCGCTGACGCCGCAGCGGGAGCCGGACATGCGCTATGTCGTCGAGACGGCGGAGGCGATCGCGAAGGCGTTGCGTCCGGGGCAGCTCGTGGTGCTCGAATCCACGACGTATCCGGGGACGACGGAGGAGCTCGTTCTGCCGATCTTGGAGCGGAGCGGGTTGCGCAGCGTGCAGGATTTCTTCCTGGCGTTCTCGCCGGAGCGGGAGGATCCCGGGAACCGGGAGTTCGGGACGCGGGACATCCCGAAGGTGATCGGCGGCGTGGGAGACGACGCGCTCCGAATGGCGCAGCGTCTGTACTCGGCAGTGATACGCCGAACCGTCGCGGTGCCCTCCGCCCGCGTCGCGGAGGCGGTGAAGCTCACGGAGAACATCTTCCGCGCGGTGAACATCGCGCTCGTAAACGAGCTGAAGGTCATCTACGAGCGGATGGGCATCGATGTGTGGGACGTGCTCGACGCGGCATCGACGAAGCCGTTCGGGTTCATGCGCTTCAATCCGGGGCCGGGTCTCGGCGGGCACTGTATCCCGATCGACCCGTTCTATTTAACGTGGAAGGCGCGGGAGTACGGGCTCTCGACGCGGTTCATCGAGCTCGCGGGAGAAATCAACGTGGGGATGCCCCGCTATGTAATAGAGAAGGTGCAGCTTGCGCTGAACGAGCGCGGCAAGCCGCTGAAGGACGCGAAGGTCCTGATCCTGGGCGTCGCGTACAAGAAGGACATCGACGATCCGCGGGAGAGCCCGGCGTTCGAGCTGATGCACCTACTCGGGGAGCGGGGAGCGCGAGTTCGCTATCACGACCCGCACATTCCCCTGCTTCCAGCGCTGCGCTCGTGGCCGCACCTTGCCCGGCTCGAGAGCGTGCCGCTGACGGCCGAGGTGCTGTCGGCGCACGATGCGGTGCTGATCGCCACCGATCACTCGGCAGTGGACTATGGGCTGGTCCTCGAGCGCTCTGCGCTCATCGTCGATACGCGGGGGGTGTACCGGGCCCCAGCGCCGAACGTCATCAGAGCCTGAGCCTCGTCTACGTGGAAGCACGAAAACCCTGGCTGAGGCCTCTCGGGGTCGAGCGCGACCTGGCGCGTCTGTATTCGCATCAACGCCAGTTCACCCCGAACACGTAATTGCGATAGCGCCAGGGTGGGGTGGGCTCGAGGGTTTCGCGGGAGTAGATTTTGAGGAGCTCGTCGCCGAAGGTGGTTTTGCCGGGGATGAGGCCGGTCTCGTCTTGAAAGTGCCACCACTCGGCGCCGATTTCGGAGCCGCCGGCGTAGAAGCTGGGGCGGGCGGCGATGCGGCGGAAGCCGTGGCGCTCGAAGAGGGCGGTGAGGTCGAGGAAGGAGCCGCTGGCGCGGAGGGTGGCGCTGCGATTGCGGTAGGTGACGACGGTGCTGAGCTCGCGGACCTCGGCGTGGAACTCGTCGCAGCGCGCGTAGACGCGATGGAGGTTGCCCGTGTCGCGAACGACGACGTACGGGTCGTTCGCGGGGTTGACCATGCCGCTGTAGAGGAAAAGGTCCAGAGCGCGGCCGGTGTAGTGAAAGGAGGTGGCGCTGCGCCCGGCGCTGACGGGGGCGTGGAGATCGCGGCGCCCGCCGGACGAGGTGAGGAGCCCGCCGGCAGCGCGAACGATGTCGAGCACGGCGCGATAGCGCTGGGCGACATCGGAGCGGAGCCACACGACCGAGTAGCCCCCGCCCCAGGGGTCCGCGGGGGAGCGCTCGAAGGTGAGGCGCTCGGGATCTTCGGCGAGGCTGTCCGCGCCTGGGGAGACGAGGCCGACGGCGAGCGTTCGGTATTCCTCCTCGAGCGCGCGCATGGTGATGGGGCCGACGATGCCGTCGGCGAGCAGGCCGTGCTGCGACTGGAAGTCGATGACGGCGGCCTCCGTCCGTTTGCCGAAGTCACCGTCGAGCGCGAGAGGCACGTAGTCGTCGCCGCCCTCCAGGGCCTGAACGCGCGTGCCGATGAAGTTGAGCATCTCCTGGATTGCCCGCACCGCCTCGCCCTTCGAACCGAGTCGCAACGCCATGAATCCACCTCTTCGCAACGGGACCTGAGACCCAGTGTTCGAGTTTCGGCGATGCGAGGAGGCCCCCGCAAGCGAATCGACGCGTGGGCTCGGCGAGCCCTCGATTTTTTCGCCCGTGCCGCGACGCCGGTGGCGAGGCCCAGGCCAAGGCTCGGACCCGAGGCTCGGAGCCCAAGGCAGCCCGAAATCGAGGCTTAGGACCTCGCTTGCTGCTCGCGGGGCTCGCGGGCCAGGCGCGCGACGACCTGCACGAGCTCCGCGGGATCGATGGGCTTCGATAAGTGCACGTCGAAGCCCGTGCGCAACGCGCGGCTGCGGTCGGTCGCGCGAGCGAACGCGGTGAGCGCGGCAGCGGGGACACAACCGCCCCGATCGGCAGGCAGGGCCCGGACCTTGCGCAGGAGCTGATAGCCGTCTTCACCGGGCATGGCGATGTCCGACAAGAGCACGTCCGGCACGTCGTGCTCGAGGCGACGCATCGCGTCGGGCGCGCTTTCGGCGGTGGTCACGCGGGCGGAGCTGCCCTCGAGAACGGCGCGAAGCAGATCCCGCGCGTCCGCGTCGTCGTCGACAGCGAGCACGTGGATGCCCGAGAGGTCGGGCAGCGCGCTACTTTGCGGCGGCGCGGCCGTTGGGGTGGGGCGCTCGAGCACCACCGGCTCGATGCGCGCGGGCAAGAGCACGCGGAAGCACGCTCCCTTTCCCGGGCCTGGGCTCTCCGCTTCGATGCGGCCGCCATGGAGCTCGACCAGATGCCGCGCGATCGCGAGCCCCAGGCCGAGCCCGGCGCGCGCCTTGGTCGACGAGCCCGCGGCCTGTTGGAACGGCTCGAAGATGTGCGGCAAAAACTCCGGGGCGATGCCTTTGCCGGTGTCGCGCACCTCGAGCTCCACGAGCGCGTCCACGCGCCGCAGCCGCACCTGAACGCGCCCGCCCGAAGGCGTGAACTTGATGGCGTTGCTGAGGAGGTTCCACACGACCTGCTCGAGCCGACCCGGGTCGGCGAGCACGAGCCCGCTCTCCGGGTCCAGCTCCACGTCGAGGCGGACGCCCTTGTTCTCGGCATCGGGGCGCGCCGTTTGCACGACGGAGGCCACGATGTCGGCCGGGGAGTGTGGGGCGAGCTCGAGGCGCATGCGGCCGCCGATGATGCGCGAGACGTCGAGCAGATCGTCGATGAGCTGGGTCATGGCCATCGCGTTGCGCTCGATGGTCTCCGCGGCCCGCTCGCGCCGCGCGTCATCGAGGCGCCCGGAGCGCATCAAATGCGCCCAGCCCACGATCGCGTTCAGCGGCGTCCGGAGCTCGTGGCTCACGGTGGCGAGGAACAAATCCTTCGTATGGTTCGCCGCGTCCGCCACCTTTCGGGCTTGCTGCTCGGCCGCGTAGAGGCGAGCGTTGTCGATCATGATCCCGACGCGACGCGCGAGATCCTCGAGAAAGACCACGTCCTTCTCGGTGTAGCGCCGGCCCGGTTGGGAGTAGATGAGCGTGAGCACCCCGAGCGAGTGACCCCGTGCGCTGATGGGCAGGAGCAGGGCGGAGCGAATCTCCATCTTGAAGAGGATGTCGAGGTGCTCGGGAGACTCGGCGTTTCTCGTCCAATCCTCCTCCGTGAGCTCCGGGATGAGCTGCGCCTTGTTGCTGCGCAGCACCGCCAAGGGACCGTACGGATCCTCGCGTCGCGGCGGAAAGCGGCGTCGGTATTCGTACGCCAGGTGCGCCTTCTCCGGATTCGAGTGCGCCACGGTGAGGAGCTCCGGAATGGGCTGATCCCCCTCGTGCATCTCGATGGCGCACCAGTCGGCGAAGCGCGGCACCATGAGCTTCGCCAACGACTTGAGCGTGGTGCGGTAGTCGAGCGGCGCCGCGAGCGCAGCAGCCGCTTCCATCACGAGCGCTTGGCGCTCTTCCGTCTCGACCCGCACGGTCACGTCCTCGATGACGACGACGTATCCGGAGGTCTCGCGGTTCTCGAAGGTGGTGGCCCGGAGCTCGAAGACGGAGCGCCGCCCGTTGAGCTCGTGCACCTGCAGGGTGACGGGCGCGCTGATCCCCGCGCGCGCGTGCTCGAGGGCATGCTCCCAGGCAGAAACCTCGGCCGGCGAGCGGATGGGCAGCGGCTTCTCGAGGAGCGCTTCCTCGGGTTGGCCGATGAGGCGGGCCGCGGCGGCGTTCACCGACGTGATGCAGCGCTTCGCATCCAGCGTCACGACCCCGACCGGAAGGAGGTCGAGCAGGCGCTCGAGCTTCAGGCCAGCTCGCGCTTGGGCTGCTTTCTTCGCCCTGCCGACGCTCTCCGGATTCGGCCGCATGACGTTTCCCCCGTGCCGAACAGGGTGCTGGTCTATCCCCTAGCACGAGGCCAGCGCAGGAGTTCGCAGCTCCCGCCCATTTCTCGTTCGGAGCTCCCTCGCGCTCGTGACCTGCGAGCGTGCGAGCTCCTTGTGTTCGCGTGGGCCCCGTGGCAGGCAGGGCGCTCGGTTCGCCACGGCGCGACACGGCCGGCTCCTGAGCGATGACGACAGGATCGACCCCCTTCCTCGAGCGTTTGGTGCGCTTGCTGCGGCCGTCCGGTACCGGTGCCCCGAGCCGGCTCTTCGTGCTGCTCACCCTCGGGTGTGTCGTTCTGGGAATCGCGCTGCGGACGCGCGGGATGTTCGTGGATCCGCTGCCGCTCTGGCTGGACGAGGCCTCGTGGGCCGTGTACCTCGTCGAGCAACCCCTGACCGAGCAGCTCATTCGCCCGCTCGGGTTCATGGCGGTGAGCCGTGTGCTCGCCGCCATTTCGATGAGCGAGCCGATGCTGCGCTCGCTCTCCTGGGCGGCCGGCATCGGGACGGTGCTGCTCGCGCCGTTTCTGGCGCGGCGGCTCTTCGAGTCCCGAGCGGCTCGTCTGCTGTTCGTGGCCGTGCTCGCGCTGCACCCGGGAGCCATCGACCTCTCGCGCGAGTTCAAGCCGTACGCGGTGGGCCTGTTCCTCCACGCGTTGCTCGCCTTCGTCGCGCTGCGCTACGTGCAAAACGGGCGCCGCGCGAGCCTCGTCCTTGCGCTCTCGGTTCTGCCGCTCGCCGTGTTGTTCGCTCAGGACACGCTCTTCGCCTATCCCGGGGTGTTCCTGGTGATGGGCATCGCGGCGCTGAGGGCCGGGCGCTTTCGGCAGCTGACCGCCATCGTCGGCGGCGCGGTGGTGACGCTCGGGGTGGTCCTCACCCTCTACATCGCGATGTGGAGCCGGATGCCCGAGAGCGATCGCTCGGAGTTCTGGGGCAAGAAGTACTCCGTGTTCTACCTGCCCGACGCGCGGCGCCCCGAGCACACCTACGCCTCCTGGTTCGTCGACAAGTACGGCGAGATGGTCACGCTGCCGGGGCTGCGCCGAGCTCGGTGGGCTTCGGCGCACCTCGATGGCTCGCAGATCCGGACGCTCCGCGGGATGGATGAAGCGATTTGGGTCGTGCTCCACGGGCTCGGGCTGTTCGTGCTCGTGCGACGGCGCCGGTACACCGAGGGACTGCTCCTCGTCACGCCGCTCGCGGTGCTCATCGCGTTCAACGGGCTCGGCTACTGGCCGTTCGGCGCGTTTCGCACGAACCTGTTCGTGCTCGCGTACATGGCGGGCATCGCGGGGATGGCGCTCGACCGCCCGCGGAACGCCTCGACACGGTGGGCCGTACCCGTCCCGGCGCTCGTGCTCGTGCTCGTGCCGTTCTTCGCGTTCGAGCGCGACTTTCATCGAAACAAGCTGTATTTCGGCTTCTCCTCCGATTTCCCGCGGACGCTCCAGAAGCTGGCGCGCTTCGGCAAGGAGGGGCGGCCAGCGCCGGTCCTGCTCACGACGTGGAGCTGCGGCCCGTGGAAGTACTACACGGAGCTCCATCCCCGAACCTCACGCCGGTTGGGGCGGAAGGTTCTCGAGCGGTTCGAGCCCGAGTGCCTCGAGAACATGGCCGACCTCCAGCTGCGCCTGCGCGCGGAGCTGCAGAAGCGCGGCGATCGCGCCCTGGTGCTCGCGTCGCGCAAGGGCCTCGCGCGAACCCAGCACCGGCAGCCCTGGTCGCGGCGCGTGAAGGTGCGCGAGCTCCGAGCGAGCGGCCGCTCGCTGCAGCTCTACGAGCTTCGGCGCCGGCGTTGAGCCACGGCGCGGGTGCCCGACGGGGCCTGGCCTCGGTTCGGCTCGCTTCGAGCGACGGAACGCGACGCGAGAGCGACGCGGCGAACGCGCTCGCGTATCAGAGCGCGCCGAGCTCGTTCAAGCGCTCGCGGAAGTCGGCGACGGTGCGGCTCAGCCCCTCGCGCAAGGGGATCGCGGGCTCGAACTGGATGAGCTCGCGAGCGCGCCGAATGTCGGGGCGGCGCTGGCGCGGGTCGTCGGCGGGCAAGGGCCGGAACTCGATGGGGGCGGAGCTGCCGGTGAGCTCCTGCGCGAGCCGCGCGAGCTCGACCATCGTGAATTCGCCGGGGTTGCCGAGGTTGAGAGGACCATCGAGGCCAGGCAGGCGCGCGACCCGGATGAAGCCCTCGATGAGGTCGTCCACGTAGCAGAACGAGCGGGACTGGGAGCCGTCGCCGAACACGGTGAGCGGCTCGTTCTTGAGCCCTTGCACGATGAAGTTCGAGACGACGCGGCCGTCGTTGAACGCCATGCGCGGGCCGTAGGTGTTGAAGATGCGGACGATGCGCGCGTCGATGCCCCACGAGCGCCGCGCATCGACGAGCAGCGTCTCGGCGCCGCGTTTGCCCTCGTCGTAGCAGGCGCGCGGCCCGATCGGATTGACGTTGCCCCAGTACGACTCGGGCTGAGGGTGCACCGTGGGGTCGCCGTACACCTCCGAGGTGGAGGCGTGAATGATGGTGCACGAGCGCCCGCGGGCCATCTCGATCAAGCGCTGGGCGCCGAGAACGCTCGTCGTGAACGTGGCGTACGGATCGCGCTGGTAGTGAACCGGCGAGGCCGGGCAGGCGAGGTTGAACACGAGCTCCGCGTAGACGTGAATGGGCTCGCGGACGTCGCCGGACTGGAAGTGAAAATGCGGATCGCGCGCGGCGCGCGAGAGATTGGTGAGATCTCCCGTCATCAAGCTGTCGAGGCCCACGACCTCGAAGCCCTCGGCGAGCAGGCGATCGACGAGGTGCGAGCCAAGAAAGCCGGCCGCTCCAGTAACGAGCACGGTACGTCGTACGGATCCCAGTCCCATGATGCGGCGACCCGAGCACGTAACACCGCGAGGAAACGGCGTAAAGGCTGCTTCCGGCAGCTCGGCGCGCGTCGCGAGCAGCGATCGGACGCTCGGTGCGGCGACGCGCACCGACGGCGAAGGGGGGTCGTTCTCCGCAACGGAAACGCTTGCCCTGGGCTGGCCGGTGCGCGACCCGCGCGGTAACGACTCGCCGTGGATTCTGGCGCGTTCCTTCACGTTCCTCTGCTCGATCTCCGAGCCCAGTACGCGAGCCTGGCCGAGCGCCTCGCCCCCGCGATCGAGCGCGTCATCGCGGCGCAGCGGTTCTTGCTCGGCCCCGAAGTGGAGGCGTTCGAGGCCGCAGCGGCGGAGTTTTTGGGCACGCGCCACGCCATCGGGGTCTCGAGCGGCTCGGACGCGCTCGTGTGCGCGCTCCTGGCGCTCGGCGTCGGACCGGGCGACGAGGTGATCACGCCGCCGTTCTCGTTCTTCGCCTCCGTCGAGAGCATCGTGCGCGTCGGAGCCCGCCCGGTGTTCGTCGACATCGACCCCGAGACGTTCTCGCTCGACGTCGATGGTGTTCGTGCGGCGCTCGGCCCGCGCACGCGCGCCGTGCTCGTCGTGCACCTCTACGGCCAGCCCGCGCGCGTGGACGAGCTCGTCGCGCTCGCCGCGCCGCACGGGGTGCCGGTCGTGGAGGACGCGGCACAAGCGTTCGGCGCGCGCCTGCACGGGCGAAACGTGGGCACGTTCGGCGCGCTCGGCTGTTTCAGCTTCCAGCCCACGAAGCCGCTCGGCGCGTTCGGTGACGCGGGCATGGTCGTGACGGACGACGCCGAGCTCGCAGAGCGCTGCCGGCGCGCCCGCGTGCACGGCGCGATCGGCAAACACCAGCACGCGTCCGTCGGCGGCAACTACCGCATGGACGCGCTGCAGGGCGCCGTGCTTCGAGAGAAGCTCGCGCACTTGCCCGAGTGGCTCGCGCGACGCCGCGCCCACGCTCGGGCCTACTCGGAGGCGCTCACCGGGCTCGAGGCCCTCGGCGTGCCCGCGGTCGCGCCGGGAGCGGAGCCGAGCGGCGCGCTCTACACGATTCGCGTTCGGAACGGGCGGCGCGATGCTCTCGGACGCGCGCTCGCGGAGCGCGGCGTGGAGACGGCCGTTCACTATCCGCTCGCGCTACATCGCCAGCCGGCGCTGCTCGCCCTCGGGCTCGGCGCGCCCGAAGGCGCGTGCCCCGTCGCGGAGCAGGCGAGCCGCGAGGTGTTGTCGCTGCCCGTTCATCCGGAGCTCTCCGAAGCGGCGCACGCTCACGTGGTCCGCTCGCTGTTCGCGTGCCTGCGCTGACGCGCTCTGGCGCCGGAGCGCGGGCCGTGCGCCGGTGGGCGCTCGACGCGCGTGCTAGGCTCCGAAGGCGCGCGCTGCACGGCCGGCGCGCGCGCGAGGTATCCATGACGAGCTTTCGCACTTTGGGCGGAGCCGGAGCCCTCTCGCCCCTCGAGCAGGAGATCCTCAAGGAGATCGCCGAGGCCCTCGGGCGGAGCGGCGAGCGCCTCGAACGGGCCATCGCCGAGTACCGCACACTCGCGGCGGAAGCGGGCGCGGAGCCCGATGCCGGCCAGAAGGCGCGGCTCGACGCCGGGCGGATCGAGATCCGGCGCGCGCGCGAGGCGCTGATCATTCAGCGCGAGGCGCTCGGCGTGCGCACGCACGAGGTCATCGATCGGCACTATCCGCTGCCGTTTCCCGAGAACGAGCTCTACGCGACCGACGACGACTCGCCGAAGTGAATTCGGCGAGTCCCTCCCCACGCGGGCACTCCGTTCGGCGCTGCCTTCCGCAGGGTTCGGCGCCTTCCTAGAACGCC
>CAYYWA010000071.1:0-20116 GCA_964475255.1 uncultured Sorangium sp.
ACTCTGTCCGACGCAGTTTTCCGCATATCTCGGCGCGTTCCCAACCGTTCGTCGCTCTAGGCGGGGGTGCCGATGAGCTTTTCGACGGTGCGGACGAGCTGATCGAGGTTCACGGGCTTGATCATCCAGCCGCGCGCCCCGGCCTTCTTCGCGCGCTCGATGATGGCGGGCTCGACCTCCGTCGTCAGCATCAGAACGAGCAGGCCGCGCTTCTTCGGGTCGAGGCGCTCGAGCAGCTCGATGCCGTTCAGGCGCGGCATGTTCACGTCGAGGATGACGAGCGAGAACCTCCGCTCGTCGATGCGATCGAGGGCCTCGAGCCCGTCCACGGCCTCGACGATGTCGTAGCCGGCGTGCGCCAAGGCTCCACCGACCTGCTTTCGGATTGTCTCCGAGTCATCGACGACCAGCACCGACTTACGCTCCACGCATCCTCCGCCTTGACCTCAGAACAGAATGATATCGCCCTCGCTCGGCATCGTGGTCGCACCCGAGTAGACGAAAACCGAGTAATCGACCTGCCCGGAGAGCGCAACGATCACCTCGCCGCGCAGGGTCCGGAACGCGTACACGGCGAAGAAGCCGCGCTCGCGCAGCTTCTCGAAAGCGTCGGACGTCATCACCGCGGGTAGGCCGGCCTTCAGCGTCACCTGGAACTGGAGAAGGCGGCCTTTGATGCGCCCGAGCAGCTGATTCACGTTCTCGCGCACCCAGTCACGGCCCGTGTGCGGGCGTGTGGGATCCTGCTTGACGAGCTCGAACACCGACCCGGGAACGGCGAGCGCGAGCGTGCCGTTCAGCCCGCGCCCGTCGAAATCGATGGACGCGACGAGCTCGTAGCTCCGGACCTGTTCCGGCCGAAACAAGCCGCGGGCGACCGGCGCCACCGCAATGCCCCAGGCGTGGAACAGCTCGACCGTCGAGCTCTGGATGATGATGTCGAGCGCGGACCGGCTATCGTGCATGACGGCTCCGATCGCAAAGGAACGCGCTCGCCGGCGTCGCGTGTCGCTTCATGGGTGCTCCACCTCCTGGAGGGAGGAACGCGGATGTTCCGAGGGGCGCCGCATCGAGCGCGGCCCGCCCGCCGCCTCGGGCACGTGCGGAAAATGGATGGTCCACCGGGTGCCTTCTCCGCGCACCGAGTGGACCTCGAGGCGTCCTCCGCGCGCGAGCACGGCGCTCCGAAACGCGGAGAGGCCCACGCCGCGCCCCGAAGTGTCGCTCGCCTCGGAGCGGGTCGTGATCCCGTCCTCACAGAGCGCGTGCACCCGCTCGGCCGGCGTTCGACACGGGAGCGCGCGCTCCTCGGCCCGAGCCGTGATCGCCTCCCAGTCGATCCCTGAGCCGTCATCGGCGACTTCGAAGGTGAGCGCGTCCCCGTTGCGCCGCGCGCTGAAAGAGAGGCGGCCCCGGGGCGGCTTTCCGAGCGCCGCCCGAGCCTCCGCGGGCTCGAGGCCATGGTCGACGGCGTTGCGGACGAGATGAACGAGCTCGCTGAAAAAGGGCGACCAGAGCTTCGGCTCGAGCCGCACCCCGCCGCCGTCGATCTCGACGCGAAGCTCTCCCTTGTGGAGCCTGCGCGCGAGCGTGGTCGCCTGCTCGCCCAGACGCCGAAACGACGTCTCGACCGGCTCGTGACGGAGCGACAGCACGCGCCGAAGCAGCGCGTCATCACGCGCCTCGAGCCGGAGCACCTCCGCAACGAGCGCTTCGTACTCCGTCTCCGTGAGCTCGATCATCGCGGCGCGGCCCGCTCCGAGGGCGGCGATCTGCCCGGACAGCACCGCCCAGCGCTCGGCGAGCTCCTCGAGCGTGCTCGGGCGCGGCTCCCCGTGCTCCGCGAGCTCGCCTTCGAGCCGGTGACAGAGCTCGGCGACCAGCGAGAGCCCCATGCAGGCGGCGTTGCCCTTCAAGGTGTGCAGGGTTCGCCTGAGGAGGGTGGCGTCGTGCACGAGCTCCCCCGCGCGGATCGCCTCCACCATCTGCCCGGCTTCGCGGAGGAACCGCTCGAACCCCGTCCGATCCCGGACGAGGTGCTCGAACGCGCGCAGGAGCTCGCCGTGCTGGGCCTCCTGATGCTCCCGCGCGATGCGATCGGTGATCTCCGCGATGACCACGAGGACGCCTTCCAGCTCGTCGCCGCGCGAGAACGGTAGGTACCGGAACGCGAAGGTGCGCCCGTCCCGCGTCAGCCGTTCGGGAAGCTGCGCCAAGCCCACGTCCACGGGGAGGAAGCGTTCGGCCACCTGCTCCCAGCCCACCCGGAAGCGCTCGCCGAACGCGGGCGAGTAGCGGCCCATGTAGTCCCAGAACGCAATCGGACCGTCGACGTCGCCGAACCACGCGGAGACGGCGCGCGAACGCTCGAGGGCCATCGTGCCGTCGGGGTTCAGGGTCACGAGCCCCTGGTCGACGTTGTCGAGCAGGAGCCGCATGTCGCGGTTCTTCTGCTCGAGCGCCAGGGTGCGCTCGGCGACCTTTTGCTCGAGGGTCCGATTCGCTTCTTCGAGCGCCCGGTAGGAGGCGTCGAGATCGCTCACCATGCGATTGAAGGAGGCGCCGAGGACGTCGAGCTCGTCGGCAAACCCGATGCCGACGCGCACGGAGCGGTTGCCGGACGCGAGCTCCCGGGCGGCGACGGTGAGCTCTGCGATCGGGCGCGTGATGCGCCCTGCCTGAATCCGGCTGAGGAGCAGCGCGACGATCATGGTGAGGCTCACGAGCGAGCCCACGAGCAGCACGGATTGGACCAGGCGAGCGGAGGACTCGGCCTCGGCTCGCGCGAGCGCCTCTCGCATTCTCCGAGTCGAGAGGCCATAGCGAATCGTCCCGAGCACCTCGTCGTCTTCTCCCAACACGGGCGCGACGACCTCGAGGACGTCCTGGCCCAGGCGCTGGACGCGAAGAGCCGTGAATTTTTCGACGGAGAGCTGACTCTCCGAGATGCCGAGGGCGCGGTAGGCATCCCGCGGCGGCGGGCCCTCCGCGGTAGGCACGCCCGCGCGCGCTCGAGCGAGCGTCTCCCCCTCCGCGCTCACGTAGATCCCGTAGACGAGGTCCCCATCTTCGCGAACGGCGCGCTCGACGAGCGCCTGCATGTCGAGGAACGCGTTGTCCATCGTCATGCTGCGCAGCGCGAGCGCGTGGTTCTCGACGAGGACCTTGCCCTTGCTGGTGATGCCCTCGTCGATGTGCGTCTGGACGTCCGCGAGGTGCCGCGACGACGCTTGGATGCTCGTGACGACGACGATGGCGAGCGTGGCGAGGCCCACGACGGCCGTCACGAGCAGCATCGTGCGGAAGAATTTGCCCTTGAGCGTCGCCTTCTGCACTACTCCACCACGTGGTCGACTTGACCGAGGGCCCCGGGCTTGAGACGGAAACGCTCGCGAGCTTGGGAGAGATCGACGATGGTGGTGGTCGAGAGCGGAAGCTCCACCTCGCCATCTTCGGGTAGCCGGAAGCCCGCCGACGCGATTTCGTACACGAGGTTCGCGGCTTGCACACCGAGCGCCGTGTGATCGGGCAGCACGGCGAACGTCCCGAACGAGCGCGCCGAAGAGACGAGCGAGGCCGCTCCCACGAGGGTGGGCACCCAGGGCCGTTCGTCGATCCCGGGCAACCACCCCTCGGCGATGAGGCGCTCCGAGAGCAGCCGATCGTCGTTCAGGATCCACAGCGCGTCACAGCGCTGCTTCAGCAGCCGAATCGCGCGCTTCACCTCGGACGGGTTCGGGTTCGGGCTCACCGGCTGCTCCAGCACGCGAATCTGCTCGCGTCCGGCGAGCGCCGCCTGACGCGCGACGAAGCGACGCAGGGGCTCGCGCCGGACGACACCGACGCGCTCGACCGGCGCGGCGAACACCTTGCGCAGGTTCGTGACGACGCTGATCAGCGGCACCTCGTAGCTGATCCCCGTGGCGGCCCGCACGCGCACCGGGCGCCCGTCGAGAAACGAGGTCATGACGATCACCGCAGGCGGGCACGGTCGTTCGCCGATCGAGCGCTGGTACGCGGCGTACGCGGCCACGGTCGGGTTGTTCATCATGACGAGCACGGAAGGCCGATGCCGCGCGATGGCTCGCCCGATGTTCTCGGAGCCGCTCCGGCCGTCGACCTTCACCGCGACGAGCCGAAAGCCCGAGGCGAGCTCGTCGCACAGGCCGGTCCACACCTCTCGCGTCTGCCGCGTGTCGGGCATGCACACGAGCACCGTGCCCCGCGAGCCCGCTCCCGCAGTGGCGATCTCGGCATAGGCAGCCGCGGAGCGCGTCCCCGTGCGCGGAGTGCACTGAAAGCCCGCCGAGAGCGCCGGCAGCGCGAGGAGGAGCTCGCGTCGCGTCAGCGCCATGCGTCCACTCCGATCATTCGGCAGAGCTTCCCGGGCAGCGCGCTCACGGCCGCCATCACGTCGGCGCCGCCCGGCCCGGTCACCGCCAGGGCCGGAAGGCCGACGGGCGTCGCGAGGCCCCGCTGCACGAGGTTCAAGCGGCTCGCTGATCGCAGGTCCGCGATCAGCCGCGTGGGGATCAACACCGCCTCGGCGCGCCGCATCTGCAGAAGCGGCAGGAGGTCCTCGAGCTTCGTGACGCGCTCGACCTTCGGGCTCGCGCCGACGAGGCGGTGAACGAAGGCCGTCGTGCCGTCGCGCCCCAAGAGATCGAGGGCGCCAACCACACGGACCCTGTTCGGGTCCGGAGGTGTGTCGGCACCGACGAGCGAATACGTTTCGTGAGGAACACCCTGACGGCGCCCCTGCAAGCGCACAGAAAAGCCGCGAGCAGCGAGCAAGACGGGCAGCGAGAGCACCGCGTCCGTTCCGTCACGCAGGCCGCGCTCGAAATCCGCCAAGCGGCCCACGGCCGTGACCGCCGCCGACGGCAGCGAGGCCTGCAGCTCTCCCTGGAAGGCGCGCTGCTTCATGGCGACATGCAGGTAGACCAACAACTTACGTGCCTCGGCGCGCGACGTGCGGCTCAAGAAATTCGCGATCCCGAACCCGGCCAACGCCGGACTCGTTTGACGCAGGAAGTACGGCTCGTGGCTCATCGGTCGCGCTCGTCGAATCGGTACGGCTGCCCAATCGGGGCACACTTCGGTAACGGCTCGCGGCTGTAGGCCGTTAATGTGCCCCCTTGGTAAGGGAGGCTGACCGCGCGCGTCGTCAAGATCGAGCGACTCCGACCGTATCACCCTCTCGGATGCCCCGGTCCTCATCCTGCTCGAGCCATGCCGGCGGCCGGCACACGCGAGAGACGACTTCCGTATGAGGCGCCGCGCCCGCATCTGCCTCGTTGCATCACTCTGTCTCATCGCGGGTCTGGCACACGCGGATCCCGCCGAAAAATCGGGTGAAATCGAGGATCTCGATCTGGTCGGGCTCCTCAACGTCGAGGTCTCGACGGCCAGCAAGACCGCGGAGAGCCTCGATGAAGCCGCGGCGGTGATCACGGTCGTGACGCGCGCGGACATCGAGCGTTGGGGCTACCAGAGCGTGGCCGAGGTGCTCCAGCATACCCTGGGGTTTTATCTCATCGACGATCACATCCTACCCAACGCGGGCGTTCGCGGCATGACGGGCGGGCTGGGCGCCGAGAGCGGCGTGATCAAGGTGATGATCGACGGGCGCTCGGTCGCGTACCGGAGGACCTCGGGCAACTGGCTGGGCGTCGAGCTCGTGCCGCTCGAGTCGGTCGCGCAGATCGAGATCATCCGCGGTCCCGCGTCGGCTCTCTACGGCGCCGACGCCTTCCTCGGCGTCGTGAACATCATCACGCTGCCGCCCGATCAGCTCCGACCCGTTCGGGCGCGCGCGAGCTTGGGCTTCGTCGAGGGAAACCCGGGCACTCGTTTCGATGTCGTGAGCGGGGCGCGCCTCGACCGCTTCGACTTCTTGCTCGGCGCCGCGGGCGAGCTCACCGATCGCTCGGGCCTCGTCCTGCCGAGCACGTCTCCCGCACCGCGTCTTCCCGGGGACGTCGGCGATCGCCGCTTCGCCGCGAACCTCGAGCGGCGCTCGTTGGTGCTCCAGAGCCGAATCGGCTACCGCGACGAGCGCGTCGGCGAGCTCGTGCTGAGCGCCTATGCCTCCGGCTTCCAGCGCGGCGGAGACTTCGCTCATTGGGCGCAGCTCACGAACCCTCCGGGAACCGAGAGCGCGACGCGCGGCACGGTGATCGCGCTCGGCCAGTTTCGAGCGAACCTCGATGGACTCGTGCACGCCACACCCGAGCTGGACTTCGCGATTTCGAGCACGTATTTCCAGGGAGGCGTCCTGCCGCAGGATCGGGTGGACGTCGGAAACGCCCTCTTCTACGTCGAGCGCAACGAATCCTATCGGGGCGTGGACGCCCTCGCCGAAGCGCGATACACGCCGAGCGATCGGTTCAACCTGATCGTCGGAGTCGAGACGATCTTCGACCGCGAAGACCTCGAGGGCCCCCATCGCATCGACGCCGCGACGAACTCGCCCATTCCGGAGCCGAGGGAAGCACGCGGCGCCGTCGACTTCGTCGACGTCGGCGCCTACGTGAGCTCGAGCTACAAGCTCTTCGACCCGTGGCTGAAGCTCACCGGGGGTATGCGCTACGACCACCACAGCGAGTACGAGGGTCAGCTCACGGGCCGCGTCGGGTTGACCTCGCAGTGGAGCCGCGCGCTCACGGCCAAGCTGCTCTACGGGAGCGCCTTCAAGGCACCGTCCCCCTATCTCCTTCGCGCGGAACCGCTGCGCCTCGGCGACGTGATCGGAAACCCGGACCTCGAGCCCCAGCGGGTCCACACGCTCGAGTACCAGATGTCCTTTCGCCCGAGCCGCTTCTTCTGGATGAGCTCCGCGGTCTCCCACAGCTGGCTGCTCGACAAGGCGGAGTTCACCCCACAGGGTGAGAACCAGACGGCACGCAACGCAGCGAGCCAGCGCAGCCTGGCCTGGGAAACGCGGGCCAACGTGGCTCACTATGAGGACTACACGGCCTACCTTTCGTTCGAGCTCGTCCACTCGGTGCGGGAGCTCGGAGAGGAGGGCTACTTCGCGGACCTGGTGGGGCACGAGAACGTCGCATACCCGCCGTGGATCGTTCGCGGCGGAGCCGTGGTGAGCGTCCCTTCCCTCCCCCAGGTCCCGCTCACGCTCGGCGCGGAGGGCATGCTCGTCGGGCCGCGGCGGGCGGCAGACGCGAGCATCGTCGAACGCGGTGCGCCGTACTCGCTGCCGACCTATTTCTTGCTCGACGCGTCGCTCGCGACGCGCGAGATCTATCTCGCTCCGGGACACGAAACGCGAGTGGCGTTGCGTTCGCGCAATCTCCTCCGCACGCGGGGCTCCGACCCAGGGTTCTCTGGGTTCGAATATCCCCTCGCTCCGACCGAGCTCTTCCTCGAGGTGCGACACACCTACTGAGTCTCGATTTCGGGCTTCCCCGCTTCGGCCGTGGAGGGGCCGAAATCGAGCTTGTGTGTCTCGCCCGTCTCTTTTGGCGTCACACGAAGTCGAGGGCCGAGCCTCCGAGAGCGCATTAAGCCGATCACCTGGCCTGCCGTTCAACGTCGCGTGGCAGCCGCGTTCGAAGTCTCCCGGAGCTCTTGGAGCGTGCGCTCGCGCTCCCTCCTCTCCGCGCTCGCGCTGCTCGCCAGTTTCGCCGGGTGCGCCCCCGAGGAACGAGAGATTCCGGCGGACGCGATCAAGGTCGGCGCGGTGCTGCCCTTCACCGGAAAAGAGGCAGCGATCGGGAGGAACCTCGAGCAAGCGCTGCTCCTCGCCGTCAAGGACGTGAACGAAGCGGGCGGCGTCCGCGGGCGCCCCCTCCACCTCGTCACCCGCGACAGCAACTCGGGCTCGGCGCGCGGCCTCGATGCGCTGCTGGAGCTCCTCTACCTCGAAGAGGTCGAGTACCTGATCGGACCCGAGGAGAACGAGCTCGCCAACGACATCGTGCCGGACGTGAAGGCGCTCGACGTGCTCAACCTGCTGCCCGGCTACTCCGCGCCCGCGATGAAGCGGGGTGGCACCCGCGGCGCCTGGGTGCGGCTCGCGCCGTCGCCCGCGGCCATCGGGTGTGCCATGGCGCGTCAGGCGATCGCCGAGGGGGTCGATACGGCGAACTCGATCGTCGCGCTCGACGACTACAACCTGAGCCTCGCCGCCGAGTTCAACGCACAGTTCGTGCACCTCGGAGGGCGTGCGCTGCCGTCGGTCACGATCTCGGCGGGCGCCTCGTCGTACCGGGCGCAGATCGCGCAGGCGCTCGACTATGAAGCCGATCGCACCCTGCTGATCGCCTATCCCGCAACGGCATCGGTCGTCGCGACCGAGTGGACGATCGGCAGGCGCCGCGGCGCCTTCACGCTGAGCCCGATGCTGCACGCGGACGCCTTCCTCGTGAACACCCCGTTCGGCGCGCTCGATGGGTTCGCCGGGCTCTCCCCCTCGCTCAGCCTGACGAGTGAGTGCGACTCGGGCACGCCGAACGGCCCCGTCTCGTGCAGCCGCGAGAACGCGCGCGCGTTCTCCGACCATTTCGCGGCGCGCTGGGAGGGCGATCGCCCGTTTCCCGCGGCTCATTTCTACTACGACGCCGTGGTCTTGCTCGCGATGGCCCTCGAGCGGGAGCTCGCGCGCGGCAACGACGACCCCACGGCACCCGAGCTCCGAGACGCGATCCGCGAGCTCGGAGGCGGGGACGCCGAGCCCGCCCATTGGTCGGAGCTCTCTCCCGCGCTTGCGGCGCTCGCCGACGGAGGCTCCCGGCGATACGTCGGCGCCGCCGCCGAGTACGACTTCGACGAGTTCGGCATCGCGAGGCACGTCGTCTTCGACACCTGGAGCATCGCGCGCGGCGCGTTCGTCGAAACGGGACGACTGATGGCGAGCTGCCCCCGGCACCTCTGACCCGGAGATGGTGGCGCATGCATTCGATCGGCAAGGAAGGAAAGGACGCGACGTGAAGCGATACGAGATCGGTCGTTTTGTATTCCTGGGACTCGCCTGGGTGGTGTCCGCGTGCGGCGGGGAACCCGAAGCGCAGAAGAAGGAGATCAGCCGCGTTCCGGTCCCGGAGAGCTCGTTCAAGCCCGTCGAGCTCGAGCAGACGATCGGAAAGCTGGTGCAGGCCATCGGAGAGACGGAGCCCGCGCCGCTCCAGCTCGGCATCGTGCTGAAGACGCTCACTGGCTACTGGGAGCCGGTGAAGCTCGGGGCGAACCGCGCGCTCGGCGAGCTCGAAGTTTCGGGCGTCGTGGTCGCGCCGACGGAGGCGACCGACGAGGAGCGGACGAATCGACAGCTCGAGATCCTCGAGCAGCAGCGGCTGTCCGGCTACAACGGGTTCGGCGTCGCCCCCATGGCGACCGTCGTCGGCGAGGAGATCGACGCCGCGACGGATTCGGGGATCCCCGTGGTCACGATCGACAGCGACCTCGCCAGCTCCTCCCGACACCTCTACATCGGCACCATCAACTACGACGCTGGAAAGACCGCGGGAGAGACGCTGCTCGGGCTGCTCGACGGTCCGCCCGGCACGGTGATCCTGCTCGGCCACGACACCGAGGAAGATTGGCCGGACGGCTATGGGCGCACGCAGGGTGCCAAGGACGTCTTGGAGGAGGCCGGCTACACCGTCCTCGTTCGGCGCACGACCTGGACCGACACCGGAGAGGCCGAGGACATCGACGCCCTCGAGCAGATGCTGACGACCGCCGACCCTCCGGCGGTCGGCATGATCGGCCTGTTCTCACCGGTGGTCCGCTGCGCCAAGGCGACCGAGGCGGCCGGGCTCACGAAGGACGACATCGTCATCGTGGGATTCGATTTCGAGCCCGAGACGCTGAGCTACATGCGGTCCGGGCTCGTGCGCGCCACGCACGCCCAGCGTCAGTACTACATGGGATACCTCGTCCCGTACGTGCTCTATTCCCTCAACGTGCTCGGGCTCGACCAGACGGTCGAGCTCATGGCTCCGCAAATGGCGGACGGGAGCCGCTTCAACGCGGGGCTCGACGTCGTGCACTCCGATCAGATCGAGGAGTACAACGCGTTCTTGGATTCGCTCGGCATCGGCGGCTGAAACGCCCGCCTCCGCACCTCGAGATCGCGCCGGACTCACCAGGATGGAAACGAACCAAGTGCTGGACGAGCTCATCTGCAACGCCACGCGGGAGCTCCTGCATGGCGTCGGTCTCGATTTTCGAGCGACGAGCAGCACCGGAATCGTGATGGAACGCGCAGCGGTCATCGGGTTCACGGGTCGTGATCTGCGCGGCGTGCTCGGAATCGGGATGACCGACTGCACCCTGAACGCGCTCGCCGCGAAGGCGAACGCCGCGCCGCACCGAGAGGACTGGCTCGGGGAAGCCGCGAACCAGCTGATCGGGCGCTTCAAGAACAAGCTGCTCCGCTACGGGACGACCGTGTCCATCGCGCTCCCCATGGTACTGCGCGGCGTGCGCATCCAGTTCATGTCGCCTGCAGCGCCCGGGGTGTCGACCCACCGCTTCGCGAGCAGCTCGGGGGACGTCTGCGTCTGGCTCGACGTCCACGCACGCGTGGGGTTCGAGCCGCGGGTCGTCCTCGACGAAGGCCCGGCTACCGCGACGGAAGGAGATCTGTTGCTGTTTTGAACAAGAAGAACGGCTACACGAGCACCGGCGCCCCGATGAACGCCCTCGTCCTCATCGATCCAGAAATCGAGGCGAGCGGGACGCTCGCCGATCGCCTGCAGATGCAAGGATACGCGGTGTCGATCTTCACCGACCCCGCCGAGGGCGCGCGCGTCGCCCTCGGCGATCCGCCCTGCGCCGTCATCGCCGACCTCTGGATGCCGGGGATCTCCGGAGTGCAGCTGTGTCGGTTGCTCAAGGCCGAACCCGCCACGGAGAGCGTCCCCGTGATCTTGCGCGGCCCGGAGAGCCCGCGCAATCGCTTCTGGTCCGAGCGCGCCGGCGCGAGCGACTACGTCGTGAAGGGGCGCATGGGCGATCTCGTTCGTGCTCTCGGCAAGGCGATCCAGAACCGGGTCGACACGGGGGACTTCTTCACGACGTACGCGGAGCTCGACATCCGCGATCGCATCACCGCGCACCTCGATGCGGCGCTGTTCGAGTCCGTGCTCGCGGCGGAGGTGCGTGCGCTCGGGACGTGCGGCGCCTTCGATCAGCTCTTCGACCTGTTCTCGCAGTTCGTGTCGCGCGTCGCTACCTACCGCTGGCTCGCCGTCGCCACCCATCAGCCGCGGCGACTCGGCCTGCACTGCAACCCGCGCTCCCGCGACAGCGCGGAGCGCGAGGCCCGCGCGGCGCTCGCGTTCGAGGGAGAGAGCCTCGTCTTGGTGGTGGAGGACGAAGACGCCTGCGAAGGAGCGGAATACCGGGCGCCGCTCCTCCGCCCGATCGAGCTCGGCGGCATTCCGATCGGACACCTCGCCCTCTCGCTGCCCGAGGCAGCGAAGCGTGAGGACGAGAACCTGGTCACGATCGTGGCCCGAGAGCTCGGGGGCCCCCTGCGCATGGCCACGCTCATGGAAGAGTCGCAGCGGCTCGCGACGATCGACGCCCTGACGGGGCTGATGAATCGGCGCGCTCTGGTCTCGGCGCTAGACGTCGAGCTCGAGCGCTGCCGTCGCTACGGCCACCCGCTCTCTCTCGTCCTCTTCGACGTCGACCACTTCAAGATGATCAACGACCGGCGCGGACATGGCGCCGGCGACGCGGTGCTCTCCGCCCTCGGGCGGCTCCTCCAGAGCGAGGTCAGAAAGACCGATCTCGCGGGGCGCTGGGGCGGCGAGGAGTTCGTGATCGCCCTGACGAGCTCCGAGCTCGAGGGTGCGCGCTGCTTCGGCGAGCGGCTGCGCACCGCGATCGAGAACCTGCGCATCGAGTACGAGGGCGGCGCTGCGGTGTCCGTGACCGCTTCGCTGGGCATCGCCGCCCACCAGCCCGGCGATTCTCTCGATGCCCTCGTCGACCGCGCCGACCGGGCCATGTACCTGGCCAAGTCCGGCGGCCGAAACCGGGTCGTCGTCGCGACCGACTCCGGCTCCATCGAGCTCCCGACTCCGAGCGATCCCGACCCGAGCACGCGCGCCGCCTGAGCCTAGATTTCTGGCTGACGCCGGAGGGGAGGGTCGAGACCGAAGCGGATTTGCCGAATTCGCGTTCGGCGCGCGCAGCGATAGCAGCGCTATCGCGAGCACGACGGGCGCGAAGGCGGCGGAGAGACGCGAGGAATCGGCCTTCCCCGACTAGGAAGCCCGAAAGCTAGGCTGAACCCCCAGCTCCAGGCCGAGCCGGAATTTTGGCTCGGAGGACTAGGCGTCCACGTTTTGCATCGATCCGAGGCCGCGCAAGAAGGCGCGCTGCACGAAGAAGAACAGGACGACGACCGGGAGCGTGGTGAGCACCGACGCGGCCATCAGGTAGTGCCACTGTGTGCCCCCGATCTGGCTTTCGTAGAACTGCAGACCGAGGGACAGGGTGAACGTGTTCTGGTCGGTGAGGTAGAGGAGCGGCCCCAAGAGGTCGTTCCACGAGTAGACGAACTGGAAGAACGCCACCACCGCGAGCGAAGACTTCGACAGCGGCACGTACGTCCGAAAGAAGATGGTGAGCTCGGAGGCGCCGTCCAGCATCATCGCCTCCGGCAACGCCTTCGGAATGCGCAGGAAGAACTGGCGCAAAAGGAAGATATTGAACGCTCCCCCGAAAAAGCTCGGAACCCAGAGCGGATAGAGCGTGCCAGTCCAGCCGAGCTCCCGAAACACCCCGTACAGCGGCACCATGAGCACCGGAAACGGCACCATCATGGTGGCGAGCGTCAGCGCGAAGAGCAGATCGCGCCCCGGCCACTCGAGGCGCGTGAAGCTGTAGGCGACGAGCGCGCTCGAGAACGTCGTCCCGATGCTCGAGAGCGTGCAGATGACCAGCGTGTTCTTCGTGTACTCCCAGAACGGGATGTAACGGACGGTCTCGAGATAGTTCCGCCACTCGAAGGTTTCTGGAAGCCACGCGGGCGGAGAACGCATCGTCTCGTGGATGGGCTTGAGCGAGGTCGAGACCATCCAGAGCATCGGGAAGACGAAGATCAGACACGCCGTGATCAGCGCGAGGTGCACGAGGACGCGCGCCCGCGGATGGCGGCGAAAGGTGCTGCTGAAGGGAGAGCCGGCTGCGCTCACGCCCTCAAGCTCCCGTGTAGTGCACGCGGCTCCGCCCGATGCGGACGAGCACGAGCGTGAGGCCGAGGATGATCAAGAAGAGAATCCACGCCATCGCGGAGGCCTCGCCCATCCTCAGGAACTTGAAGGCGCTGTCGTATAGGCGCATCGTGTACGTGAGCGTCGCGCGCGCGGGCCCGCCGTTCGTCATCACGAAGGGCTGAGTGAACACCTGCAGGGCGCCGATCACCCCGATGATGGCGTTGAAGTAGACCACCGGCGAGACGAGCGGCAGGGTGATGTGCCGGAGCTTGTGCCAGAGGCTCGCGCCGTCGATGTCTGCCGCCTCGTAGAGCGCGCGCGGCACGTCCTGCATCGCGGCGAGCAGCACCACCACGGCGTGCCCCACGCTCCAGACGCTCATCAAGATGATCGAGGGCAGCGCGGTGCGCGGGTCCACGAGCCAGGGAACGGGCTCGATCAGGCCGAAGCTCAGCGTGCCGAGGATGTGGTTCAGGACGCCGTACTCGGCGTTGAAGATCCAGAGCCACGCCATCGCGCTCGCGACGACGGGCGTGAGCGCGGGCAAGAACACGAGCGTCCGGTAGATGCTCGCTCCGCGCGCCGCCGCGTCGAGCATCACCGCGACGAAGAACGCCAAAATCAGACCGAGCGGCAGCGAGAACGCGACGTAGACGAGCGTGTTGGTGAGCGCCCGCCAGAACACGCCGTCGGCGAGGAGCTCCGCGTAGTTGCCGAGCCCGATGAAGCGCGGCGTGGTCAGCACCGAGTACTCGCAGAAGCTGTACACGAGCGACGCCATCACGGGGTACGCCGTGAACACGAGCAGGCCGAGCGCCCAAGGCGAAAAGAAGGCGAGGCCACGCCCGAGCGAGGCGTTCGCGCGCGCAGGACGCCTCCCCCCGGCGAGCCGCCGCGCGCGCCGGCGTTCGACCGCCGCGAACCCGGCAACGCCCAACACGAGCAAGCTCACGAGCCCAACCGGGGCGAGCTTCAGGGCCTGCGAGGGCGGCGCGGCGAGGCGCCGTCGCTCGCGGTCCCACGAGTTTTGCAGACGCTCCTGCGCCTCGGCCAGGGCGACCTCGGGCGTCGTCTGCATGAGCCAGATGCGCTGGAACATCGCGCGGGTCTCGTCGCGATACTCCTTCCAAACGCTCAACTTCGGCTGCGCGCGCGCCCCGGGGCTCTGGGCGAGCTCCTGGAACATGCGGATGTACGGGTGCCGGTGCTCGCGGAAGAACGAGTCGCTCACCGTGCGCAAAGGCGAGTTCTTGCGTTGACCGAGGGCGAGCCGCTCGGTCATCGCTTGCTGGGACAAGAACGCGATGAACTCGAACGCCTCCCGCGGGTGGCGCGCCCCGCGCGGGATCACGAGCATGTCGGAGTCCAGGTAGGCGACCGGGGGATCGCCCGCGCGCTCGCTCGGAAACGGCGCGGCGCCCCACTCGAGGCCCGGCGAGAAGCGCTCGATGTAGTTCGCGAGCCAGATCCCCTGGAACGTCATGGCGAGCTTGCCCGCCATGAACGGATCCTCGGAGGAAGCGAGGTTGCCGAAGCTCGAGGAGAGCCGCTGCAGCGTCGCGACGCCGTGGCGCTTCGCGTAGCTCTGCACCCAGCGGAACGCGCGCCGGTTCTCGGGCGAATCGAGCAGGATGCGCGCGTCGCCGTCCCACAGCTCCGCACCGAAGAAGTAGCCCCAGAAGAACGGGAAATACGACGGCTCCGAGGGGAGAAAACCGACCTTCTGCACCGCGCCGTTCTCGACCACGGTGAGCCGCTCGGCGAACGCGTCGAGCTCCGCGATCGTGCGCGGCGGCCGCTCCGGGTCGAGCCCGGCCTCGCGAAAGAGCCGCTTGTTCCAGTGCAGGCCCGTGACGACCGGGACGGAGGGCACCCCGTAGAGCACCCCGCGGTAGACCCCCATGTCCCAGTAGATCGGCAGGTACCGATCGGCGCGGACGGGGGTGCCGCGCGCAAACGCGTCGAGCGGCGTCAGCGCCTCGCGATCGGCGAAGTCGATGACGTCGTTCGCCGCGACCCCGGCGAGGTCCGGCGGGTTGCCGCCCGCCGTCGCGATCAACGTCTTCTGCCCGATCGAAGAGACGGAGACGTAGTCGACGAAGATGCGGTCCTGCGAGCGGTTGAACGCGTCCACGATGGACTGCATCGCCGCGCGCTCGAAATCGACCCACTTCTCCCAGTAGACGACGCGAACGCGACCGGCGCGCTCGGACTCCGGGCTCGCCGCGCGGGACCACGAGGCAACAGCGTGAACGCAAGCGATCACCAGGAGCGCGACCAGAAGCCTGAGCCCGCTCGACGCGCGGGGACCCGCTCGGAATCGCCTCGGACGGCTGCTCGGGACCGCGCCTCTCGCCGACAAATCCACGAAAACTCTCGCCTCTATGCCATCGGCCCGCGCCGAGGGCAAAGCTCCTCGCATCCCGAATCGGCGTGAACGCCGGGCCTCGAGACGGTGGCCTCCAAACGCGCTAGTACCTCGGCCTCGGACGAACGGGACACGAAGGGAGCCCATGGCCTACGACAAACTCAGCCTGGAGGGCCGCGTCGCGGTGGTGCTCGGCGGCACCTCGGGGATCGGCAAGCAGCTCGCGCTCGGCCTCGCGCAGGCCGGAGCCGACGTGGTTGCCGCGTCGCGCCGCTCGAGCGAGGTCGAAGCGACGGCCGAGGCGCTCGCGGGGCTCGGTCGTCGCACACTCCGCCTGACGTGCGACGTGTGCGATCGCTCCTCGATCGACCGCCTGCGCGACGCGGTGCTCGCGGAGCTCGGAAAAGTTGACATCCTCGTGAACTGCGCCGGACGAACGCAACGCGTCCCCACCCTCGAGGTGAGCGAGGCGGATTTCCAGGCCATCCTCGACACGAACCTCGTCGGAACGCTCCGGGCGTGCCAGGCGTTCGGGAGGCCGATGCTCGAGCGGGGTTACGGCCGCATCGTGAACATCGCGTCGCTCTCCTCGTTCGTGGCCCTCTACGAGGTCGCCGCCTATTCCGCCAGCAAGGCCGCGGTGGTCTCGCTCACGCAGTCCCTCGCGCTCGAGTGGGGGCCGCGCGGCGTGAACGTCAACGCCATCGCCCCAGGTGTCTTCCGCACACGGCTCAACGAGGCCCTGCTGGACGGCACGCCGCGCGGGAAGGAATACCTCCTGCGCACCCCGATGAAGCGCTTCGGCCAGCTCGAGGAGCTCGTCGGCGCGGCCATTTTCCTGTCATCCGAAGCGGCAAGCTTCGTCAACGGCGAGACGATCGCGGTGGACGGCGGCTTCCTCGCGAGTGGAGTCAACCAATGAGCTCGATCATGACCCAAAACGAAGCGTCCGAAGAAGCCATCGCCACCCTGCTCGACAAGATCGAGGAGATGGCGTTCCAGGATCCCACCGCCGCGCTGGCGGAGCTCGAGGCGGCGCCGCCCGAGCTCGCCGCCGCCCCCGCTGTCTCGATGGCGCGCGCCGCCCTCACCTTCGTGGTGCCCGGGCCGGAAGCCGCGCGCCCCGTGCTCGAGCCGCTGCTCGCGCAGGATCCGGACGATCCGGACGTGCGCCACATGCTCGGCTGGATCTGCGGGGAGCTCGGCGAAGAGGAGCGCATGGTGGAGCACTTCCTGAAGGTGCTGGAGCTCGATCGCGCCATCGACGGCGGCGACGCGGTGGACCGCGAGACCGAAGATCGGATCGTCGCCGCCGCGGAGGAGGCGCTCGCTGGCCTTCCGGATCCGTTCCGCTCCCGCATCGCCGACGTGGCGATCCTCGTCGAGCCGCGGCCGAGCCAGGAGATCGTGCGCGAGGGCTTCGACCCGCGCGCCCTGGGGCTCTTCGAGGGCCCGTGCGACGCCGATCGCCAAAACCTGGAGCCGACGACGACGCCCACCCGCATCGTCCTCTATTCGGCGAACCTCCTCGCCGACTCGCCGGATCCGGATACCCTGCGCCTCGAGGTGCAGACGACGGTGCTCCACGAGGTCGGCCACTACTTCGGCCTCGACGAGGAGGAGCTCGATCACATGGGCCTGGCGTGACGAGCCTCCCCGGCCCCGACAGCTGATCTTGTGTTCAGGTAACGGAGCGTGGTAGAGGGGGGCCCATGGCGCGTGCGAAAGCCCCGTCGTCCGGTCGCTTGGTCCGCGCCGCGTTGGCTTCGGGCGATCGCATCGAGGTCGTCGGGGCGCGGGAACACAACCTCGCGATCGATTTCCTCACCCTCCCCAAGCACCAGCTCGTGGTCTTCACGGGCCCGAGCGGGTCGGGCAAATCGAGCCTCGCGTTCGATACCCTCTATGCCGAGGGCCAGCGGCGCTATGTGGAGTCGCTCTCTGCGTACGCGCGGCAGTTTTTGGGGCGGCTGGATCGGCCCGCCGTCGAGCGGCTGCGCGGGCTCTCACCCACCATCGCGATCGAGCAGAAGAGCGCTTCGTCGAACCCCCGCTCGACGGTCGGAACCATCACGGAGATCCACGACTATCTGCGCGTCCTCTGGGCCCGCGCGGGCCGGCAGCACTGTACGACGTGCGGACGCGAGGTGCGCGGCCGCAGCACCGACGAGATCGTGGCGGACGTGCTCGCGCTCCCGCGCGGGGCGCGCATTCTGTTGCTCGCTCCCCTCGTCACCCATCGCAAGGGCGAGTTCCGCGACTTGTTCAAGGAGCTCTCGGGGCGCGGCTTCGTCCGCGTACGCGTCAACGGCGAGGTCCTCCGGCTGGACTCCGCGCCGGCGCTCGACAAGAAGCGCAAGCACACCGTCGAGCTCGTGATCGACCGGCTCACCGTCGAGGCCTCGGCGCGCTCGCGCTTGGCGGAAGCCGTGGAGCTTGGCCTGCGCGAAGGAAAGGGCGAGCTGACGGTGGAGCCGGAGGGCGGCGAGCCCAAACACTTCTCGGCGTCTCGCTCGTGCTGTGGCGTCAGCTACCCGGCGCTCGGCCCGCAGAGCTTCTCGTTCAACTCGCCGCTCGGAATGTGTGGGGCGTGCAACGGGCTCGGGGTGCGGACCGAGATCGACCCGGATCTGGTCGTCCCGAACCCCAAGCTCTCCATCCGCCAGGGCGCGATCGCTCCATGGGCGACCTCCGTCGAGCGCGGCGAGGGGTGGACGTACCGCATCATCGAAGCGCTCGCGCGCGAGACCGGTGTCAATCTCGACGTGCCGTTCGGCAAGCTGTCGAAGAAGCAGCGGGAGCAGGTTCTCTACGGCGTCGAGGGCAAGAAGATTCGGGTCACCTGGGGCCAGGAGGGCAGCGAGAACCATGGAAGCTGGGGGGTTCGCTTCCAAGGCGTGATCCCGACGTTGATGCGCCGGTACCGCGAGACCTCGTCCGAGCGCATGCGGGAGCAGTATCGGCAGTACCTGCGCGAGGTCCGGTGCGATGCTTGCGACGGGCGAAGGCTCCGTGCGGAGAGCCTGGCCGTGTGCCTCTCCGGACGCACGATCGCGGAGGTGCTCGCGCTCTCGGTCGGCGACTGTGCGGCGTGGTTCTCGAAGCTCGAGCTCGGCAAGGCCGAGCGCGCCATCGCGGAGGGCCCGCTGCGCGAAATCCGGAGCCGCCTCTCGTTCCTCCTGAACGTCGGGCTCGAGTACCTCACCCTCGATCGCTCGGGGCCGACGCTCTCCGGCGGCGAGGCGCAGCGCATCCGTCTGGCGAGCCAGCTCGGCAGCGAGCTCTCGGGGGTCACCTACGTGCTCGACGAGCCGAGCATCGGCCTCCACGCGCGCGACAACCAGCGGCTCATCGAGACGCTGCGACACTTGCGCGATCTCGGAAACTCCGTCGTCGTCGTGGAGCACGACGAGGAGACGATCCGTGCGGCCGATCACGTCGTCGATTTCGGACCCGGCGCGGGACACCTCGGCGGCAAGGTGGTGTTCGAAGGGCCGCCGAGCGCGCTCGATCGCGCGAAGGGCAGCATCACGGCGGACTATCTGAGCGGACGACGGTGCATCGAGGTTCCGAAGCAGCGCCGTCCGGCTTCGGGTGAGCTCGTCGTGCGCGGCGCTCGCGAGCACAACCTGAAGGACGTCGACGTCACGTTTCCCCTCGGCTGCCTCGTCGCGGTGACGGGTCCGAGCGGCGCGGGAAAGAGCTCCCTCGTCAACGGCATCCTGCTGCCCGCGCTCGCTCGTCGCCTGCACGGCGCGACGGACCCGGTGGGCGCCCATCGCGCCATCGAGGGCATCGAGCGGATCGACAAGGTGATCGCGATCGATCAGCGCCCGATCGGGCGCACGCCGCGGAGCAACCCGGGCACGTACACGAAGGCCTTCGACGAAATCCGCTCGATCTTCGCGAGCCTCCCCGAAGCGCGCCTTCGCGGCTGGGACGCGGGGCGGTTCAGCTTCAATCTGAAGGGCGGGCGGTGCGAAGGGTGCGAGGGCGACGGCGTGGTGCGCGTCGAGATGCACTTCTTGAGCGACGTGTACGTCACCTGTGAGGTGTGTGGCGGCAAACGCTACAACGCCGAGACACTCGCAGTCACCTACCGCGGGAAGAGCATCGCGGACGTGCTCGAGACCGATATCGATTCGTGCCTCGAGCTGTTCGAGCCGTATCCTGCGCTCGCGCGCATTCTCCGCACGCTCTCGGAGGTGGGGCTCGGCTACGTGAAGCTCGGCCAGCCTGCGCCCACCCTGAGCGGCGGCGAGGCGCAGCGTATCAAGCTCGCGCGCGAGCTCTCGCGCACGCAGACCGGCCGCACTCTGTACGTGCTCGACGAGCCGACGACGGGCCTGCACTTCGAGGACGTGCGCCGGCTGCTCCAAGTCCTCGAGAAGCTCGTGGACGCCGGAAACACCGTGATCGTCATCGAGCACAACCTCGACGTCGTAAAGCGCGCCGACCACGTCGTCGATCTCGGCCCGGCCGGCTGCGACGCCGGCTGCCGCGTGTTCGCGACGGGCACGCCGGAGGCGGTCTCGCGCTCGCGAGCCAGCGTGAC
>CAYYWA010000072.1:0-20057 GCA_964475255.1 uncultured Sorangium sp.
AAAGCTCTTGGCAGCCTTCGACAAGGCGCGCGCCGCTCCCCCCTGAGCCTCGATTTGGAGCTTCCTAGTCGGGGAAGGCCGATCCCTCGCGTCCACGCTCCGGCACGGGCCTTGCTGATCCGGTTCGTGAAGGACCAAAGGAGTGGGCCATGATGCACGAGCCGCAGCCGGGGACGGTGGGACGCCCCATGATCCTGCGTTTCGAGAGCTTCGCGATCGACGCGGATCTCGTCGTCCCCCCGCGCCCCTTCGGAACGGTGTTGTTCGCGCACGGCACGGGCAGCACACACAGAAGCGCGCGCAGCCGATACGTGGCCGAGCGACTCCGTGAACGCGCCGGAGTGGCGACGCTCGGTTTGGACCTCGTGAGCCCGGCCGAGGCCGAAGCGGATCGGCTCTCGTATCGCCTGGAGTTCGACATCCAGATCCTCGCTCAGCGCCTCGTGGCGGCGACCGACTGGGTCGCGGGCGACGATCGCCTGGGACAGCTCCCCATTGGTTACTTCGGTGCGACCACGGGTGCTGCCGCGGCGCTCCTCGCCGCGACGGCGCGCCCGCAGGTGCGCGCCGTGATCTCGGGGGACGGACGACCGGATCTCGCCGGGGAGGCGCTCGAAGAAGTGCGGGTCCCCACCCTGTTCATCGTGGGCGACGACGACCCCGCGGGGCTCGAGTTGAACCGGAGCGCCCGCGCCCACCTTCGGGCGAAGAGTGAGCTTCGCACCGTGCCGGGGGAGTCACGGCCCTCCGACGAGGACGGCGCCGTCTTCGAGGCCCTCGCGGCGCTCACGGCCCAGTTCTTCTCGCGTCACCTCGGCTGACCTGACCCGAAGCCGGGTCGTTCCCGGGGCGTTTCCCGGCCGTCGTGCTCGCGCCGGACGTTTCCAAACGTTGGCTGAACGACGCAGGGCGCCCACGTTGACTCGCCTTCGGGCGGGGCCAATCCTGTGTTCGATGCGCCACCGCTTCCCACTCATCGCCGCCGCGCTCGGCCTCACCCTCGACGCGTGCGAGCCGAGCCACGCGGCCGCCCCGCAGCGGGATCGAGTCGGAACGAAGCTCGAGGCCGAGAACGGCCGGGAGCGGCGCGTTTTGTGGTTCGAAGGCGCCTGCGACGCCTCGGGGGCGGTGCCGCTCGACAAGCACCGCTTCGTCGTCGCCGACGACGAGGACAACGTGCTGCGCGTGTACCACGCGGACCGCGGCGGCCCGCCGCTCGCGCGCATCGACCTGTCGCCGAAGCTCGCGCTTCGGAAGCAGAAGAAGGCCGAGTCCGACATCGAAGGCGCGACGCGCGTGGGCGACGTCGCGTATTTCATCACGTCTCACGGTCGAACGCGCAAGGGCAAGCGCGACCCCGACCGCTTCTTGTTCTTCGCGACCGAGCTGCCCCGCTCCGGGTCCGAGGTGCACGTGCGCGGGGAACCCTACCGGCAGCTCATCGAAGCCATGATCGCCGATCCGAGGTTCGCCCCGTTCGAGCTCGAGCGCGCCGCGGAGCGCGCACCCAAGCAACCGGGCGGATTGAACATCGAGGGCCTCACCGCCGCGCCGGACGGGAGCCTCTGGATCGGGTTCCGCGGTCCCGTGCGCGAGGGGCGCGCGCTCGTCGCCCGCCTGGAGAACCCTAGCGAGGTCGTGCGCGGAAAGCCGGCTCGCTTCTCGAGCGTGCAGGGGCTCGATCTCGGCGGGCTCGGCATCCGCTCGCTCTCTTCGTACCGCGGCAGCTATCTCATCGCCGCGGGACCCACGGGCGAAGGCGGCCCATTTCGTCTCTACCGCTGGGACGGCACGGGAAAGCCGTCCGTCATCGCGGGCGTCGATCTCGACGGGCTCACCCCCGAAGGGTTCTTCACGCCCGAGGAGCGCGACTCCGTGCTGGTCTTGAGCGACGATGGCAGCGTCGAGATCGATGGTCGCGCCTGCAAGAAGTCGAAGGATCCGTCCCGCAAGCGCTTCCGCGGCATTTGGCTGAAGCTGCCGGCACATGCGGGTCCTGGTCGTTGACGATCACGAAGAGGTGCTCGCGCTCGTCGAGCGAGCCCTCGCACGCGACGGGCACACCGTGCTCACGGCGACGTCGGCCGAGAGCGCCCTGGAGGTCCTCGCGCGCGGTCCGGTAGAAATCGTCGTGCTCGACCTGGGCTTGCCGGGTGCTTCCGGCGAGGAGCTGTGCCGCACGCTGCGGCAAAAGGGCGAGCTCCCCGCGATTCTGATCCTGACCGCCGAGAACGCGGTGGCCTCGCGCGTGCGCTGCCTCGACGCGGGAGCGGACGACTATCTCGGCAAGCCCTTCGCCGTGGCGGAGCTCAGGGCGCGCGTGCGCGCGCTCCTGCGCCGGGCCCGCGTGGCGCGCCCATCCCTCTTCAAGAGGGGGGCGATCGAGCTCGACTTCGGCGCGCGCCGCGCCTTCGTCGACGGTCGCGAGGCGCCGATCACCACCCGCGAATGGGCGATCCTCGAGGCCCTCGCCGCCGCGACCGGCCGCGTCGTCTCGAGGCGCGACCTGCTCGAGCGGATCTGGAGGGACAACGATCCGGCCGCGGCGGCCAGCCTCGAGGTGCTGATCGGGCGCATCCGCAAGAAGCTCGGGACGGAGCTCGTACGCACCGTGCGCGGGGAGGGCTACGCTCTCGCCGATGACTGAAGCGGGCCGTCCCGGAGCGGCGAGGGTGCCTCGCCGCAGCATGGCGTTCCGGGTCGCGTGGGTGTCGGTGACGAGCGCTGCTCTCGGCGGGTTGCTCGCGGCGGTCGTCGCCATCGTCGCCGTCGATCGGCTGATCGCGGAGCACGCGGATCAGCGCCTGCGCGCTGCGGTGATCACGCTCGCGGGCGAGCTCGACGAAGACGGCAGCGAGGGAGAGGCGAACCTCGCCGGCACGCTCGACGACGAGAACGACGAGATCGTCGAGAGCGGGATTCGTCTCGCCGTCTTCGCGCAGGGCCAGCCGATCGCCGGGGACGCGTGGATCACGCCACCGCCGCCGGGAGCGTGCGTGTCGCACGGGGACGTCCGGCGGCGGGTGCGCGCCTGCGCTCGGGCGTACGGCCCGTGGGTGCTCGTCGCCGCGCAGGCGAGCGACGTTTCGCGCTTGCACCTTCTCTATGCGCTCTCGGCCCTCGGCGCGGTCGCCCTCGGCGCGGGGACGGGGCTCGTGCTCGGCCTCGGGTTGAGCCGCTGGGCGGTCGGGCCGCTCGAGCGCCTCGCCGGAGCGCTCCGCACGTCGCGCCCCGACGCCGACCCGGTCGCGCTCGGTCCGCCGAGCGACTGCGAAGAGGTCGAGGCGCTCCGCACGGCGCTCGGCGAGCTCATGCAGCGCACGCGCGCCCTGCTCGATCAGGCGCGTCGCTTCGCGGCCGACGCGGCGCACGAGCTCCGGACGCCGCTCACGGCGCTCCGCGCCGAGCTCGAGCTCTTGGCCGAGGAAGCGACCGAAGGCGAGCGTGCTGCCCTCGAACGCGCCTGCGAACGGGTCGCCCGGCTCTCGGCGCTCGTCGAGCGGCTGCTCGTGCTCGCGATCCCTCCGGATCATCTCGAGCGCGGCTTCGAGACGGTCGCGCTGGCCGACGTGGTCACCCAGGAGGTCGCCGAGCGCTCGCCGCGGGAACGGGAGCGGGTGCGCCTCGACCTCGGCAGCGACGGGCTCGTGCGCGGTGACGCGCGCCTGCTCGGCTCGCTCGTCGCGAACGCGCTCGGCAACGCGCTCAAGTTCGCGCCCGAGGGACCCGTGACCGTCCGCGTCGCGGACACTCCCGGTGGTCGCGTGCTGCTCGAGATCGAGGACGAGGGCCCCGGGATCCCCGAGGCCCTCCGCGCGCGCGTCTTCGAGCCCTTCTATCGGGTGCGCCCGCTCGGCGTGGGCGGCCACGGCCTCGGCCTCGCGCTGATCGCGCACATCGCGCGAGCGCACGGGGGGCACGCGGAGATCCGCGACGTGCCCCGCGGTGCGTGCATCGCGGTGTCCTTGCCCGCGTGGACGCCCGGTCCCGATCGCGTGTCCCCGGCCCTCGACGCGGACGCTCGCGCCTAGATTTCTGGCCGTCGACGGCCAGAAATCCAAGGGCGAGCCGCGCTCACGCGACCGGGGCGGCCGAGCCCGAGCGCTCGTTCACCGGTGGCGCCCCGCCCGCGCGGCTCTCGAAGCGGTTGTGGAGCCGAACCGGTGCCGTCATGGCGCGGCGGACGCGCATGTTGATGAGCTCGACCATCAGCGCGAAGCCCATCGCGAAATAGATGTAGCCCTTCGAGATGTGCTGTCCGAACCCCTCGGCGACGAGCATCACGCCGATGAGGAGCAAGAACGAGAGGGCCAGGATCTTCATGGTCGGGTGCCGATCCACGAAGCCGCTGATGGGCCCCGCGAAGATCAGCATCACCCCCACCGCGGCCACCATCGCGATCATCATGATGCTGATCGCGGGCGCCATGCCCACGGCGGTGATCACCGAGTCGAGCGAGAACACGATGTCGAGCAGCATCACCTGCACGATCACCATCGCGAACGACGCGGCGCGCCCGCGCTTCTCTTCCGCGTGCTCGACCTCGAGGCGCTCGTGGATCTCGTACACGGCCTTGCCGACCAAGAAGAGGCCGCCCACGAGCAGGATCAGGTCGCGCCCGGAGAACGCGCGCTGGAACACGTAGAAGAGCGGGCGCGTCAGCCCCATCATCCACGAGATCGTGAACAGGAGGCCGATGCGCATGAACAGCGCGAGCGACAGCCCGAGCGTCCGGGCACGGGGCTGCTCTGCCTTCGGCAGCCTCGAGCTCAGGATCGAGATGAACACGACGTTGTCGATGCCGAGCACGATCTCCATCGCGGAGAGCGAGAGCAGGGCGATCCAACCCTCGGCCGTCGAGAAGGCGCTGAAGTCGAACATGCGGCCGGTGGTATAGGCGTTCGGCGCCGCGCTGGGGAGCATCCTCGAGCGGGCCTCGACTCACCGCGCTTTTTTCGGGAATCTTCGGGGCGGCCGGGCGCCGTCGGGCCGCCCAGGTCCCCGACGCCGGCGCCGCGCGGATTTCCACGGGCGCAAGCCCCTCACCGATTAGGTCGTTGTCGGAACGCCGGCGGATCATAGACTCGCGCGCGTGACCGGGCCCCTGTCGTTCCTCACCCGCCTCTGGTTTTGCTGGGTCGCATGGTTCCGCGTTCTCTTCGACGGCGCGTTCGCCGCGCGTGTGTTCGCGCTGTGGCGGCCGCCGCTCGAGCTCGCTCCGAAAGAGGAAGCGGCGCAGCCGGAGCTCGCGCCCGCGCCGCCGGCACCCCCGAAGCTCGGGGCCTCTCCCGAAGCCGTGGAGGGAGCGCTGCAGCTGCTCGCGCTGCTCCAGCGCGAGGGGCGCCTCATCGACTTCGTGCAGCAGGACATCACGACATTTCCGGACAGCGAGGTCGGCGCGGCGGCGCGCGTCGTGCACGAGGGCTGCCGGCGCGCGTTGCGTGCGCACGCGGAGATCGTCAATGTCCGCGGGGAAGCCGAAGGAGCCCGGGTCGTGGTCAACGCGAGCGATGGTGACGTGAAGCTCACGGGCAACGTGTCCGGTGCGGCGCCCTACCGGGGGGTCTTGCGTCATCGCGGCTGGCGCGTCGAAGAGCTCAGGCTCCCCACGCGGGTGGGCCAGCACGATGCGCACGTCGTGGCGCCCGCAGAGGTGGAGCTTTGATGACCCGTTCTTCGATTGGTATCGATCTCGGCACGACGCACTGCGCGCTCGCCCCGGCCCCGCCCGAGGGCGCCGAGGCCCAGGTCCAGGGGTTTCGCATCCCGCAGCTCGGCGCGCGCGACGAGGTCGAGGCGCGCGAGCTCTTGCCGTCCTTCATCTACTTCGCGCACGAGAGCGACGGCCCGCTCGCGCTCCCGTGGGACGCGGAGCGGCGCTTCGCCGTCGGCGAGTACGCGCGCACGCGCGGCGCCGAGTCGCCGGCGCGGGTGATCGCGAGCGCCAAGAGCTGGCTTTCGCATCCCGGCATCGATCGGCGCGCCGCGCTCTTGCCGCTCGGGGCTCCCGAGGACGTCGAGAAGGTGAGCCCGGTCGAGGCGTCGTTCCGGTACCTCGACCATCTGGTGGAGGCCTTCCGCGCGATGTACCCCGATCGCGGCGAGCTCGGCGACCACGACGTGGTGCTCACCGTGCCCGCGTCGTTCGACGCCGCGGCCCGCGATCTCACGGTGGAGGCCGCCGCCGCGGCCGGGCTCGACGCGGTGACGCTGCTCGAGGAGCCGCAAGCCGCGCTCTACTCCTGGATCGAGCAAGCGGGGGAGGGCTGGCGCTCGCACCTCAAAGCCGGCGATCTCGTGCTGGTCATCGACGTCGGCGGCGGCACGACGGACTTCTCGGTGATCGCCGCGCTCGAGCGCGAGGGCTCGCTCGAGCTCCACCGCGTCGCCGTCGGGGATCACATCCTGCTCGGCGGCGACAACATGGATCTCGCGCTCTCGCACGTGCTGCGTCAGAAGCTGACCGACGAGGGCAAGGACATCGATCGCTTTCAGCAGCACGCGCTCACGCACGCGTGCCGCGCGGCGAAGGAGCGGCTGTTCGCGGACCCGAGCTTGCCCGCGGTGCCCATCGTCGTTCCGGGGCGCGGCTCGGCCCTGCTCGGCTCGGGCATTCGCACCGAGCTCCGGCGCGAGCTGCTCGAGCGGATCCTGGTCGAGGGCTTCTTCCCGCGGACGGACTCTTCGGCGCGCCCGCTGCCCCGCCCGCGCGCGGCGCTCACGCAGATCGGCCTGCCGTACGCGGCCGACCCGGCCATCACCAAGCACCTCGCCTCGTTCCTCGGGCGCCAGGTGCACGCGACGCGCGATCTGCCGGGCTTCGAGCCGCCCGCGACGGCGACGCTGCTGCACCCGACGGCCGTGCTCTTCAACGGAGGCGTGGTCAAGGCGCGCGTGCTCCGCGAGCGCCTGCTCGACACGCTCAATCACTGGCTCGAGGCCGACGGCGCACCGCCCGTGCGCGTGCTCACGGGAGAGGATTTGGATCTCGCCGTCGCGCGGGGTGCCGCGTACTACGGCCGGGTTCGTCGTGGGCGCGGGCTCCGCAGCCGCGGCGGCACGGCGCGCGCGTACTACGTCGGCAGCGAGAGCCCGAGGCCCGCGGTGCCCGGCGTCGAGCCGCCGGGGCACGCGCGGTGCGGCGCCCCCTTCGGCATGGAGGAGGGCTCGGAGACGCCGCTGCCTCCGCAGGAGCTCGGTGTCGTCGTCGGCGAGCCCGTCACGTTCCGGTTCTTCGGCTCGAGCGTGCGTCGCGACGACGCTCCGGGCGAGCTGCTCGAGGACTGGAAACCGGGAGAGCTCGAGGAGCTCGCGCCGATCGAGATCACCCTTCCCGCCGAGAATCGTCCGGCCGGTGACGTCGTGCCGATCCGGCTGCAAGCCTCGGTGACGCCCGTCGGGACGCTGCAGCTCGAAGCGGTGCCGCTCTCGCCGTCGCACCCGGGAGAGCGCTGGAAGGTCGAGCTCAGCGTGCGGCGCGAGGCGGCGACCGGCGAGGGCCGCTGACGGCCGGGAAGCGTATGGGTCACGGCGCGATCGTCGGCATCGATCTCGGAACCACGCACACGGTGGTGGCCTGGGCGGACGAAGCAGACCCGACCCCGCGCGTGTTCCCCGTGCCGCAGGTGGTGAGCGCGGACGAAATCGAGGCGCGCCCGCTCTTCCCGTCCTTTCTGTACGCGCCGCTGCCGGACGAAACCATCGTCGATCCGTTCGGGGACGCTCCCTGGGTGCTCGGCGCGTACGGGCGTCGGCGCGGTCAAGAGGTTCCGGCGCGGCTCGTCAGCTCCGCGAAGAGCTGGCTCTCGTTCGCCGCCGTCGATCGCAGCGCGCCGATCCTCCCCTGGGCGACGCAGGACGCGAACACGCCGCGCCTGTCGCCCATCGACGCGTGCCGGCGCTTGCTCGAGCACGTGCGGCGCAGCTGGGACGCGGCGTTCCCCGAGCGGCCGCTCTCGGAGCAATCGGTCGTGCTCACGGTGCCGGCGTCGTTCGACGAGGTCGCGCGCGAGCTCACGGTGGAGGCGGCGCACCGCGCCGGGCTCACGGTGCGGCTGCTCGAAGAGCCGCAGGCGGCGTTCTACGATTTTCTCGCGCGCCACGGCACGCGCCCGCTCGAGGAGCTGCTCGCGCCCGCACGCGACGAGGTGCTCGTCTTGGTGTGCGACGTGGGCGGGGGGACCACCGATCTGACGCTGATTCGCGCCCGGCGCGAGCCCTCCGGCGAAGTCGAGCTCGATCGCGTCGCGGTCGGCCGACACCTCTTGCTCGGCGGCGACAACATCGATCTCGCGCTCGCTCACTTGCTCGAAGCGCGCCTCGTCCCGCCGCCCGCGCGGCTCGAGCCGGTGCGCTTCGCCGAGCTCGTGCTCGCGTGCCGGGCCGCGAAGGAACGGCTGCTCGGGCCCAATCCGCCGGAGAGCATCCCGATCTCGGTGCTCGGCACCGGATCCGCGCTCGTCGGGAGCACGGCGCGCACGGTGCTCGAGCGCGGTGAGGCCGAGCGCCTCGTGTTCGAAGGGTTCTTGCCGATGGTGTCGCGGGACGCCGAGCCCACCGCGGGGCGCAGCGCGCTCCAGGCGTTCGGGCTGCCTTACGAACGCGATCCGGCGATCACGCGGCACGTGGCGAGCTTCTTCGCGCGGCACGCCGATCGCCCCGCGCCGGACGCGCTGCTCCTGAACGGTGGCCTCTTCCGTGCAGCGCGCGCCGCCGAGCGCGTGCGCGCCGTCGTCGATGCGTGGGCGCCGGAGGGGGTGCGGCTCCTGCCGCAGTCCGATCCCGATCTCGCCGTCGCGCGCGGCGCTGTCGCCTACGGTTTGTCGATCCTCGGACGCGGGCCGCGCATCGGCGGCGGCTCCCCGCATGGCTACTACGTGGGCGTCGAGGTCGGCGGCGAGCGCCGCGCGCTCTCCGTGCTGCCCCGCGGCGCTCTCGAGGGCGAGCGGCACCTCGCGAAGAGCCGCGGGCTCTTCCTCCGCGTCGGGCAGCCCGTGCGCTTCGAGCTCTTCGCCGATGATCGCGCCGTGGACGCGCCCGGCGCGCTGGTGCCGCTGGACGAGTCGCGGCTGATGGCGCTGCCGCCGGTGACCACCCGCTTCGAGGCGCACGGCGACGCCGGGGGCGACGGCAGCGAGGAGGTCCCGGTGGCGCTCGAGGGAGAGCTCAGCGCCGTCGGCACGGTCGAGCTCTCGTGCGTCGAGGTCGACGCGCCGCCCGAGCGCGCGCCGCGACGGTTCCGCCTCGCGTTCGATCTGCGGGCGCGCCCGTCGGAGGCGCCGGAGGGGGCGGCCGAGTCGCGCCGCTCCGAAGGACCGCGCGTCGCGGCTCAGAAGCTCGCCGAGGCGCGCGAGGCGATCGAGCGCGTGTTCGGCAAGGGGCGCGCCGACGTCAAGCCGCGCGCCGTCAAGGATCTGGTGCGCGACCTCGAGCGGCTGCTCGGTGAGCGCCGCACGTGGACGCTGGAGGTGAACCGCGCCCTCGTCGATCCGATCCTCGCCGGGCACGGCAACCGCCGTCGCTCCGAGGATCACGAGCGCGTCTTCTTCATGCTCGCGGGTTACTGCCTGCGTCCGGGCTTCGGGTATCCGGGAGATCGGACGCGCGTCTCGATCCTGGCGCGGCTCTTCGCCGAAGGCGTCGCCTTCGCGGGTGAGAATCGCGTCTGGCAGCAGTTCTTCATCGCGTTCCGGCGCATCGCCGCCGGGCTCTCCGAGTCGCGGCAAGGCGAGATCCGAAATATCCTCGATCCGTTCCTCGCGCCGCCCGACGTGCGGCTCAAGCGCGTGAAATCCTGGAAGCCGCTCGCGCCCGACGAGGCCCTCGAGCTTGCCGCCTGGCTCGAGCGCGTGCCCCCGGAGCGGCGGAGCGAGCTCGGGCGCTTCGTGCTCGAGCGCACGTGGACGAGCCGCGATCCGCGCCTTTGGGCGGCGCTCGGGCGCATCGGCGCGCGCGTGCCGACCTACGCCAGCGTGCACCACGTGGTTCCGGCGCAAACGGCCGAGCGCTTCCTCGATCACCTGCTGCGCGAGCGCTGGGACCAGATGCCCTCGGCTCCCCGCGCCGCGTTCGACCTCGCGCGCCGAACGGGCGATCGCGCTCGCGACATCGGCGAGGGCATGCGCCGTGAGGTGCTGAGTCGGCTCGAGGCCGTCGGAGCGCCGGAGGAGTGGATCACCGCGGTGCGCGAGGTGGTCCCGGTGGCCGCGGCCGAGCGCGCGAGCGCCTACGGCGAAGAGCTCCCGGTCGGGCTCACCGTGCTCGACGTCGCGGAGACGGAGTCATGAACGGAGCCGCCGGGTTCCTCGAGGTCGTTCGCAAGGCGTGCTTGCCGGCGATCTGGTCGCAGGGAGTGAAGCTCGCGCGTGGCGGCGCCGTGTCGCGCATCGACGGCGGCGCGGAGCCGACGTACCGCGTGCGTGCCCCGGGTCACGCGATCGCTCCCACGGTGACCTTGTACCCCGAGCACGGCGAGTGGACGTGCGACTGCGGAGGGAGGGCCGACCCATGCGCGCACGTCGCCGCGGCGACGATCGTCGACACGCAGCCCGAGCAGGCGCCGCGCGCGGAGGCGAAGCTGGTGGCCGCTCCGGCCAAGGCCGCCACCGCGCCGAGCGCGCGGCTCGAGTATCGGCTCGGGACGAAGGGGCGTCTGCTCACGCTCGCGCGCTTCGTGGTCCGCCCGAGCGGAGCGGAGGAACGGCTCTATTCGTTGTCGAGCGGCATCGCGCGCAAGGGCTCGGCCGCGTTCGGCGACGTCGTCCCCACGCACGAAGATCTCACGATCGACTTCATCGTCGGCGGGACGCGCCGTGAGGAAGTGCCGCTCGAGCGCATGCGCGACGTGCTCGGCGCGCTCGCCAAGTCCGCGTCCGTGACCTTCCGCGGCAAGCCGGTGCGCATCTCGGACGAGCCGATCGCGCCGCGCGCGGTCGTGGAGGACGGGCCGCGCGGCGCCTTCGTGCTGCGCATCGAGAAGGATCCGGCGATCTCCGAGGTCGTCGCTCTCGGCGTGGCGCGCACGGGGGACGTGCTGCGCCCGCTCGCGGAGACCGACCTCAGCGGGTTTTACCTCGAGCGTTTGCCGATCACGCGCGCGTTCGCGCGGGAAGAAGCGGGTGACCTCGTCACGCGCGCGCTCCCCGAGCTCGAGCGCACGATCCCGGTCACCATCGCGACGAAGCGGCTGCCGCGCGCCGACCGCATGGTGCGTCCGCGCATCGCGTTCGACCTCACGTATCAGGGGCACGCGCTCTCCGTGCTGCCGACGCTCGTGTACGGGGATCCGCCGGTGCTGCGCGTCGATGGCGAGCGCGCCGTGCTGCTCGGGAACGCCGCCCCGCACCGCAAGCTCGACGAGGAGCGCGAGCTCGTGAACCGGTTGCGCGACGAGCTCCACCTGGTTCCAGGGCGCCGCCTCGACCTCGACGGACCCGAGGCCGCGCGCTTGCTCGGGCGGATTCGGGCGTTCCAGCGCCGGCTCGGGGGCGTTCCCGACGCCGAGCTCGAGGCGCCGACGCTCGTTCCGCGCATCGTCCTCGATGGCGAGCGGTTCGAGGTCGTCTTCGAAACCGAAGGCTCGGGAACGGAGCCGCGCCATGCGGACGCGGCCGCGGTGCTCCACGCGTTTCGCGACGGGCTCGAGCTCACGCCGCTGCTCGACGGCGGCTTCGGCGCGATCCCGAAAGACTTCCTCGCGCGGTACGGCGATCGCATCGCCGACTTGCTCGCCGCGCGGCGGCCCGACGGCAGCGTTCAGCCTGCGGCCCTGCTCGACCTCGGCGCGCTCGCCGCGGAGCTCGAGCTGCCGCGCCCGGCCGCGCTCGAAAAGCTCGCGCCGCTCGCCGCCGGGTTCGAGGCGATCCCGAAGGCCCCGCTGCCGCCCGGAGTGCGCGCGGAGCTGCGTGGCTACCAGCAGCGCGGCGTGGACTGGCTGAGCTTTCTCCGCGACGCCGGGCTCGGCGGCGTTCTCGCCGACGACATGGGTCTCGGCAAGACCTTGCAGGCGCTCTGCGTCCTCCGCGGGCGCGCGCTCGTCATTTGTCCGAAGAGCGTGGTCTACAACTGGGCGGCGGAAATCCAGCGCTTCCGTCCCGATCTGACGGTCACGATTTATCACGGCGCCCGGCGCGAGCTCGACGCGCACGCCGACGTGACGCTCACGACGTACGCCGTGCTCCGGCTCGACATCGAGCGCCTCTCCGCCGAGAAGTGGGACGCGATCGTGCTCGACGAGGCGCAAGCCATCAAAAACCCGGAGAGCCAGACGGCGCGCGCCGCCTTCGCCCTCTCCTCCGATTTCCGACTCGCGCTGAGCGGCACGCCCGTCGAGAACCGGCTCGAAGAGCTGTGGAGCGTGATGCACTTCGCGAACCCCGGTTTGCTCGGCGGGCGCAGCGATTTCCAGGCGCGCTTCGCCGAGCCCCTCGCGCGCGGCGAGAGCACCGCTGCGGGGCGCTTGCGGGAGCGGATTCGGCCGTTCGTGTTGCGCCGTCACAAGCGCGACGTCTTGCCGGAGCTCCCGCCGCGCACCGACGCGCTCCTCTACGTCGAGCTCGACGAGACGGAGCGCGCCGTCTACGACGCGGTCCGTGCCGCGACGAAGCAGGACGTCATCGAGCGGCTCGCCGCGGGCGGCAGCGTGCTCGCGGCGTTGGAAGCGCTGCTCCGGCTGCGTCAGGCCGCCTGTCACGTGGGGCTCGTCCCCGGTCAGGCGCGCGACGGCTCGTCCAAGGTGGAGCGCTTGCTCGGCGCGCTCGAGGACGCGGTTGCCGACGGCCACAAGGCGCTCGTCTTCTCGCAGTGGACGTCGCTGCTCGATCGCGTCGAGCCGCACCTCACCGAGGCCGGCATCGCCTTCACGCGCCTCGACGGCTCGACGCGCGACCGGGCCGCCGTCGTCGCCGAGTTCCAAAGCCCTGCGGGGCCTCCCGTGCTCCTCATCTCGCTCAAGGCGGGCGGCACCGGCTTGAACCTCACCGCGGCCGATCACGTGTTTTTGCTCGACCCGTGGTGGAACCCCGCGGTGGAAGACCAGGCAGCGGATCGCGCCCACCGCATCGGCCAGGATCGACCCGTGATGGTCTATCGCCTCGTCGCCAAGGACACCGTCGAGGAGCGCATGCTGGAGCTCCAGCGCGCCAAACGCAGCCTCGCGGAAGCGGCCCTCGGGGGCGCGGAGCGCGCCGCCGGCATCACGCGGGAAGATCTGCTGCGTCTCCTCGAGTGAGCGAATCCAGGAGCGAGTTCTGCACCCGCGCGAAGGATTCCGGGTGGCGGAGCAGAGCCGCCACGCCTGTGGCGGGTTTGCTTCGGCCGCCTGACGAAGAACAACGGCCAAACGCACGAAATCTTCGGTATTCGGGTAGGAGACCCCTGCGCACGAGCTTTGCTAGTCGCGCAGGAGCGCGCCATTCCCCGAAGGGGGGGCCTGGCGATTTGCACCGTCGAGCGAAATCATGAAACGCTGGCACACGCCCAGGTTCGAGGAAGTTCGCCTGCCCGTTGCTCCCGAGCGCCGAGAGGCCTGGGCGAGGACGGAGGATTTTCAGCACGGGTCGTCGGAGGGCCACCCGCGCTCGTCGGAGAACGCGGAGACGCGCTCCGGCGTGACGAGCGCCCCGCGCGACGGCGCGTAGTCGCAAACGCGTTCTTTGCCGAGGAGCGCGGGTGAGCGCAACGAGCGACGGTCGCCGGCCGGAACTCGAGCCGAGCGCGACGGACGAGGACCTCCTCGCGAGCGCGCCCACGGTCTCGAGCGCGGTGAGCGTGCGCTTCGAGCCCTCGACGCGGGGCTACGTGCTCGTGGCCCCGGCCCGCGCGTTCGTGTTGAACGCAACCGCCACCGAGGTCGTCCTGCGCTGCAGCGGTGAGCGGGCCCTGGCCGCGATCATCGAGGAGCTCGCGGCCGAGAGCGAAGAGCCGGCGCGGGTCCGCGCCGAGGTGATCGCGTTCGTGCGCGAGCTCTTGCGGCGCGGCGTGCTCGAGCTCCGCGGGGAACGCGCCAGGCGGGCTCGCTCCCCCGCCTAGCTCACCTGCTCGGACGCGGTCGCGGGCAGCGGAGCTTCCTTGGGCGCCGCGTGCGCTCGCAGGAGCAGGAACAGCGCGACACCCGTCACGGACACGTACAGCCAGATCGGCAGAAAGATGCGGTTGAGCTTGCGGTGGCGCACGAAGGAGCGCCGAAAGGCGAGATAAAAGGAGGTGAGCGCGAGCGGCACCACCGACATCGAGAGCACGATGTGCGTGATCAGGATGAAGAAGTAGACGGCTCGAATCGCCCCTTCTCCGGCGAACTTCGTGTCTCCGTGCACCGAGTGGTACGCGAGATAGCCGACGAGGAAGAGCGACGAGAGCGCGAACGCCGCGACCATCAGCATGCGGTGCGTGCGGATGGCCTTGCGGCGCACGGCAACGTAGCCGGCCACGAGGCAGAGCGCGGCGAGCCCGTTGAACATCGCATTGACCGCCGGCATGAACGAGAGATCGGGCCCCGTTCCCGACGTCTCGCGCATTAGGATGAACGCGATGAACGCCAGCGCGCCCGTCGAGATCAACGCGTTGAAGACGTAAAACGATCGATCGGAGCGAACGGGGACCGCCTCGGAAGATGCCATGCCGGAAGACCTCGCGGAACGCGCCGCGAAACGGAGAGCAGCGCGCTCCCGGGGTCTAGTCCAGCTCGGCGCTTCGTGCCAACGCGCGTGCCGACCCGCGCGGACGCCGAAGGCTCCACACGCCCGCCCGAGGCGAGCTCGGCGGGCCCACGGCGTTGCGAGACGCCTACGGCCTCGCTTCGCGTTGCGAGACGGAGCGCAGCACCGCCGAGGCGCGCAGACCCGTCTCCCGCTCGGCGACGTCCGAGAGGCTGATCACGCCGACCGGACGCCGCGCCTCGTCGACGCAGACGATGCGCGAGACCTTGTACTTGCTCATCTGCATCTCCGCGACGAGCAGATCGTCCTCGGGCGCGCAGCTCACGATTCCGGGAGTCATCACGTCGGCTGCCGTCGTCGTCTCGGGAGCGCGCTGGTCGGCGAGCACGCGAATGGCGAGATCGCGATCGGTGATGGTTCCGATCGCGGCGCCGCCTTCTTCACACACGGGCATGAAGCCGATGTTGCGCTCCCGCATGCGCTCGGCCACGCGGGTCACACCGTCGCCCAACGCGCAGCACTCCAGGTTCGTTTTCATGATCTCGAAGCATTTCATGCCCGGTTCCTCCTCTCCGCTCGTCCGTGCTCGCTAGAGGCCCGCCTTGTGCGTCGGAGCCGCCTCGATCTTCAGGCGGTTGACGATGCGGCGGACGCCCGCCACGCCGCGCGCCGTGGTCTCCGCGACGCGACGATGCGCGGGGAGGGAGACCGTTCCCGAGAGCGTGACCTTGCCGTCGAGCACCATCACGCCGACACGGCGAGGATCGAGCTCGGGGCGCTCGCGCAGGCGGCGGCGGACGTCCGCCGAAACCGAGGTGTCGGCGCGCCGGCTTTCGGGAGCCGTCGGTTCCAGCTCGATGACCAGACGTGTCGCGAGCGGCTCGCGGTGCGGCCGTTGTTCCACGCTGCCGTACGGCTCGTCCCAGCCGCTCATGGCGGCGGGCGGAGCAGGATGAGTGAAGTCGTTCATGCGAACCATGGTTTGCCTTTCCCTCTTTGCCGCTCGCGTCGCTTCGCGCGTTCGTTCCGCGTGGGGACGTGCAGCCCGGGCGGTCGCGGCTGGCTTTCTGACTGCAATCGCCGTTCCACTTCGTGCACGCGCTCGCTCCCGTTCACGCGTCGCGCGTACCCGCCGCCCGAGTCAGGCGCGCGCCGTCGACGCGAGCGCTCGGTTGAGGAGGAACGACAGCATGGCAGAGGCCAGCGCGCCTGCCATGCGCCCCCGCGTCTCGCGCAACGGTCGTGTGCCCAAGCCCGCCATCAACGCGAAGTCCACGACGTCGGAGAAGGCGCGGGCCACGGTTGCGGCGCGGCGGTCTTCGGCTCTGAGCATCGCGGCGCCGACAGCGAGGTCGCGAAGGCCCATCAAGCGAAGCAGGAGGGGGTTCTCCGGGAGCGCGTACAGGCGCGCCATGCGGCCCGGCACGGCGAGGAGCAGCGCTCCCGAGGCCACGCTGAGCATGGCGAACGCGTCGGCAGCGAGCACCGGCATGTGCCGAGGGAGTGCTATCGTCATGGCCGTTCTGGAGGCGAAGTCCGGGCCGGAGCTCCCGGCTCGGCGTGCGCGGCATCGCCCGGCGGTGGGCTCAATTCGCCACGATGTGGCCGATGGCGGCGTGGCGTTGGGAACGCTCCGTGCGGGCCGCGCGCCGTGGAAGTGCGCTCCTTGCCGACACGTATCGCCGGAGCCGGGTGTTCCGGCGAGACTCCGCCACAAGCCCACACGTCCCCGGAGCGGGTCACCGAGGGTCCGCGAAGAACCGCGCTCTCGCCGAAGTAGCCCGCTCATGGCGTGAGGTGTAAGCTGCCTGATCGCCGCGCGGCGCGCGGTGTCCGCGAGAGGTTTTCCCATGCACCACGACCGACAGATCCTGGATGACGAGGTGGAGTGCGCGCACTGTGGCGAGCTCGTTTCGCCGCGGTTCGGGACCTGTTACGCGCTCGGCGAGCGCGCGTTTCTCTGCTTCGAGTGCAGCGTGCAGCGCGGAGGTCGCCTCTCCGCGGGGCTCGGGTGGATGGTCCGGCCGGATACCTCGGGGCTCGCCGCGCCCGCGTCGACGCGGGGCGAGCGGCCGCCGGCCTGAGTCTCGAGTTCTGGCTTCCGAGTCAGCCCGAAATCGAGGCTGACGCCGAGATCGGCGCGGCTCGAAGCGCCGCGCGCGCGCGCAGACCGCGCGCTGGATCAACTCACCCCGTCCAAAAGGCGAGGCGGGCGCTGTCCGATCCGTGAGTTTCGCGGTTGCGGCACAAAAGCCACCTTGGAAGGGCGCGTCATCGCTGGACGCGCCACCCCCAAGGAGGCCGATTGTGAACGTCATCGAAACCATTTCGCGGGAGCTCGCCGATCACGTGGCGAAGGTCCAAGAAGGCGTCGTCCGCGTGCAGGCCGGGTGCCGCGGCGGCGGAACGGGCCTGGCCTGGTCCGAACGTCTCGTCATCACCGCGGCCCACAACCTGAATCGCGAGGACGGCATCGAGGTCGCGTCGGGGCCCAAACGGCTTCCGGCAACGCTGCTCGGCATCGACGCGGCGAGCGACGTCGCCGCGCTCCGCGTCGACGACGATCTGACGCCGTTTCCGAGAGCCGATCTGGAGACGCTGCGCGTGGGTGAGCTCGTCGTGGCCCTGGCGCGCCCCCACGAGCACGTGCGCGCGAGCCTCGGCGTGCTCTCGGTCGCCGGCGGCGAATATCGGCTCGCTGGCGGCGCGCGCGTCGATCGGTATCTCGAGAGCGACGTCCGGATCGCCAACGGCTTTTCCGGGGGGCCGTTGCTCTCCGCTCGCGGCGAGCTCATCGGCATGAACACCGCGGGCCTCGTGCGCGGCGCGGCGCTGGCGCTGCCGGCCGCGACGCTCGGCCGCATCGTCGACGCGCTGGTCGCGCACGGACGCGTGCAGCGCGCGTTCCTCGGCGTCAACGTGCACGGCGTGCGCCTCTCGCGGCGCGCGAACGCGGAGCCGCGCCAGCGCTTCGGCCTGCTAGTGCTCGGCGTGCAAGCGGAGGGCCCCGCCGAGGCTGCGGGCGTGCTCCAAGGAGACATTCTGCTGCGCCTCTCCGAGAAGCCGCTCGAGCGCGTCTCCGAGCTCGAGGGAATCCTCGACGCCGAGTCTGCCGGGCAAACGCTCGAGCTGCAGCTCCTTCGGGGCGGCGAGCTGCGCACTCTGTCGATCACGCCGCGGTTGCGGGCTTGAGAGGACCGCCATGACCCTCGATAACGCCCAGAACCCGCTCTCCGGCGCCCAGAATCCGCTGCTCGCCTTTTCGGACGCGTTGCAGGACCTCGTGCGGCGCACGGCGCCGAGCGTCGTGTCCCTCACGCACGGGCGGGGTCAAGGCAGCGGCATCGTGATCGCCGAAGACGGCTACGTGGTCACCAACTCCCACGTCGTTCGCGGCGCGCAGAAGCTCGCGGCCGGCGTCGACGCGGGGGATCGCGTTCCGGCAGAGGTCGTCGGCGACGACCCGGCGAGCGATCTCGCCGTCGTTCGCCTCGCCAGCGGGCGCCTGACGAGCCTGCCGCTCGTCGAGCAGCGCCGGCTCAGCGTCGGCCAGCTCGTGATCGCGATCGGCAACCCGCTGCGCTTCGATCGCTCGGTGAGCTTCGGAGTCGTGAGCGCCATCGATCGGAGCTTGCCGGGGCCGCGGGGGCGCGCCTTCGAAGGGCTCGTCCAGACCGACGCGGCGATCAACCCGGGCAGCTCCGGGGGCCCGCTGCTCGACGCGAGCGGCGCGGTGGTCGGCATCAACACCGCGATCGTGCCGCACGCGCGCGGCATTGGCTTCGCCATCCCCTCGCACACGGCGAGCTGGGTCGTTGCGGTGTTGCTCCGGCGCGGGCGCGTCGAGCGGCCGTACCTCGGCCTGGCCGCGCCCGGCCTCGAGCTCTCCGCGGCGCGCGCGGGAGAGCTCGGTCAGAGCCGCGCCGTGCGCGTCCTCGAGGTCGCGACCGACGGCCCTGCCGCGCGAGCCGGGCTGCGGCCGGGCGATTTCGTGCTCACCGCGCAGGGCGCCCCGGTGTTAAGCGTCGACGATCTCGTGCGGTGCATGGTCCTCGGCACGGGGGAGCTCGTCCTCGGCGTCGCGCGGGGCCCTCAACGCCTCGAGCTCCGCGCCGTGCCGGGCCCGGAACGGCACGCGGCCTGAGCGAAGACCGCTATGTGCCGCGGGGCTCGCCGCGGAGCCGCGGCGTGACGTGCTCGCGACGCACGCCGAGGCCGAACAGGCGTGCGGGCAGCGTGCGCACCGAGCGCGCGGCGAGGAGGCGACGGGCGAGCGGCGGCATGGCGGTGGTTCCGTCGTCGTCCCACGCGAGCGCCGGCTCGATTACGGTGCGCTGGATCAGCACCTGAACGGCTTGCGTCGCCCGCGTCGGCAACGCGCGCCGCTTGGCGATCGACGCCAGCACCGACTCGTCCGGGACGCCCGGCTGCTCGAACGCGGGCGCGAGCGCGTTGGCCGCGGCCACGGCGTCCTGAATCGCGAGGTTGATGCCCACGCCGCCGATCGGCGACATCGCGTGCGCCGCGTCGCCGATGAACAAGAGCCCCGGCCGGTGCCAGCGTTTCAGGCGATCGACGCGGACCTCCAGGCGTTTCACGTCGGCCCACTCGAGCGCTTGCACGCGCGCTTCGAGCCACGGCACGCGCCGGACGATCGCGGTACGGAGCGCCTCGATCGGCTGCTCGAAGATGCGCGTCGACTCCGCCTTCGACACCACGAAGCCGACCTGCCAGTACGCCTCGCGCTGGAGCAGCAGCATGAGGCGTCCCCGCGTCGGCACCCCGAAGGTGTCGCTCGGATCCGTCGCCTCGCGGGGAAGGCGGAACCAGAGGACGTCCATCGGCGCGCCGAGGTTCGTCACTTCGAGCCCCGCCTGCGCGCGCAGCTTCGAGTTGCGCCCGTCACAGCCGACGATGAGGTCTGCCTCGACCCGAAGGGGCCCCGTTTCTCTCGCTGCGCGCACGCCATTCACGCGCCCGCCCGCGAACAGGAGCGACTCGCCGCGCGTGCTCATGAACAGGTGGAAGTTCGGGTAGCGCTTCGCCTCGCTCGCCAGAAAATCCAAAAACTCCCACTGCGGAACGAGCGACAAATACCCGAACGGCTCGAGTCTCTCGAAGTCGACGAGCGGCACGAGCTCGCCATCGACCAGGACCTTCACGTGGCGCACGCGCTGTTGCGGCAGCGCGTCGAAGCGCTCCTTGATGCCGAGCTCCGCGAACAGCTCCAGCGTCGAGGGATGCACCGTATCGCCCCGGAAATCCCGCAAAAAGTCCGCATGGGCCTCCAACACCACCACATCGACGCCCGCCCGCGCCAGAAGGAGCCCGAGCATCATCCCCGCAGGCCCACCCCCCACGCTGCAGCACCGGGTCGCCAGAACGCCCGCGTTCGACATACCC
>CAYYWA010000073.1:0-16004 GCA_964475255.1 uncultured Sorangium sp.
CGCCCCTACGAAACGAGGCTAGAACGCCGATCGGTCAAACCGATCGGCGTTCTAGTGATCGCCCGAGGCGAGGAGGCGCCGCCGGGCGAGCACGTAGAGCACGAGCAGGGCGTGCCAGGGGCGAACCCCGCTGGTCTCGTCGGCGTAAACGGGGCGCACCGGGACCTCGCGGACGCGGAGCCCCCGCGCGGCGGCGAGGCCGAGCAGATCGTTCGGATAGCCATAGCGCGGCCACAGCTCGTCGAGCGGGAGACGCGCCGCGGCGCGCGCGGACAGCGCCGTGTAGCCGCACTGCGCGTCGGTGATGGCGAGCCCGGTAGCGAGCCGCGTCGCGCCCGAGAGCACCGCGCCGGCGATTCGGCGCGCGCGCGGCATCTGGTGCGCCGCGGGGTGCGCGAAGCGATTCCCTTTCACGTAATCCGCCTCCCCACGCACCACCGGCGCGATCACGGCTTCGAGATCGTCGGGATCCATCTGATCGTCGCCGGCCATGACCGCGAGCACGTCCGCGCCGGCTGCCGCGGCGTGCTGGTAGCCGGTGGCGATCGAGGCGCCGACGCCGCGGTTTTCCGGGTGACGGATCACCTGAACGCGCGGATCGCCGATCGCGCGCGCTGCCGCGGAGGTGTCGTCGTCGCTCGCGTCGTCGACCACGACGACGGCGTCCACGAAGGCCGGGACACGGCGGAGCATGCGGCCGATGAGCCGCGCTTCGCGATAGGCGGGAACGATGACGGCGATGCGAGCGGAGCTCCACACGCCGCGGGGACTAGCATCGGCCGAGTTTTCGTGGAAGCGAGCTCCGTGATAAGAGGCGCGCGATGCGTTTCGGTGGCAAGCGCGCGGTTCGGCTCGCCGTCGCCGTGCTCGCGTCGATTCCGGTCGTTTGGCTCGTGTGGGCGAACGCCACGTACCCGAGCGACCGCACGCCCGAGGGCGCGTACTTGCGGGTGATGAGCGCCGTCAATCGCGGTCGCCCCGAGCAGTTCTTCGCGTACATCGAGACGCGCGCGCAGCACGCCTGCTACACGATCCGCGACTACCGCAAGCGCTCTCGCGAGCGCGTGCTCGCCGCCTATCCCGAGCCGGAGCGCACGCGGCTCGCGCGCCTGTACGAGCCGGAAGCAACGGCGCCCGACGGGGCCGACGTGTTCGCGCTCTATGCGCGCCGGCGCGGGTGGATGGATCGACTCCGCCGGGATCTGTCCGGCATCGCGAAAGTCGAGCGCAAGGGCGAGCGGGCGACGGTCGAGACCGTGCGCAAGACCCGCTATCCCTTCCGTATTCGCCCGGAGAACGGGATTTACGGGCTCACGCTCTTCACGGCCGAGCTCGTCGCCGAGGCGGAGCGCGCTGCTCGCGACCACGCCCTCATCGAGAAGGCCGCCGCCGACTACGAGCGCGCCGCTGCCGCGCAGCGACGCTGAGCGGGTCCTCGACGGCACGCGGCCCGTCGACGGCGCGCGGGAGCGCGTCCGCGCGCCACGAACTCGGGGGAACGGTCGCGACTACCGCGGCGTTCGCTGCTTGACGTCGGCGTAGCGCTGTCCTTCGGGCTCTCCGGCTTCGACCGGGAGCTCGCGCTTGCTCCACCCAGGGAGCGGGCGTCCGAACGCATCCCGCGAGCCTTCCCAGCCCGCGGCCATGTCCGAAATGTCCGTGTACCCGGCGCGCACGAGGAGCTCTGCGGCGCGGCGCGAACGGCCGCCCGCCTTGCAGCCGATGACGAGCTTTTCGTTCTTGCCGAACGCCTGTTCCATCACGCTCATGAACTCCGGATTGGGCGTCATGCCCCCGGGGCCGAGGTGCGCGATGGGCACGTTCAGCGCCCCCGGAGGGTGCCCGTCGGCGAACTCCTGCTCGCTGCGAACGTCCACGTAAACGGCTCCCTGCTGCAGGAGCTCGTAGGTCTGCTCAGGCGTCACGGGTTTGATGGTCATCGCACTGCGGGATGCGTAACACCGAGCCCGAGCTCTGACAAACGAGACCGGCCGGCCGCAGCGAGGCGCGCCTCGCGATAGTATACGGAGAGCGTGACACTCAATTTTCCGCCTTCCGACGTGCGCGAAGCCGGATCCGAGCTCTCGGCGAGCGGTCCTCCCGGCCCGCGACGGATTCGCCTCGTCCCGCTCGGCGGCCTCGGTGAAATCGGCATGAATTGCCTCGCCCTCGAGCAGGACGACGGCATCTTGATCGTGGATTGCGGCTCGGCGTTCCCGAACGACGATCTCGGGATCGACGTTTACCATCCGGACTTCTCCTGGCTCGTGGAGCGCGCCCCGCGCATCGCCGGGGTCTTCCTCACGCACGGGCACGAGGATCACATCGGCGGACTGCCGTACCTGCTCGCCGACCTCGATATTCCGGTGTGGGGTCCGCCGCACGCCCTCGAGCTCGTTCGTCGTCGCCTGTTCGAGCACGATTTCGGGCCGAGCGAGATCGATCTCCGCACGGCCCACGCGGGGCAGCGCTACGAGGTCGGGCCGTTCGAGGTGGAGCCGGTGCGCGTCGCGCACTCGATCGTGGAGGCGAGCGCGCTCTGCATCGAGACCGCCGCGGGGCGCGTGCTGCACACGGGGGACTTCAACTTCGACCCGAATCCGCCCGACGGCGAGCCGACGGACGAAGGGCGGCTCTCGGAGATCGGCGACGCCGGGGTGGCCCTCCTGCTCAGCGACAGCACGAACATCGACGTCCTGGAGCGACCCGGGTCCGAGCAAGCCGTGGCCGACACGCTCGAGCACCTCGTTCAGAACGCGAGCGGGCGCTGTTTGGTGGCGCTCTTCGCCAGCAACGTGCAGCGTTTGATCAAGATCGGCCAGATTGCGCGGCGCGTCGGGCGCAAGGTCTGTCTCCTCGGGCGGAGCCTGGAGACCCAGGTGAACGTCGCGACGCGCATCGGACGGCTCGACTGGCCGAGCGATCTGCTCGTGAGCCCGGATCAGGCGGCCGGCGTGCCTCGCGATCGGCTGCTCGTCCTCGCCGGTGGAACTCAGGCCGAGCGCAACTCGGCGCTCCGGCGCATCTCGCTCGGACAACACCCGTTGCTCACGCTCGAGGCGGGCGACACGGTGATCCTCTCGAGCCGCGCGATCCCTGGGAACGAGCGCTCGGTGATCGCGATGATCAACGACCTGTTGCGCGCCGGAGTGCACGTGCACAGTCGGATCACGGATCCGGGCGTACACACGAGCGGACACGCCGGTCGCGGGGAGCAGCGGCGCATGCTCGAGCTCGTGCGGCCGCGTTGCTTCTTGCCCGTGCACGGGACGCTTCATCATTTGTTGCGCCACGCCGCGCTCGGGCGCGAGCTCGGCGTCGAGAGCACGTTGGTGGTGGAGAACGGCACGCCGGTGATTTGCGACGGGCACCACCTGCTCGCCGAGACGGAGGTCGCGCACGGCAAGGTCGCGATCGCCTATGGCGGCGAGCGGCTGGACGCGGCCACGCTGCAGGCGCGCACCGATCTCGCGCGCTACGGCATCGCCATCGTCGTCCTCGTCGTGGATGACGACGGCCAGCTCGCGGCGCGCCCGAAGGTGACGACGCGCGGAATTCCGACCGTCGACGGCCAGGCACACGCGCTCCGCGCGCTCGCGCTCGAGGTGGAGCGCGCGTTCACCGCGTTCCGCGAAGGACGCGGCCTCTCGCTCGACGAGTTCGTGCGGCGCGCGACGCGCCGAAAGGTCGAGGACCTGGCCGGGATTCGCCCGGTCGTCAGCGTCGAGATGATTCGGCTCGAGGACGTCTAGAGCGACAAACGGTTGGGAACGCGCCGAGATATGCGGAAAGCTGCGTCGGACAGAGTGCCCGCGTGGGCTAGCGCCGCAGACGGTGGGAACCGCGTCGAGCAACTCTGTTGCCCGCGGGCAGGCTCGGAGCGCGGAGCGACGTCTGCCCGCGTTCAACCGAAGCGCCGTGCGGAGCGGGCGCGTGCTTTTTCGGCTTCGGTTTCGCGATCTTTGGGGGGCGCCGTCGTCTCCAGGGAGTCGACGAGCGCGCGCGTCACGGCGGCGATGCGCTCCACGGCATGGTCGAAGGCTCGTTGATTCTTGGTGCTCGGGCGCTGCATGCCGCTGACCTTGCGCACGTACTGCAGCGCGGCCGCGTGGATCTCCTCGTCCGTTACGGGAGGCTCGAAGTTGAAGAGCGGCCTGATGTTCCGGCACATGCCCTCAGTATAAACGACGAGCAGACCGGTGGGCCGCACGGGGGCGCCCGCGGCGCGAATCGCGGCTCAGACCTCGCGGGCGCGTTCGCCGAGCTCCGACTGGCAGGTGAGGCACTTCTTCGGAACCTGGTCCTTCGCGTAGACCTCGCTGCAGGTCGGGCAGAGGCGGGCGTCGCGCTCGAAGGCGATGGCCTTACCGCTCGCGCGGCAGTTGCGGCCGGCGATCTGAAGCTCCTCGAGACGGACGACCTCGCCGTCCTTGTCGCTGGGGGTACCGAGGCCCTCGACCTCCGCGCGCGAGAGCGCGACCACGTCCGGCACGCGGCGACCCGCTTCGGACACGACCCACGCCGCCGCTTTCGGCTGCGCGGCAACGGGGAAGGTGATGGTTCCCGCTTTCCCGCGCACCACGAGGTTGCCGCGATCGAGCGCGATGCGCTCCACATCGCACCACAAGACGCGCGTGAGGTCGGCTCCTTTTTCGAGCGCGACACCGGCATCACCCACGCGCACCTTGGCGAGCTCCGCACCGGTCTTGAACAGAGCGCCGCCGAGCGCGACGCCTCCGCCCGCTACGAGGTAGGGCGCGAAGGCGAGGGGATCCTCCCGAACCCACTGCGCGTAGACCCCCGCGCCGAGCGCGAGCCCGCCGGCCATACCGGTGAGCGCGGTGAGACGAGACGCATACGTGGTCTCGGCCTCGAAACGGCGCTCGGTGCGCTCGCGTTTCGTGCCCTTCTTCTTACCCTTCTTCGTCGTCGTCATGGCTCTCGTTCGTGCCCGCTGCACCCGGCGACGGGGCGCGGCGGCCCCGAAGGCTACACCGAAACGCGGGGGAGGTCTCGGCGTCAGTCGAGCAGGCGCCGGAGCACCCGGATCATCGGCTCCACGTCGGAGACGGCCGCCATTTCGCGGCAGGAGTGCATGCTCAGCATCGGATTGCCCACGTCCACGGTGCGGATGCCGAGGCGCGCCGCGGAGATCGGGCCGATCGTGGAGCCGCACGGCATGTCGTTCCGGGAGACGAAGCGCTGGGGCGTGAGCCCCTCGCTGCGGCACGCGGCGACGAACGCGGCGGCCCCGCTCGCCTCGGTGGCATAGGACTGGTTCACGTTGAATTTGAGCACGGGGCCCTTGCCCAGCACGGGCCGATGCTGCTTGTCGTGCTTGTCGGCGTAGTTGGGGTGTACGGCGTGGGCCATGTCCGCCGAGACCAGGAGCGAACGCGCGAACGCGCGGGCCTTCGCGTCGCGCGGTGAGTCCGGAGCGGCGAGCGCGAGCCGTTCGAGCACTTGCTCGAGGAAGCCCGATCGCGCGCCGGTCGCGCTCTGGCTGCCCACCTCCTCGTGGTCGTAGAGCGCGATGACGCGCGTGGGCTCCGCCGGGTCGATCGCGCGGAGCAGCGCGCTCGTCGCGGCGTGGCACGAAGCGAGGTTGTCGAGACGCGCGGAGAACACGAACTCGCCGTTCGCACCGCCGAGCGCGCCGGGCACGACGTCGAACAGGCAGAGGTCGAATCCGAGCACGTCGTCCGGCCGAACCCCCGCGGCGCTCTGCGTCGCGAGCAGGCGCTCGAGGAGGTCGGGCGCGTTCTCGTGCTCGAGCCCGAGCACCGGCGACAGGTGCTTCTCCGCGTTGAGCGTGAGCCCCTCCTTGTTGACCTCACGGTTCAGGTGGATGGCGAGGCTCGGCACGCGACACACCGGGCCGGGATGTCGGACCAGCATCTCGGAGCCGTCCGCGAGCACCAGGCGCCCCGCGAGGGACAGATCGCGGTCGAGCCAGGTGCCGAGCAGCACGCCTCCATACACCTCGACGGCGAGCTGCACGTAGCCCGCGCTCTCGTACCGGGCCGCGGGGTTAACCCGCAGATTGGGCGAGTCCGTGTGGGCTCCGACGAGTCGGAAGCCCGCGTCGGCCGCAGGGCGCGTCCCGATGACGAACGCGACCACGCTTCCCCCGCGGATCACGTAGCCGCGCGTCCCGGGTGAGAGCTCCCAGCTCTCGCGCTCGTCGAAGGCGCGAAATCCTCCTGCGGAGAGGCGCGCGACCACCTCGGCCACGGCGTGGTACGGGCTCGGCGAAGCCTCGATGAATCGGAGCAGATCGCGCGCAGCGTCGCGGGTGCGGTCCGGTGCCTCTTCGGGCTGCATCCCCCGACTATACTGCCGCCGCGTCTCATGCTCAGCCCCGACTTCCGGGTTTACGGCTTCACCTCCGAAGAGTGGCGGCGACTCGCCGAAGTGGTTCGCCCGCCGTCGGGAGGGATGCCGGCCGATCGCACCCCGCGCTCCGGCGTGGTCGCCGTGACCTCGGGCGAGCGGCTGCGCGCGCTCGTCTCGACGCGGGTCGCGGAGCTCGACGTTACGAAGCACCCCTGGCCGCTGCCGCTCGCGGAGCTCGCGGCGCGGCATCGGGCCGTGTGGTCGGCGCAGATCGCCGTAGGCGCGCTCGAGCGGCTCGCCGAGCGCTTCGGAGAGCGGCTCCGTCGCGAGGACACGGGGCTGTCGCAGCTGCTCGAGCTCCTCGGCGGTCTGCGAGAGCTCGAGGCGGAGGGTCGCCTCGCGGTGTGGCCCTGGCCGGTCGCGGAGTGGCCCATTCCGACGGAGCGCGCCGTGCTGCGCGCGCTCGACGGGCTCTGCGCGATCGATCGCGTCGCGCTGCTCGGCGTCTTCCACGCGGGTGACCTCTACACGGCCGCCGCATTCCGTCGCGGCCCCCTCGGCATCGAGACGCTCGTCGGCCCCGGGGAGCTCCGCCCGGCGATGGGCCTGCTCTCCGGTGACTTCCGGCGCGACTACTACCACCTCGCGGAGGCGGCGCGGCAGGCGGTGGGCCCGCTGTCGCTCGGCTGCTTCGGCGAGCTCGCGACGTTCCAGGCGCTCGCCGAGAACCCCGTGCCCGGGGCGTTCACCACCGCGGTGGTGACGCGCGACATCGTGCTCGAGCCGGCGACGCTCGGCGTCTCGGTGCCGCTCGGCCTCGACGCGGGACGCGCGCTGTTCGGCGCCGTGCGGGGGCTCGCTTCCCGGTTCGGCGCGGACACGTGGCTGCGCGGCGTGAACATCGCGCCCGCGCTCGAACGCGGCCTGCCGCTCTTCGAGGGCGACCTCGTCGCCCGGCTCGGGTTCGACCCGCTGAGGCTGCTCGGCCGGCTCCTCGCGCGGCGTTGACCCGGCGTGCCTCCCTTGCTCCCCTCCGACGGTGCGGGGCAGACTGCCGAAAATGGCGGTACTCGGCCGGATCCGGCATCGGCTCGCGCTCGCAATCGTGCTCACGGCGCTCATTCCGGTGCTGTTCGCGATCTGGCTCGCCGACTCCACCGTGCGCCAGACCGCGGCCCGCTTCTACCTCCCCGAGATCCGGATCCACCTGGATCGCTCGCTCGGGCTCTACTCGGAGCTCGCCCACACGGTGAAGAGCTTGATGCGCGCCGAAGCGGCCGCCATCGCGGAGCGCGCTCGGCTGCGTGACGCGGCGGAGGCGGGCGACCGGGCGCGTCTCGACGCCGAGCTCCGCGCCGCGTTCGGCGAGCATCCGAGCCTCGTCTCGCTCGCGGTGACGAGCGCCGACGGGCGAGAGCTCGCGCGCGTCGATCGCGGCAGCCCCGTCGACCCGACGCGGGAGAACCGCCTCGAGGTCGAGCGTTCGCTCGGGAGCGACGACACGGACGACGCGCCGACCCTCGTCGCGGTGTTCGCGGCCGACCGCAAGCGCTTCGACGAGCTGTCCGAGATGAATCAGTTCCTCGAGACGTACGCGACGATCGAGCGCCGACGCGAGGCGGACCAGACGAGCTACGTGCTGGCGTTCGCGACGCTGCTCGGGATCACCATCGCGCTCGCCGTCGCCGTGGGCGCGCTCCTGGCGCGCAACGTGTCCGTGCGCATCGGCGAGCTCGCGCGGGCGACGAAGCTCGTGGCCCAGGGCGACCTCGGCATCCGCGTCCCCGAGGGCGGCAAGGACGAGATCGCCGACCTGGCCCGCGCGTTCAACCGCATGCTGTCGGAAGTTGCCGAGAGCCGCTCGCGAATAGAATACTTGCAACGCATCGGGGCCTGGCAGGAGATGGCTCGGCGGCTCGCTCACGAGATCAAAAACCCTCTGACCCCCATCCAGCTCGCCGTGCAGGAAGTCCACCGCCGCTACGACGGCGGGGATGGCACCTACCGGAAGCTCCTCGACTCGACCTTGGAAATCATCGAAGACGAAGTGGGAACGCTGCGGCGCCTCGTGGGCGAGTTCTCCGAATTTGCTCGCCTGCCGCGCGCCGAGCTCGAGCGCGAGGACCTCTCGCGCTTTCTGCGCGAGCAGCAGCGGCGGCTCTCGACACAGGGCGGTGAGCACGACGCGAGCGAGCTACCGGCCGAGGCGGCGTTGCCGCGTCCGCCGGGCGTCGAGCTCGTCTTCGACGTGCCCGAAGAGCGCGCGGACGTGCTGATCGACCGGCAGATGTTGCGTCGGGTTCTCGTGAACTTGATCGAGAACGGGCTGCAAGCCGTCGGGGGAGCGGAGGGGACCGGGCGCGGAACGGTGCGCGTGCGCTTGTCGCGCGAGGCCGACGTCTACAACCTCGACGTGGAGGATAGCGGCCCGGGGATCCCCGAGGGGCTGCGCGAGACCGTGTTCGACCCGTACTTCACCACCAAACACGACGGGACGGGCCTGGGCCTCGCCATCGTGAAAAAGACCGTGATCGAGCACGGCGGAAGCATCAGCGCCGGCGAGAGCGAGCTCGGCGGCGCCCGCATCCGCGTGCGCTTGCCCGCTTACGGCTCTTCTGCGGCCGCGCTCGCGCGGAGCGCCATCGAACGCCACGTCGAGCGGGGAGTCTCCGTTGGCACGGGAGCCTAGCCGCACCTCGAAGCCGAGGGTCGCCGATCCGCGCCAGGGCTGGATCACGGTGGCCCTCGTGCTCGTCGCCGCGGTGCTGTTCGGAGCGTTCGCGTTGCCTCGCCTCGGGCCGCGCGGGCTCGAGGGCGAGCCGGCCCCCGACTTCGCGCTCCCGGTCATCCACGGGGGAGAGCCGAACGCGCGGGTCCGGCTCTCCGAACAACGGGGCAAGCCGGTCCTGCTCGACTTCTGGGCGAGCTGGTGCCGGCCGTGCCGCGATCAGGCGCGGGTGATCGAGGCGGTGCGGGCTCGCTACCCGGACGTCGTCGTGCTCGGCGTGAACGTGAGCGATCGCCCGAGCGACGCGCGGCAGTACCTCGAGCGGGAGCGCCCTTCGTGGATCGTCGTGGAGGACGTGGACGGCGCCGTGAACACCCAGTACGGCGTCGAGACGCTCCCGACGCTCGTCGCCGTGGACGCCTCGGGCGAGGTCTTCACCGTGCGGCGGCGCTTCGTGCCCGAGCGGGAGCTCGCGGCGATTCTGGAGGAGATGGGGAAATGAGCCGCCCCCTCGGGAAGGGCCGTCCGCCCGTCCCGCGCTAGTCCTCCCCGTGGGATTCACCGCGGCCCGGACCGCTCCGGGGAGGGTTCGCGCCTCGCCCGGCACTGGTTCGCGAGGGGCCTCGGATGCTACGAGACGGGGCATGACTCACCCGTTCCGTGACGCGTTGCTGCTCGGCGCAGTCCAGGGCATCACGGAGTTTCTACCGGTTTCGAGCGACGGTCATCTGGCCCTGTTTTCGCTCCTGTTCCGTGTTCAGGATGGAGGGCTCACGTTCAACGTGATGCTCCACGCCGGGACGCTGGTCGCGACGGCCATCGTCGTCCGCAAACGGCTCAAGCGCATGGCCGCGGAGGGGCTGTTCGCCGTGGCACGGCCCTCGCGCTTCACGCGGAGCCCCGGTGCGCGGGATGCTTTGATCGTGGCGACCGCGTCGCTTCCGACGGCAGCGATCGGGCTCACCTTGCGGGACGCGGTCGAGCAGTGGACGCACTCGCCCTTCGTCGTCGGCATCGGCTTCCTCGCCACGAGCGCGTGCGTGGCCTCGACCTTCTGGGTGCGCCCGGGGACGCGCGAGCACCCTTCCGTCGCCGCGGCGCTGCTCGTCGGGATCGCCCAAGGGCTCGCCGTGCTCCCCGGCCTCTCCCGCAGCGGCGCCACCATCACGAGCGCGCTCTGGCTCGGGGTTCGTCCCGATCGCGCGTTCGAGCTGTCGTTCCTCATGTCGCTCCCCGCGGTGCTCGGAGCGATCGTGCTCGAGCTGCGTCACGTGATCGGCCAGCCCTTTCCCGCGGGACCGGCCCTCGCCGGCGCCGTGGTCGCGTTCGCGACCGGACTGGTGGCGCTCCTCGTTCTTCGGCGCGTCGTCGCTACTGGTCGTTTCGGCCTGTTCGCGCTGTGGACGGTGCCGCTCGCCATCGCGACGCTCGCGATGTCCATGGCCTGGCCGGGGTGAGGCCAACGCGGAGGCTCAGGAGCGGAGCGGCGCGTAGCGGAGCGCGACGAGCGTGACGTCGTCGGCGACCGGCCGAGCGCCGAGCGGTTCGAGCAAGCCGGAGACGACGGCTTGCGGATCCCCCGCCTCGCGCGCGAGCGCGTGAAAGCGGCGCATCAACCCCGGCGTCCCGAGCGGGTCGTCGCCGAGCGGGAGCTCGGTCAACCCGTCGGTGAACAAGAGCAAGAGGTCGCCCTCGGCGAGCTCGATCGTGTCGACCTCGAGCAGGCCGGAGATGTCGTCCACGATGCCGAGCCAGACGCCCCGGGTCTCGAAGCGCTCGACGACGTCCCGGGTCGCCCGATAAACCAGCACGTCCTGGTGCAGGCCCGAGTAGCGCACTCTGCAGTCTTCGAGCGCCAGCGCGGTGAGGCTCACGTATTGTCCGTCTCGGATGCGGGCGAGGCGCTCGCGGACCGCGGCGTTGACGCGCGCGAGCACGGTCGCGGGCGAGAGCTTCGGAGTGACCTCCGAGCCGGCGAGCGCGACGGACCGCGCCGCGGTCTGGACCAGCATCGCCGAGAGCGCGGCCGTGATGCCGTGGCCGGAAGCGTCCCCAATCAGCACCCAATCCTGGCCATCCGCTCGGATCACGTCGTAGCAGTCGCCCCCCATGCTGGTCGCCGGGAGCAGCGTCGCGGCGACCTCGTAGTGCGAAAGGCGCGTCGTCGCGGGGAGCGCGAGCGCCTGGATCTTGCGCGCCAGATCCGTCTCGCTCCACAGCTCTTCGAGGGTGCGCCCGAGCTCTGCGGTGCGCTGGCTCACCTCCGCGGCGAGGCTCTCGTTGGCGCGCTTCAGGCGCTCGGTCGTGGCGTTGAGCTCGCCGTACAGCCGCGCGTTCTCGAGCGCCACGGCCGCCTGTGCCGAGAGGAAGCGGAGCATCGCGAGCCGCGCCGGGCTGAACGCGTCGGTCGCCGCATTGTTCTCGAGGTAGAGCACGCCCGAAAGGCGTCCGCGGTGGAGCATGGGCACGCAGAGCACGGACTTGGGCTTGGCGATGGCGACGTACGGATCGGTCCCGAAGCGAGCATCCCGGGAGCCGTCGGCGAGAACCACGGCTTCGCGCGTGCGCGCCACGTACTGGACCACCGTCGCCGCGATCTCGAAGGCGTCGGCGAGCGGTCGTCGCATGTCGAGCTCCACGGCGTCCGGGTTGAGGGTGATGCCTGCATGGAGCTCGAGGTCACCGTCCCGATCGAGGATCAAGAACCCGCGCTGCGCCCCGGCGCTCTCGACGACGGTCCGCATGAGCCGTTCGACGACCTTGTCGAGCACGAGCTCGGTGGCGATCGCCTGTGTCGCGCGCACCGCCGCGGCGAGGTCGAGCCGTCCGTCGAACCGCGACGTCTCGAAGCCCGACCCGCCCTCGAGCTCGGTGGGACGGTCTTCTCGCTTCAAGCCGTGCTCGGCCGTGAGCGCCTCGACCTTGGCCGTCGCGCCCCAGCGCTCGTAGGCGTACGCCGCCTCGGTGAAATAGAGGCGGGCCACCTTGGTGCGCCCGCGTGCTCGATGGAAGCTCCCGTAGAGCTCGTTGGCGAGCGCTTCGTCTTGGACGAACCCGTGCTCGGCGGCGAGCGCGATCGCGCGCTCGTACCCTTCGAGGGCCTCGCCGGCGTCGCCCACCGTCGCGGCGAGCTCGGCCTCGAGCAGCGCGCACCGGTGCGCATGGTTTCGGGGCGCTGCGTCTGCCCACGCGCGCAGGCGCGCGAGCCCCTCCCGGGCCGCCTCCACGAGGGCGGGCTCGCCTCCGTGCTCTCGCGCGAGGGCGAGCTGGGCCAGCCCGCGGTAGTAGTGCCGCAGGGCCCCGTAGAACATGCAGGGTAGGGGGTTCGAGCGGTTCGCCGCGTCGAGGGCTTCCGCGGGTCGGTGCCAGAGGAGGCGCACCATGCTCTTGGCGACGAAGTAGAGCGGGAGCACCGGGACGGGGGCGTGCGCTTCGAACTCCGTTTCCTCGAAGCCGTCTCCATCGAGCGTTCCGGGAGCGCGCGTCCGACCCAAGAGCGCCAGGGCCGCGCGCTCGCACGCGGTGACGAATGCGGGGTTCACCGCGTCGTCCGTGCGATCCATGAGCTCGAGGAACGCCGGAACGTCGCGGACCAACTCCTCGAGCGGCTCTCCCGCGTAGAGCCGATAGTTCAGCCCGATCGACGCGCAGTAGGCCGCGTGGAGGTGATCGCCGAGCTCGAGGCAGTGCCGGAGGCCCGTCCGGAACAGGGCGAGGCTTCGCGAGATGGGCTTTCTCAGGTGGGAGACGAAACCGGCGACGATGAACAGCGTGGGTCCCATCGCGGCCGGGTTCTTGAGCTTCTCGGCGAGCGAGAGGCCGAGCTCGCCGAAGCGGTACGCCTTCTCGAAGTCTCCCGTGATCGTCGCGTGAACCATGCCGTACTGCGCGTAGATGAAGGGCGAGAGCGGCGCCGTGCCGTGGACGAGCGGGAGCTCCACCGCCGCGAGCACGAAGAGCACCGCGAGCTCCTGGTTCGATTGGTAGGCGGCCGGGATCGCGTGCGCGAGGGTCTCGTTCAACGCCAGCTTTTGCGGATCCGTCATGGGCGGCAGCTCGGCGAGGGACGCGATGTCCCGGTCGCCGAGCGCCGCCTGGTACGCGGCGAAGCGCTCCGTCAGCGCCGCTCCGAGCGCCGCCCTATCGTGCACGGGAGGAATCGGCAGGCCGAGCATGCGCGCGGTCTCCGCGCTGTTCTCCGAGGCGGCCTCGAGCTGCCCGACGTTCGTGAGCACCGTCGAGCGCAGGTTCCGAGCCGGGACGCGATCGAGGTCCGTTCGCGCCCGGCGCTCGACGAGGTCGAGCAGCCGGAACGCCTCCTCGGCGTGCCCCTGGAGATACTCGCACTCGGCCTTCAGGGACGTGGCAGCGAGCGTGAGCGCGTACTCGTCCACCCAGCCAGAATCGCCGAGCAGCGTGAGGGCGACCTCGAGGTAGCGCGTCGCGGCCACGGGGGCGGCGGCGTTGCGGGCGCGGCGGGCCGCCGAAACGTCGAGGCGGGCGAGCAGGCGTCGCTCGGCCGGATCGAGCAGCGGAACCGCGCGATTCATGTGGTCCACGACGTCGAACACCGCGTCGCCCTTCGGCTCGTGCTGGTGCCGCTCGAGCAGGATTCGGGCGAGCCGCAGGTGCACCGCGACGGTCCGCTGCTCGTCGAGGAGCCCCGACGCGGCCTGTTGCACGCGATCGTGGAGGAAGCGGTACGTGGCCTTGATGCCGGGCTCACCGTTCGCGGCCGTGCCGAGCGCGGATCCGGTCTCGACGTACCGGTAGTTGCCGTCGAGCGGCACGATGAAGCCTTCGCGGAGGGCGGGCAGGAGATCGAGCGCCGCGCTGCGCTCGGAGGCCAGCGCGAGGAGCTCGGTATCGAAGGTGTGGCCGATGCACGAGGCCAGCGACAACGCCGTCTGCGCCTCGGGCGGCAGCGCGCGTAGGCGTTCGACCAAGAAGTCCACGACGTTGTCCGTCGCCGCCTTGGACTCGATGCGGTCGAGGTCGTAGCTGAACGCTCGGCTCCGAGGATCGTACTCGAGCGAGCCGTCGCGCGTGAGGCTGCCCAAGAACTGGCCGATGAAGAACGGGTTGCCTCCCGTCTTCTCGTGGATCACCCGCGCGAGCGGCGCGACGCGCCCGGAGAACGGGCCGAGGCAGTCGCCGAGCAGTCGAGTCACCGTCTCGAGGTCGAGCGGCTCGAGGGCGATGCGCTCGATCGGTACGCCCGTCTTCGCGAGCTCCGCGAGCGTGAGCGAGAGCGGGTGGCTCGCGGTGACCTCCTTCTCGCGGTACGCGCCGATCACGAGCAGATACCGGAGGCCCGAGGCGGCGAGCAGGTTCTCGAGCAGCCCGAGCGAGGCGGCATCGGCCCACTGCAGGTCGTCGAGGAACAGCACGAGCGGACGATCGGGTCGGGCGAACGTCGCGACGAAGCTCGAGAAGGTGAGCTCGAAGCGGTGCTCCGCGTCGGTCGGGCCGAGCTCGACGAGCTCGGGTTGAGGGCCGAGCACGAGCTCGAGCTCCGGCACGAGCTCCGTCATCACGCGACCGTTCGTGCCGAGCGCGGCGACCAGCTGTCGCCGCTTCTGGGCGAGCTCCGCGGGCGGCTCGGCGAGGATTCCCTGGACGAGCGCGCGGCACGCGCTCGTGATCGCGGCATAGGGGACGCTGCGGTTCAACAGATCGAACTTGCCGGCGGCGAAGCGCGCGCGCCCGATGACCCGCATTTCGAGCTCGGAGACCAGCGCGGATTTGCCGACCCCCGAGTATCCGGAGAGGAAGACGAGCTCGACGGCGCCTGCCGACACGCGCTCGAACGCGCCGACCAGGGCGGCGAGCTCTCGATCGCGCCCGTAGAGTTTCTGCGGGAGCACGAGCTCTCCCGTGAAGTCGTCCTCTCCGAGCGCGAACGGGACGATGGTCTGGTTCTTGAGTGATTCTTTGCAGCGAGCGAGATCGCGACGCAGCCCGGTGGCGCTCTGATAGCGATCTTCGGCGACCTTCGCGAGCAGGCGGACGACGATGCGGTCGACCATGTCGGGCACGTCCCTCGCGAGCTCGCGCGGAGACGGGGGGACGCGCGCGATGTGCGCGTGCACGAGCTCGAGCGGGTCGTCGCTCTCGAACGGCAGGCGCCCCGTGAAGAGGCGGTAGAGCACGACGCCGAGCGAGTAGAGATCCGAGCGGCGATCGACCACGCGATTCATGCGCCCGGTCTGCTCCGGTGACACGTAGGCGAGCGTGCCTTCGAGCTTTCCGGGATCCGGAGCCGCCTGGTCGTGATGGGAAAGGCGCGTCGCGATGCCGAAGTCGAGCAGCTTGAGGCGACGCGGGTCGCTCGCGGAGTACACGAAATGCGCGGGCTTGATGTCCCGGTGGATCACGCGCGCGGCGTGCACGCACTCGACCACGCTGGCCAGCGCGACGGCGAGCTCGAGCCGCTCGCGCACGTCGAGCTCCTCCGCGGCGAGGCGCTGTTCGAGCGTCCGATCCCCGCCGTCCTCGAGCACGAGCGCCAGGCCGCGACCCTGCTTTTCCAGGCCGAGCGGGCGTGGGACGCACGAGACATCGATCGACGTCAAGATCGTGTACTCGTGCCCCAGGCGCGCGAGCTCGAGAGACGTCGGGCGCTCGCCCCGCGACGTCTTCACGACGACCGGCATGCGATCCGAGGTGCGGTATCCGCGATACACCTCGCTCGCCGTCGACTCGTGAATGCGGGTCACGAGCGTATACGGTCCCGCGCTGCCGAGCATGATCCATTCATCGAACGACCGCGCCCGAGCCGGGTTAATCGGATCGGCCGGACACTCTGGTCGAACCGAGGGCAGCCGCGCACCGCCGCCCACTCGCGCGCACCGCCGCCGAATCTCGCGGTGAGACCCCCGTTACCCCGCTCGAACCCGCGTTTGGTGGGGCCGAGTAACCCCCACCCCCGCCCGCACCC
>CAYYWA010000073.1:16014-19980 GCA_964475255.1 uncultured Sorangium sp.
GCCCCGCAGCGGCGCCGCGCCGAGCGGGGCGAGCTGCCGGGCGCGCACCCGTCGCCGATCGCGGAGGTTCTGCCTCCGACGTTCCCGACAGCCCCTGCAGGCGGCGGATCTCGTCGCGCAGCCGCGCCGCCGTCTCGAACTGCAGGTTCTCCGCAGCCGAGAACATCTCTTGGCGGAGCGCTTGGATGCGCTCGGCGAGATCGACGCCCTCGCCGGCGGAGGCGCCCGTACGCGCCGGGGTCGCGCTCGTGCGGGCTTCGCCGCGCGGCACGGCGTAGTAGTCGCCCTGTCCGCTCGCCGGATTGATGTCGAAGATGGCGCGCTTCACGGTCTCCGGCGTGATTCCGTGCTTCGTGTTGTACTCGATCTGGAGCGAGCGACGGCGCCGCGTCTCGTCGATGGCGACCTTCATCGCGTCGGTGATGCGATCGGCGTACATGATGACGTGCCCGTTCGCGTTGCGGGCGGCGCGCCCGATCGTCTGGATGAGCGAGCGCGGGCTGCGCAAGAAGCCTTCCTTGTCCGCGTCGAGGATCGCGACGAGGCTCACCTCGGGGAGGTCCAGTCCCTCGCGAAGCAGGTTGATCCCGACCAACACGTCGAACTCACCCGCGCGCAGGTCGCGGAGGATCTCGACGCGTTCCAGCGTGTCGATATCGGAGTGCAGGTAGCGCACTCGAATGCCGAGCTCGGCGTAGTACTCCGTGAGCTCCTCCGCCATGCGCTTGGTCAGGGTGGTCACGAGGACGCGCTCGTTGGCGTCCACGCGCTTCCGGATCTCGGCGAACAGGTCGTCCACTTGGCCCGCCACGGGGCGCACCGAGACCTCGGGATCCAGAAGGCCCGTCGGGCGGATGAGCTGCTCGATCACGTGGCCGCCGCTGTGCGCGACCTCGTAGTCGCCCGGCGTCGCCGAGACGAACACCACCCGCTTCATGTACTTCTCGAACTCCTCGAACTTGAGCGGGCGGTTGTCGAGCGCGCTCGGCAGGCGAAACCCGTACTCGACGAGCGTCTCCTTGCGGGAGCGGTCGCCGCGGTACATCGCGCCGAGCTGGGGCACCGTCTGGTGCGACTCGTCGATGATGAGCAAGAAGTCGTTGGGAAAATAGTCGATCAGGGTCGGGGGCGGGTCACCCGGAGAACGCCCCGACAGGTGTCGCGAGTAGTTCTCGATCCCCTGCACGAACCCCATCTGCTCGAGCATCTCGAGGTCGTAGAGCGTGCGCTGCCCGAGGCGCTGCTTCTCGACGAAGCGCCCGTTCTTGTCGAAGTAGTCGAGCCGATCCCGGAGCTCGTCGCGGATCCCCGCGATCGCGCGCTGCAGCTGCTGACGGGGCGTGACGTAGTGCGACCCAGGATAAACGGCGTACCGATCGAGCGAGCCCAGGATCTTGCCGCGGAGCGGGTCCACCTCGCTGATCGTCTCGACCTCGTCCCCGAAGAACTCGACGCGGATCGCGATCGACTCTTCGTACGCGGGGAAGATCTCGACCACGTCGCCGCGCACGCGAAACGTGCCGCGGTGAAAGTCGGTGTCGTTGCGCTCGTATTGGATGTCGACGAGCCGCCGCAGGAGCTCGTCGCGCCGGAGCTCTTCGCCCTTCGTGATCTCGATCAGCAACCCCGAGTACGTCTCCGCGGAGCCGATGCCGTAGATGCAGCTCACGCTGGCGACGATGATCACGTCCGACCGCGACAGCAGTGATCGCGTCGCGTGGTGGCGCATGCGATCGATCTGGTCGTTGATGATCGCGTCTTTCTCGATGTAGGTGTCTGTGTTCGGGATGTAGGCTTCGGGCTGGTAGTAGTCGTAGTAGCTCACGAAGAACGCGACCGCGTTCTCGGGGAACAGGTCGCGCATCTCGGCGTAGAGCTGGGCCGACAACGTCTTGTTCGGGGCAATGATCAGCGTCGGCAGCTGGAGCCGCTGGATCAGGTTCGCGATCGTGAACGTTTTGCCGCTGCCGGTGATCCCGAGCAGCGTCTGCATGGGCGCGCCCTCGGCGAAGCCGCGAACCAGCGACTCGATCGCGGCCGGCTGATCCCCCTTCGGCGAGAACTCGCTTCTGAGCGTGAACGGCATGGGAAATCCCAATCCTCTCAGGCTTTCCGCGGCGCGCAAGGGTGCCCGGCCCATTATTCGGGGAGATCGACCTGCTGCGACGCGACGCGGCCCGTGCTCGACCCCGAGCCGCGGACGCGATCGGAGCACCCCCCGACCGGCTTTCGGCGCCCCTACGAACGAAAAGGGGCACGAATGAAAAAGGGCGCTCCCGCGTGAAGCAGGGCGCCCAAAGTAGAAGAAGGAGGAGGCCAAGCCGGCCGCGGGAAACGCGCCCGGCTTCGGAGCGTGATCAGCGCTTCGAGTACTGGAAGCGCTTGCGTGCGCCCGCGCGACCGTACTTCTTGCGTTCCTTCTTGCGATCGTCGCGGGTCAGATAGCCGGCGCGCTTGAGGGGACGGCGCCGCTCGCCATCCTCCGCCGTGAGCGCACGGGCGATACCGTGGCGCATGGCCTCGGCCTGCGCGCTGTGGCCGCCGCCCTTGACGGTCGCGAGCACGTCGTACTTGTCGTGCACCTCGAGGATCTCGAGGCTCTGCCGCACGACCATGCGGGAGGTCTCCCGCTCGAAATACTCATCGATCGGGCGTCCGTTCACCACCACGTTGCCGCTTCCAGGGCGCAGCCAAACGCGGGCAACCGCCGTCTTTCGCTTACCGGTCGAGTAGGTCGCTTGCGTGTCGGTCATCGTCGTTTCCTGGGGCTCAGAGCGCGAGCGCCTCGGGCTTCTGCGCCCGGTGCGGATGGTCCGATCCGCCGTAGACCTTCAACTTGTCCAGCATCTGGCGCCCGAGCACGTTCTTCGGCAGCATCCCCTTCACGGCGCGCGTGATCGGCGCCTCGGGGTGACGCTCCACCAATTCACTGTAGCGGTCGCCCCGGATCGCGCCCGGGTAGCCGCTGTGCCGGTAGTACATCTTCTCGTTGGCCTTGTTGCCCGTCAGCTTGACCTTGCTGGCGTTGACCACGATGACGAAGTCACCGGTATCGACGTGCGGCGTGTACGTGGGCTTGTGCTTGCCCCGCAGCACGGTCGCGATCTTGGAAGCCAGTCGGCCCAGTGGCTGGTTCTCGGCGTCGACCACGTACCACTTGCGGGTCGCGTGAGCCTCGGCGGGTTTCGCCACGTACGTGCGCATCAGAAATCGTCCTGGAAGGTGTGCCCCGGGCAGGCCCCGGGGACGGAAGGGCGGCATTCCTAGCCGCCAGGGCGCCACGAGTCAAGGGATGGGTGCGCTCGACGGGCGAAAGCGTACGTTCGCCAGGGCCCTTCGGAGAACGTCGCGCCTCGGCCAGGGCCGTACCGGGCGGGCCCTGCGCGTCAATCGAAGTCGCACCACGAGCCGATGACGCCGTTGCAGTCCGCGACGGCGTTCAGGTTGCAGAGCCCACCTCCGTAGAGGAACGTGAGCGCGCAGGACCCGGAGGGGGCCATGCTGGCGTTGTCGCAGCCGCCCGGGCCGCCCACGATCTCGCAGGGCTGCCCCGTGCAGACCTGGCACGCGATCTTGGCCTCCTCGGAATCCTCCGCACCGCAGGAGGTGGGCGTGAGCTGACACCAGTGGGTTGCCCCCGTGGAGCAGGTGACGTCCGTGAAGGACTCGCAATAAGGCTCGACGACACAGTTCCTGCTGCACCCGTCGTTGTTCACCGTATTGCCGTCGTCGCAGTCTTCCCCGGCGCTCCGGAATCCGTCGCCGCACTCGATGCGGCAGTTGGCGGGGCAGGAGTCGTCGTCGACGTCGTTTCCGTCGTCGCAGTCTTCGACCCCGAGGTGCACGTAGCGATCCCCGCACACGGCGCTCTTGCAGTTCGTCGTGCAGGCGTCGGAGTTGGAGTCGTTCCCGTCGTCGCCCTCCTCGTCGTCGTCCCGGGTTCCGTCGCCACACCGCCCCGGAGCG
>CAYYWA010000074.1:0-19936 GCA_964475255.1 uncultured Sorangium sp.
CGCTCTCGCTGCTGCGCGGAACGGCACGAGCTCGATCGCGTCCACCCGCTCGCGCGCGTGGGCGAGGCGTGGCAGCGCGAGGTGCGAATCGAGAGCGGTGTCGCCGTGGCCGGGGAAATGCTTGCCGCACGCGGCGACGCCCACGCTCTCGATCCCGCGTGCGAGCGCGACGCCGAGCCGCGCGACGAGCTCGGGGTCCGAGCCGAACGAGCGTGCGCCGATGACGGGGTTCTCCGGATTGGTGTCCACGTCGAGCACCGGGGCGAACGCGACGTCGATCCCCACCGCGCGGAGCTCGCTGCCGAGCAGTTTCCCCGTGGCGTGAGCGAGCTCCGCGTCCCCGGTCCGCCCGATAGCGCGCATGCTCGGGATCTCCGAGAAGCCACGCCGCAGGCGTCGCACGTTGCCGCCCTCCTGGTCCACGGCGACGGCGAGCGGCTCGCTCGTGAGCGCCTTGAGGCGCCGCGTGAGCTCCGCGACCTCGCGCGGTTCTCCGACGTTGCGCGCGAACAGAACGACGCTTCTCACGCCGCGCTTCGTCAGCTCGGCGAGCTCCGGGCTCGGCTCGAGACCGTGGAAGCCGACGCAGAAGAGGCGTGCCGCTCGCGCCTCGAGAGCAGAAGGCATGGAGTCTCTATACCACCCCCCTCGGTTCCACTCGGTGGTGCGCGCGCGCTCTTGTCGCACCCGTGGCATTTCGACGCTCGCGTTCGGGGCGTGCTGGGTCGGGCGAAAGGCGCTCCGGGTGTTAAACTCCTGCTATGCGGCGGTTCTTTGCGCGATTCGTGGCGACGGCGAGCTTCTCGACCCTGCTGCTCACCGGCGCGGGGGCGCACGCGGAGGGCGCGGGTTTTTCCGCGTGCTCCGGCGAGCCGCGACGGGAGGTCCCCGCCGAGGGGACCGACGCGCACCTCCTGCGCGCGGAGAAGCGCCGAGTCCGGGCCGTCACGGTGACCCTGCCGGAGCGATCGTGTGCGGGGTCCATCGTCGGGAGCCCCACTCAGGTGCTGACCGCGGCGCACTGCATTCCCGAGAACGCGGAGCTCGTCCAAGTTCGCTTTGGGAATCGACGCCTCGAAGCCATGGTGGCGCTCATCGACCGAACGCGCGACACGGCGCTCCTCGCGCTCGACGAGGCGCTGCCCGTCGAACCGCTCGAGCTCGAGTCGGAGCTGCCGGAGCCCGGGGAACGCATCCTCTTCGTCGGGCGCGTGGATCGCCCGTCGCGCACGCAGGTCGCCCACATCTTGCGCCTCGGCAGCTGCCCGTCCCTGCCCGGCGTCTCCGACGCTCTCTTCACGAGCGTGCGCGCGCGTCCGGGTGATTCGGGGGCGCCCCTGCTCGACGAGCAGCTCCGCGTCGTCGGCATCATCCACGGCGGTGCTGCTTGCCACATCGCCGCTCCGGTCGCGGCGCTCGCGCAGCAGCTCAAGGCGAAGCGCCTCGCTCCCGCCGAGGGGCTCACGCCCTCGGACGCCGTCCGCGCGAGCGCTGCGCCCGCGCCGGACGACACACCGCCGGTGCGCGGTGAGGTCCTGGATCGGTCCGCGTTCGGGCCGTTCTCGCTCGAGAAGGTGCGCAACGGCGACGGGGACGTCCGCGTGCGCCTGCGCTTTCGACTCGGAACTTCCGACTAGCGTGCTCGTCGTGCTCGCTCGCCGGAGCGCGCTCGAGGTCACGGGGACAGGACGCGCGTGAGCGGCATGTCTCTTGCTTATAGCGCTCCCAGTTGAGGAATTTCGCCATGAAGCAATCATCCCAGGGCCCGGCCAGCGAGCGCGAACCCCGCACCGCGTCGGGAAGCGCCCACAGCGGCTTTGCCCCGGGCGCCGCGACGAAACGCGTGCTCCTTGCCGAAGACGATGCCGATCTGCGCGCTCTCATCGCCCTGAAGCTGACGGAAGCGGGGTTCGAGGTGACGGAGGTGGCGGACGGCACCGCGCTGCTCGATCGCCTCGCCGACTCGATCGACGTGGAGGGCAGTCTGGCGCGCTTCGACTCCATCGTCTCGGACATTTGCATGCCCGGATACACCGCCATCGACATCCTGACCGGAATTCGGCGCTACCTGCCGGACACACCGGTCGTGCTGATCACCGGCCTCGCCGATCGGCACACCCACGAGCGCGCGCAGCAGCTCGGCGCGGTCGCGGTCTTCGACAAACCCGTCGATCTCGACGTCTTGTGCACGGCCGTCCGGAACGTCATCTCGGATCGCGCCGAGCCGACGTAGCTCGGCGAGCCGCGGCGCCGATCCTTGGACGTTCCGGTCGACCTCCCGCTCTCCCAAGTGGAGTTCTTCCTGGTGTGCGCGCGCAGCATGCGCCACGTGCCGCGGATCGCCGCCGTGGCCGCCGAGCTCCTGCCCGTGTTCCGCAAGATACCGGGCGTCCGCGTCGTGGACGAGCGCTGACTCGAGGTCGAGCGGGTGCGCGCGACTCGTTCACGGGCGCGGCGCGAACAGACCGAGAGGATCGTACTTCGACCGAATCGCGAGCACTCGCCGGGCGTTGTCACCGTACACGGCCGCGTCGCGGCCTTCGACGTAGGGGTTCTCGAAATTGATGTACGTGCCGCCCGTCGCGTGGGGCGCGAGCCGGCGGCGCACCTCGCGACCCCAAGCCAAGCTCGCCGCGTCGTCTCGGGGATCGCTCCAGTTGGCTTCGATGCCGATCAGGTACGGGGCGGCGCGGTGTGCGAGCGGAGTTTCCGACGGATGCACGCGAGCGATCGCGCCGCCGAGCAGCCAGACGTCCAGGGAGGAGAGGGGAGACGGGCGACGGGCGGCGAGATCGATCAAGACGTCGGCGACGGAGTCCGAGAGATCCTCGAGGTAGGTCGAGCGCCAGTAGTACCGAGCTCCCGCCGGGTAGTCGTCGTCGAAGAATTGCTGCACGAGGCCGAACGGAACCGTACGGCTGCCGTCGAACGACACCGTCCCGAGACGCCTCAGGCGTTCGAGGGTCTCCTCGCCCTGCTCGAGGGGGCGCAGATCGACACCGACGAGCCCGACGAACGGGCGATGCCAGAGCTCCTTCGGGATCGCGGGCGACGGCTGAAATGTCCAAAAGACGAGGATGGCGCCGAGCTCGTCCGGCATCTCGGCGCGCAGCGCGCGCAGACCGGCGAGGACGTCCTTCGCCTGATCCATGGGGAACGCGATGAAGAGCTGGCGCACGCGGGCAGGCATCGCGTGCGTGCGATATTCGAACGCCGTCACGACCCCGAGGTGCGTGCCACCCCCCCGAAGCGCCCAGAACAGGTCTCCGTGCTGGTCCGCGCTCGCCACGAGGACTCGTGCGTCGGAGGTCACGACGCGCGCCGACTGCAAGTTGTCGCACGTGAGCCCGCGAGCGCGCGCCTGCCAGCCGTAGCCGCCGCCCAGCGTGAGGCCGGCGATGCCGGTGTCCCCGAACACGCCCATCGGCACGGTCCTCCCCCGGGGCAGGGTCTCGGCGTCGACGTCGGACAGGCGGGCACCGCCCTCGGCGTGGGCCGTCTCCGTTGCCGGATCGAACCGAACGGCGCGCATCTCCGAGAGGTCGATGACGAGCCCGCCCTCGACGAGCGCTCCGCCGGCCACGTGGTGACCGCCGCCGCGCACCGACGCCGGCAGACCCCGTCGGCGCGCGATGCGCACGGCCTCGACCACGTCCGCTTCGCTCCTGCAGCGGAGGATCCCTTCCGGCCGCTTGTCGATCATCCCGTTCCAGACGCGACGCGCCTCCTCGTACCGAGGATCCTCGCGCGCGATCACTACGCCGCGAAAGCCGCCCGTCTCTTCGAAATGCTGCTGTGTGTCCATGCCGCCCCGTGCCATCACGCGTGTTCGCGACGGCCCTCTGCCAAGCAGGCAAGAACCGCGCGCGTCGAGGACGTCTGGCGCGGGCGTTCACGACGACGGGCTCGCTCCCCTTCGGGTGCTCCCGAGCTGCTCGACCCTCCAGGAGGACACTCCGGGGTCACGAAGCGACCCGAGCGAGCGAGCGGCGCAAGGGAGCCACGCTATCGAGGCGAGCCGCTCGTTCGCAGCCCGAGGTCCGTCAGACCTCGATCCGTCAGACCTCGAGTCGACGCGCCGCGAGGTGGGCAGCGAGCTGGGGCTTCTCGCCCATTCGGAACGCATCGAGAGGCATCGATGCTGGAGCTCCTCCGCGCGCCACCGGCGGGAGGTCGTGGCGCTTCGGCTCCGCGGGCTGCGACTCGTCGACTCGCAGCCCGAGTCGCCGAGACTCAATCGCTACGACCGAACATCGACCGCACGATGAATGCACACGCGATCGAGAGCGTGAACGGAATAGCGGACGCGTGAAACGGGAGGTGACGTGCGTGTGCGAGATGTCGCACGGACGAGCCGCGATTTGGCCCAGTGATCCGAGACGCAGTTCGGGCTATAGCCACTCACGCCGATCGTAAGCGGTATCCGTGAGGTCGACATGTTCATCGTCATGGTTGCTGCCGAGTGCGCTCCCGTTGCGAAAGTGGGAGGCCTCGCTGACGTCATTTTCGGATTGAGCAGAGAAGTCGAGCTTCGAGGTCACCACGTCGAGATCGTGCTCCCGAAGTACGATTGCATGGATTACGGGCAAATCTGGGGACTGTGTGTTTCGTACCAAGATCTTTGGGTGCCGTGGTTCGACGGCAGTGTGCACTGCACCGTCTATTTCGGGTTCGTCCACGGCAGAAAGTGCTTCTTCATCGAGCCGCACGGGCGCGAGAATTTCTTCGGCCGCGGCGCCTTCTACGGGTTTCCGGACGAGCCCATGCGGTTCGCCTTCTTCACCAAGGCCGCGCTCGAGTTCTTGTTCAAGTCGGGGAAGCGGCCGGACGTCATCCACACGCACGATTGGCAGACGGGCCTCGCTCCGGTGCTGTTGTTCGAGATCTACAAGCACTACGGCATGCAGGACGTCCGCTCGTGCCACACCATCCACAACTTCAGGCACCAGGGGATCTCGGGGCAAGACGTCTTGTTCGCGACGGGGCTCGGGCGGCCGCATTACTACCTGACCGAGGATCGCTTGCGCGACGACGCGCAGCATTCGGCGGTGAACTTCACCCGCGCGGGCATCGTCTATTCGAACTTCGTCACGACGGTGTCGCGCCACCACGCATGGGAGGTGCGACACACGGAGTTCGGCAACGGGCTCGCACGGACGTTGCACGTGCATCAGAACAAGTTCGGCGGCATCGTGAACGGGCTCGACTACCACTACTGGAACCCGGACATCGATCCGCTGATCGCGCGAAACTACAACGCGAGCCACGTCGAGCCCAAGTACGAGAACAAGCGGGCGCTCCGCGAGCGGCTGTGGCTCCGCGACGCGTACAAGCCGATCATCGCCTACGTGGGTCGGCTCGACTCCCAGAAGGGCGTGCACCTGATCCGGCATGCCCTGTTCTGGGCGCTCGGCAACGGCTGCCAGTTCGTGCTGCTCGGCACGAGCCCGGACAACGCGATCAATCACCAATTCTGGCAGCTCAAGCACCAGCTCAACGACGACCCCGATTGCCACCTCGAGCTTCGATTCGACGAACACCTCGCGCACCTCGTCTACGCCGGCTCGGATTTCGTCATCGTCCCGAGCCTGTACGAGCCGTGCGGGCTCACTCAGCTCATCGGGCTCCGGTACGGCACCGTGCCCATCGTGCGCCGCGTCGGCGGCCTCGCCGACACCGTCTTCGACGTGGCCAAGTACAACGGGCAAGGCAACGGGTACTCGTTCGACGGCGCCGACCCGGGGAGCCTCGAGAGCGCGCTGGTGCGGGCAGTCGGGTGCTGGAACCACCATCCCGGTGATTTCCGAAAGTTGGTTCAGACCGGAATGAGCCAGGACTTCTCCTGGAATCGCGCTGGTCAGGATTACGTGAACATCTACGAATACATTCGACACAAGTAAGAGGACGCCGTGGACGGACTAGAAGAACAGATCAATGGGTTGCCCAACATCTCCGGTTCCGAGGAGCAGGTCGATCGAGCTATCGCGATCGGTCACGAGCGGCGGCCGGACCTCGCTCGGAGCCGGCTCGACTTTGGTCAGATCGACTCTGCGTTCGCGATCGGCCTGCACATGCACCAACCGCTGATTCCAGCGGGCGGCGATCGTCTGGAGACTGCCGAGCTCATCAGCAATCTCCAGCACATGATGAACAACCAGCACATCGGGGACAATCACAACGCGCCGGTGTTCGTCTGGTGCTACAAGCGAATGGGCGAGTTCATTCCTGCCCTCGTCCAGGAAGGCAAGAACCCCCGCGTGATGCTCGAGTACAGCGGGACGCTGCTCTGGGGCATGCAGAAGATGGGGCTGCACGACGTCTTCGAGAACCTCCGCCGGATCACGATGGACCCCGACCTCAACCGGTGTGTCGAGTGGCTCGGTGCGCCCTGGGGGCACGCCGTCGCTCCCTCGACGCCGGTGCAGGACTATCGAATGCACGTGCGGGCGTTCCAGCACCACTTCGCGTCGCTGTTCGGGCTCGAGGCGGTCGGGCGATTGCGCGGATTTTCGCCGTCCGAGATGGCGCTGCCGAACCACCCTGACGTCGCGTACGCGTTCGTCAAGACGCTCAAAGACGCAGGCTATCAGTGGGTGCTCGTGCAAGAGCACACGGTCGAGCATCCGGACACCGGCCGCCACCCGACGCACCCGCATTTCCCGCACCGGCTCGTGTGCCGGAGCTCGAAGGGAGAGACCGCGAGCATCATCGCGATCGTGAAGACGCAGGGCAGCGACACGAAGCTCGTCGCGCAGATGCAGCCGTACTTCGAGGCTCGCGGCCTGTCGCGCAAGGAGCTCAAGGGCAAACGCGTGCCACCGCTCGTCACGCAGATCTCCGACGGAGAGAACGGGGGCGTGATGATGAACGAGTTCCCCCCGAAGTACATGGAGATCATGCGCGAGAGCAGCGGCTCACGCACGCCCGCGCTGAACGTGAGCGAATACCTCGACTACTTGGGGAGCCTCGGCCTCACCGAGCGGGACTTCCCCGAGCTGCAGCCGCTCCATCAGAAGCGCATCTGGGAGCGCATGAAGCCGGGGGACGGCCCCGAGCGTCTGGAGAAGACCATCGACGAGCTGCGCAAGCAGGGCGGGAAGTTCCACGTCGAGGGCGGGAGCTGGACGAACGACATCTCCTGGGTGCGCGGCTACGAGAGCGTGCTCGGCCCGATGGAGCGCGTGAGCTCCGAGTTTGCCGCGACGATGGCACGCGTCAAACCGAAGACGAGCGAGCACCGCTTCCGGAACGCGCTCTTCCACCTGATGGCGGGGCAGACCAGCTGTTACCGGTACTGGGGAGAAGGCGTGTGGACGGACTATGGAAAGGAGATCCTCCGCCGCGCCTCGGAGATCCTCAAACACGATTTCTGAGCGGCGTTCGCGAGGTGAGCCGATGCAAACCGCTCTTCATGCGACGGTTCTGAACCTCCACCAGCCTCCCTGGAACCTCGAGCACTTGCTCGAGCACGAGCCCTGGACGGCCAGAGAGATCCTGTTCGCGCTGGACCGCATTCCACGCGCTCTCTGGCCGTACGAGGGGCTCGGGAAGGTGCACGTCAGTCTCTCGGGAACCCTGCTCGAGACCCTGTCGAGCCCGGAGTTCCAGAGTCGGGTCTACGGCATCGTGAAATGCGGAGACCTGCTCTGGCACCTCCAGAATACTCGCATCCTCGAGATCCTCGGGACGGCGTACTATCACCCGGTGCTCCCGCTGATCCCGGAGGCGGATCGCGCGTTGCAGCTCGAGCGCTGGCGTGGGATTGGCGAGCACTTGTTCCGGCGACGGTTCCGCGGCTTCTGGCCGCCGGAGCTCGGGTTCCGGGAGGAGTTGATCCCGCTGCTCCGACGCTTCGGCTACGAGTTCGTGATCGTGGACGGCGAGCACGTCGAGCCGCTCGAGCCGATGCGCTGGGAGGAGCTGCGCTACAGGCCGCACCTCGCCGAGTACGGAGGGGAGGCCATCACCGTCATCGTGCGCGATCGAGACCTCTCGAACGCCCAGGAGTCCGGCATGGACCCTGACTGGTTCCTCGAGGAGGTCGCCGCGCGCACGAGATGGTGCGACTTTCCACCGCTCGTCACGACGTGCAGCGACGGCGACAACGGCGGCTGGTTCCGCAACACCACGCCGGGCCGTGGGTACTTCGGGGAGTTCTATCAGCCGCTCCTCGAGCGGGTTCGTGCCGGCGATCGTCGGGTCCGGCCGACGTTCCTCTCCGAATACCTCGACGCCTTCGGCGCGCATGGGCGCGTGCGCGTGCACCCGGGCGCGTGGAACACCGGCGATCACGACGGGCGGGGCTTCGTGCAGTGGACGGGCTCGGAGCGTCAGAAGGCGGCGCTGAGCCGCGTCCACGAGGTGAGCGCGTTGGTGGCAGAGCTCGCCTCGCGCTCCGAACGGGACGGCGTCCCGCGAGATCGTCTGGAGGCGATCATGTATCGGCTGTTGCGGGCGCAGACGAGCTGCAACTTCTACTGGGGTGAGGCCTGGGTGGATCGGTGCCACCGAGACCTCGACGAGGCGCTCGCGCTCCTGTGAAGCGGCTAGCGCGTCCGAGCTCGCCCGAGCGGCGCGTGCGCGGCGCCCTCGTCGTCGGGGGTGCCGCTCTCGACCACGCCGCTCGGGCGGGGCGGCGCGCGGCGCACGCCGGTGTGGGTGCGCAGACCCGCCTGGCGGAGGGCGTCTTCGGTGCACTCCACGATCGTGTGCGCATCGGTGTGGAGGCCCACGCTCTCGAGCACTTCCGAGAGCTCACTCGACACCTCGACGAGGACGCCGGCAAAGGTCGGGATGCCGTCGCGAGCGATGGTCCAGGCGGAACGGAGCGGAGCAACGGCGCGCTTGTCGAATCCCGCTCCGATGAACGCGGCGGCGGATCGCCGGAAGTAGAGGATGGCGACGTCGTTCTGTCGGAGCTTGCGAGCGAGCTCCGCGGTCCGCTGTTGGAGCCACGGTGCGCCCGGCAGCGCGTCGGCCGCCTTTCTGTAGAGGTCGAGCGCCGCGACTTCGCGCCCGGCTTCGGCCAGGCGCTTCGCCTCGGCGCCCCAGCGCTCGACTTGGTCTTGAATGGAATCGCGGGATGCTCGGGTCACGCAGCTTCCTAGAGCACGTCGCGTGCCGAAGGAAAAATCCATTGGTTGCGTAACTGCCGCGCGATTCCCGCGGAATCGAAGGCGCTCGCGGAGGCTCCCGTCTCGCTGCGAGACCAAAGGGCGAGCACGTCGAGTCCCGTTTCGAGACCGCCGGGATGGAACCCGAGCGGAGGTTCAGAGCGCCGAGGCGCGCTGACGCTCGATGACGGGATCGACGGCGGACAGCACCGCCACCTGGATCTCGAGGCGACGTGCGGGCGAAATGGGCGAGCCGTCGAGCTCGACGATGTGGAAGCGGTCGAACACGCGGTTGCCGCGGGTCTTCACCTGCGAGCCGACGATCTGGACGCGCTGATTGTAGAGCGCTCGCGCGAGGGCGAGCAGGAGGCCCGAGCGATCCCCGGTTTCGACCTCGAGCGTGTTGAACGCGCCATCCGCGTCTTCGATGAAACGGACGATCGTCTCGGCCGCGGAGGGAGTCTGCGTGGCGCGCGCATCCTCGCCGAGCCGGCGTCGATCGAGCTTGCCTTGGAGCAAGCCGATCAGGGTGTTCTCGAGCGCCTCGACCTCTTCACGGGTGACGCGCAGGCCGCGCCGGTCGCGCGCCTCGTGGCGGACCCAGAACACATCCACCGCCTCGTTCGGCTTGCCCGGCAGCTTCCGCGTGTAGGCCTCGGCCTCGATCACGTCGAGGCCGCACAGGACGAGCGCCGCGCTGATCGTCGCGAGCAGGCCCGGCCGATCTTCCGCGATGACGCAGATCGCCGTCCCGGGCACACGATTCGAGAGGAACGTGCCGACCCTCGCCGCGCGGTCGCCGCGTGTTCCCGACAAACGCGCGTGCTCTGCAATCGCGCCGAAGTCGAAATTCCTTCGGTAGCTCTCGGGCAACGTAGTCGCAAAAGCGCGCACGAGGTCCTCGGACGGCATGTGTACGGTCACGCTAATCTCCGGCCTTGGTGATTTCCGAAGCGTGTCTCACGCGTCACGTTCGAGTCATTTCGTTGGGGGAGGGGCGGCGCTCGCAGCCGGTGCCGGCGGAGCGCCTGGTACCGGAAAGGGCAACCCAGGGATCTGAGGCAATCCGGACGGGAGGGCCGTGGGAAGCGAGGTGGGTAAGGTCGCCGGGAAGCCAGACGGTAGGGGCGGCAGTGCGCTTGGTAGCGCGATGGACGGGAACGGCAAGGGTGATGCCGGCGTCGGTGTCTCTTTGGGTGACGTTTGCGGGACCTTGGCCGGGGGAGGGCTCTTCGAATCGGGGATTTTTGCATCGGGAGCGGCGTGCACCGCCGCTGGTGGCGCCGCGACGGGGGGGACCGCGAGCGGCTCGAGTGAGACCGGCGGGACGGGGAGCGCCGAGCCGAGAGGAGGCAGCTCCGGGATATCGAGGCGCCGTTGCCCTTGAAGATGGAACGCGACCGCGACGGCGCACAGCGCGATCGACACGAGCGTGAAGAGGGCGAGCCCCCAACGCGTTCCGCTCGACGCGCGCTTGCCGCGCCCGCGCGCGGGCGTGACGGCAGGAACGTCGCGGACGAGCGGCGCCGCGGGGGGAACGGGCGCACCGCCCGGCGCGTCCGGAGGCAGGGTCGCGGGGACGGCTCGGGTCGGCGCGTCGTCCAGCGTGTCGGAAACCACAGAGGCAGGCGGCGGCGCGAAGGCGGTATCCCGCGCGAGCAACTCGGGTTCCGCGGGTGCAGGCGGAGCCCGGTCCGCGGCGCTCGCGGCGCCGTTTCGTGCCAGGCCCACCGCGGCCACGGCGAGATTGCGCGCAACCTGACCGGCAGGGCTGAGCGCCCCCGAGAAGGGCGCAATGGCGACCAGCATGTCGTGCGCTGTCGCGAAGCGCGCGTCGCGATCGGGGTGCAGCGCCCGCTCGACGACCTCGATCAATCCCTGGGGCAAGCTCGGCTCGAGCGTGCCGAGCCGCCGCACCTCGCCCTTCAACACCTTGCCGACGATCACCTCGGGCTCGTCGCCGTCGGCGGGGCGCAGCCCGCTCAGCATCTCGAAGGCCATCACGCCGAGCGAGTACAGGTCGGCGCGCGCGTCGACCTCGTGCGCCGCATAGAGCTGTTCGGGAGGCATGTACTCCGGCGTGCCCATCACGACCCCCGCGCGCGTGAGCTCGCGCTTGAACTCGTGGCTCTCGCGGAGCTTGGCGATGCCGAAGTCGATGAGCTTGAGCAAGGGGCCCCCACTCGCCGGAGTGACGAAGACGTTGTCCGGCTTCAGATCCCGGTGGACCACCCCGAGCGCGTGCGCCACCTCGAGGCCCGCCAGGACCTGCAGCACGAAGTCCACGGCCTCGTCCTTCGAGAGCTTGCGCCGATGATCGAGCAGGCTCTGCAGCGACTCCCCGGCGAGGAGCTCCATGACGAGGTAGGGCGAGCCGTCGGCCGCGGTGTCCACGTCGGAGACGCGGACCACGTGCGGGCTCTGCAGCGTCGCCGAGACGCGCGCTTCTTGGAGGAACCGCGCGGCGAGACCCGGACGTTCGGCGATGTCCGGGCGCAGGAACTTGAGCGCCACGGGGATGCCGAGCTGTTCGTGGCGAGCCTCGTGCACGGAGCCCATGCCCCCATCGCCGATCAGGCGAACGATGCGGTACTTTCCGCCGACCAGGCTGCCCGGGGCGAGGTTCACGATGCCCCGCCTTTCGCGCCGTCCACGAGACGGAGCTCCGGGGGCACGTACCGCTCGTACTCGCGGAGGAACGTGAGCGTCCGCGTATCCACCCGATCCACGAACAGCGTTCCGAACAGGTGATCCGTCTCGTGTTGGACCACCGCCGCGCGGAAGCCCTCCCAAACCTCGTCCACGGGACGCCCTTCCGCATCGAGGGCTTGCACGCGGACACGTCGCGGCCGCCGCACGCGCCCGCGGACGCCGGTCACCGAGAGGCAGCCCTCGTACACGGTGATCGCCTCCTCGTCCCGCAGCGCATCCAGCGGCCCCGAGACCAGCGGCGTGATGCGCGGGTTCGCCAGGACCGTCAGCGGCACCGGCTCCGCCCCCGGGTAGCGCGGGTTCTCATGCACCTCGATCACGACGAGCTGGATCGACTCGTACACCTGCGGCGCCGCGAGTCCGGCGCCGTTGGCGTCGCGCATCGTCTCGATCATGTCGGCGAGCAGCGCCAAAGTTCGCTCCGAGACGAGCTCCCCCGGCTCGAGCTCACGCGCGCGCTGCCGGAGGATCGGCTCGCCCAGCTGGGCGATCTTGCGGATGGCCATGGCCCGGATTCTAGCCCTGGAGGCCGCCGCGCCAGGGGACGTCGGGCTCGCCCGCGCGCTGATTGCAGAGGCGGGCCAGCGCGAAGAGGGCGTCGCTCAGGCGGTTCAGGTAGACGACCAGCAGGCTGCGCAGGGGCTGCTCGCGCCCAGCACGAATGACCTCCCGTTCCCCTCGGCGGCAGACCGTGCGCGCGTGGTGGAGGGCGGCGGCTCCCTTCGACCCACCCGGGAGCACGAAGCTGCGGAGCGGGGCCAGCTCGCTCTCCGCCGCGTCGATCGCCGCTTCGAGGGCGGCGACGTCTTCCGGCCCGAGCTTTCTCGAGCGGAGCCGGTCTTCCGCTCCCGGGGCGCAGGCGAGCTCGGCGCCCAGGCAGAACAGATCGTCCTGGACGCGCGTGAGCAGCGCGTCGACATCGCCCGGGAGCTTTTCGGTGCGGGCGACGCCGAGAACGGCGTTGAGCTCGTCGATGGTGCCATAGGCTTCGACGCGCACGGCGTCCTTCGGCACGCGCAGCCCTCCGAACATGCCTGTCGTTCCGTCGTCGCCGGTCTTCGTGTAGAGCCGCATGGACCGCCGTACGGTACTGCAGCCGACCCACACGAGCACCCCAGGGGGCCTCGTGCGCGGATTCGCTCCGCTTTTTCGGAACCGTCGGAAATCGAGCCAGCCCAGATTCGAGGCGGACGCCGGACGGAGCGGCCCCTCTCGACTGGGAAGATCCAAACCTGGGCCTTAGCCCATCGCGGCGAGGAGCTGTTCGTAGCCCTCCAGCCAGAGGCCGAGATCGCGCTGCGCGCCGTCCACGATCTGAACGCCGAAGCCGGGGGGGACCGTCGCCGTGTCGCTGTAGCCGAACGGGCGGCGCCACGCGACGCGACCCACGAGTCGGACACGCCGGTCGAGCGCGGGGGGGCAGAGCTCGAGCCAAACCTCGTCGTCCTCGGGGAGCGCGAGCGTCCGCACGTAGATGCCGTTGGCGCTCACGTTGTAGGTGAAGCCGCGTTCGTCGAGCTCGCGACCGGCGCCCCGGAACGCGACGAGCGTGCCGTAGGCGACCCGCGGGCTCGTTCGGCCGTTGATGCGCGCTCCCATGAGCAGCTCGTTCGCGACGAACAGCACGTTTTCCGGAGAGGCGAAGCCGTCGGTCGCGGTGACGCCGACCAAATCGCCGAGCTGTGCGCGCTCCTGCTTCAGCGCGCGCGGCGGGCAGCACAGGATGAACCGCGCCTCGCTCCCTTCGCCCCGCGCGGCGCGCACCGTGAGCGACGGCTTCTGGACGAGCTCGGTGCCGGCGACGACCAGCGAAAGACTCGGATCGCGCGCGAACGTCTCGGCGTCTTCCGGGCTCACCGCGAAGCGCACCGAGAACCCGGCGTTCCGAAGGACGCGCGCCACGGCCGCGCGCCGCGTGCGATCGGCCTCGGCGACCAGGGCCGCGCCCCGCCCGTCCTGCGGGAGGGGAGGGGCCTGCTTGGGCAGCGCCCGGAGTCGGGTGACGAGCGGGCGCTCCAACGAGAGCGGCAGCACGTCGTCGGCACCCCAGCTGAACGCCGACACGAAGGACAGATCACCGACGGGCTCGGCGAGCGCCAGCACGGGCAATCGCGAGAAGCGAGCGAGACTCCGCGTTTGGACCACCAGCTGCTCCGAGTCGTCCAATGGACAGAGCAGTCCCCGGGCCTCGTTGTCCTCGAGCCACGCGAGCGCTTCTTCGACCGACTCGACGTGACGCGGCACGCACGCCGCCTGTTCGGACGCATGGCACAGCCGTCCGAGATCCTCTTCCCGGTACCGGCCGAAAATCAGCACGGGCCGCGCCTCCATGCCGGCAGTCAACGGCCATGCGGACGCGACGATTAGCGATATTTCCGCGCGATTGTCCCGAGCCTCCCGCCCGCCGCAGCCCGGGTCTCACTTCTGCGCACCTCGCGCTGCTCGCGCTCCCGCACCTTGCCTCGTGCTCGAAGCAGGGATTCGAAGGGCACTTCGTTTTTAGGGCCTGGAGCAGGGCTCCGACTCTCCGCCGATTCGCTCGAGCGGAGCCGAGACGGAGCCCCTGCCGCAAGGGCTCAAGCCGAGAAAATCTGCTGAATTTCCCCTTCCATGGTCGCGGGCGGCACCTTCTTCGCCAGCGCGAGCTCCTGGACGAGCAGACTCCGGGCCTGATCGAGCAGGCGGCGCTCACCGAAGGAGAGATCCTTGTCGAACTTCAAACGATACATGTCGCGGAGAACCTTCGCGATTTCCGAAGGGAGCCCGCTCTTCAACATCTCCGTGTACGCGCGGAAGCGCCGATTCCAGGGCTGCAGGTCGACCGCCACCTCCGGCGCTTTGAGGATGTCGAGGATCTTCTGTGCCTCTTTCTTCTTCATCACGGGGCGAAGCCCCACTCGGGCAGCCGCCTCGGTGGGGACCATCACCTTGAGCCCCGAATCGCGAATCTTGATCACATAGCAGCACGTGCTGCGGCCACCGAGGTCGCGCGTTTCGATTTCGACCACCTCGCCGACACCGTGGTTCGGATGAACGGCCATGTCCCCGACCTTGAAGGACTGCCGTGCCGCTTCCGCGTTTGCTGAAGATTGCATACCGCCTCCTGATGGCGCGATGCCAGCGCATCCCGCCGAAGTCTTCGTGCCGATGGGCGTCGACGAATGAGACGCGCCAAGAGTCGCGCGTCGACCGCCCTCTAGAGCCAGCGCAGCGTTGGCTCTACTCATGTGTGAACGCCGCGCTGCAGCACAGTCTGCGCATTAACACGAGTGATGCGCCCTGGTCAATTGAATAGCGCCTCTCGAGCCTCGAAATTGCAGGAGATTTCTCGCGCTGCGCCACTTCGAGCTCGGGCCGCTCGTGCGCGCTCTGGAGCCACCGCGTCGCGTCCACATCGCAGGTGCGATCGGAGCCGCGTGCTTCCCGATTGAGCGCGGATTTCCGAAGCGTCGAAGGATTTGCCACGGCGATTACCGCAGCGAGCGTGCGCTCATTCCTCTTCGTCCGCTCCCCCGGTGATGGGACGATGACGGCTGTTGTTGACGAGCTCCTTGAGCTCTTTTCCCACCTTGAAGAATGGGAGTCGCTTGGCCGGCACGGGCACGGGTTGACCCGTTCGGGGATTCCGCCCCGCATAGGGTTTGTACGGCCGCACGGTGAAGCTTCCGTAACCGCGTATTTCGATGCCTTCGCCGCGCTTGAGCGCTTCGGTCATGCTTTCGAACACGCAGTTGACGACCATTTCCGCGCGAGCCTTCGTCAGCTCTCCACGAGCAGCAATGGCTTCGATGAGCTCGCTCTTGGTCATCCGCTGAGGCCTCCCTCGGAACCCGGATCGTCGAGCCTAAGGCCTCAATTGTCAACGCTTTTTGCGGTGGTCGACCGGTGCTCGATGTAGTCGAGCATGCCCGAATGGGCGCCTATCACCAGCCGTCTCGCGCCGGGTGGGAGCGGGCCTACGGGCAGCGAGCGCCAGCAGGGGCCGCTCGCCGGACTCGCCCAGGACACTCGAATTTCCTGGCCTTTCGATCCCGGGAAGCGGGCCGTGACGCGGGGAGGCACGGCGCTCACCCAGCCGAGGACGACGAAGGTCGGTGGGCCGGTCCTCGGGCTCGCGGGAAGGGCAACCGTTGTCTCGACGGGCCCGCTAGTCGGCCGGAAGCGCAAGCCGCGGGGGCGGGAGCCGCAGGGGGGGGGGGCTGGGGCGGGGTGCGCGAACCCGCCGCCGACCGCGAGCGGCGGCCACAGGCCTTCGCCTTCGATGCGGGCAGGCTCGAGCGCGGGGGGCAAGAAGGGGAGGACGCGCGGCGCCGCGTGGTGAGCCCCGGGATCGTAGTCGTAGCGGTAGCTGGGAGGGCGGCCGAGGCGCTCCCAGAGGAAGCGGTCCGTCGAATCGCCGCGCCGGCGCGCCACGACGACGCCGGAGCTCGGGTCGAGCAGACCGGGGTCATGACCCAGCGAGAAGCCGTGGTCGGTGTCGACGAACACGAGGCCGCGCTCGATACCTGCCTCGCGGACGACGCTGGCCTCGTACATGGGGCGGCCTCCCTCGCGCTCGGCGAGCGCCTGGTGCTGGTTGCTCGTGTGGAGCGCGAAGCCCAGGAGCGCCGCGGGCCAGGTGAAGCGCGCGACGGCGAAGCGCGTGACGGCGAGCGCGAGGAACGCATGCTCGAGCGGGAGGACGTCGGCGAAGAGCCGCGCTCCGCCGCCCGGGTAGCTCCCCTCGAAGTAAAAGCCCGCGTAGCCGAGCACGACTCCGAAGACGAGGAATCCCGCGATGCGCCCTTCCAGCCGTTTTCGGGCGAGCCAGAGGCCAGCGAGCACCAGGGCCGCGAGCGGGGCCGCGTTGGCGATGTCGAGGGAGTGCACCGCGAGGCGTCGTGCGGTGTTGCCGAGCGCGGCCGCGACGCCATAGCCGTCCGCGAGCTGTGCGCGCACGAAGTCGCCGTGCTCGAACCAGCACCCGATGCCGCGACCGAGGCCCCAGCGAAAACAGCCCGGAGGGCCGTCGGCGACGGCGTAGTAGGCGGCGTGGCTCGTTCTCAGGAAGGTGCCCGTCACCGCGTGTTGATGGACGACGTAGAGCGCGATTCCGGGAAGCGCCGCCACCGCGAGCACCAACGGGGCGAGCCCGGTTCGCGGGGCCGCGTCGTGGACACCGGGCGAGCGCCGCCGGAACGCGAGGAAGAGCGCACCCGCGAGGGCGACGGCGCCCGTCAGGGGTCGCGTCGCGACGAGCAGGCCGGCACACGCGCCCGCTCCCAAGCGGGCGGCCGTTCCTCCCCGCGCGGACAGCACGAACGCGAGCGCGACGAGGAGGGCAGAGAGCCCGTGCGACATCGTGTCGGCGGTGTGGTAGCGGAGCGCGGCGCACAGCGCGCTGAGGCCCGCCGCGACGAGGCCGGCTCGCTCGCAGCCGCCGAGCGTGCGCGCCACGGCGTACGTCGCAACGACGAGCGCCCCCGCGAGGAGAGGACCCACGGCGAGCGGCGCGCCGAGCAAAACCCCGATCGCCAGAACGGCCGGATAGCCTGGGGGAAAGACCACACCGAGCTCGCTCGCTTCCACGCCGGGGGAGAGCAAAAACCGCCCTCGGAACGCGGCCTCTGGATCGGCGACGGGGAACGTGAAATGCCCGTCCGCGAGCGCGCGCGCCGCGAGCCAGTAGCTTGTCGCATCCACGATGCGGGGCCCTCCGCGGAGGTAGTACGCGACGTACCCGGCAGAGAGCGCCACCGCGAGCAGCGTGAGCGCTCCGAGCACCCATCGGGTGCGTCCGCGGAGAACGCGGTCGGTGGCTCGCGGCCAGAGCGCTGCGACGGCGCAGGCCGCGGCGGCGACGAGCGCCCCCCAGGCGACCGGATCGGAGCCGAGGCCGACGCTCAGGTAGGGATGCTCGGCCGCCATGAGCCTCGGGCTCGGCTCACTCCTGCACGAGGAACACGTGGTAGACGACGCGCTCGCCGTCGCCCGCTTCGAAGCGCACCTCCGCGCGCGGCGCGTCAATGACGAGCCCCGAGAGCGCCGCTTCGACCCAGGCGTCCTTGGCTTCGACGCGGATCGCCCCCGCCGGGCGCCCATCTACGGTCACCGAGAAGCGAGTCGCGTTCGTCGGAGCGAGGCGGACCAGGAGGCGCGTGGGCCGGCCGGGCGTGAGCCCCGAGACCACGAAGGACTCGCTCGCTCCGGCAGGAACGACGCGCCCCGCGTCCCAAAGAGGGCGCCCGCTCTCGGGGCTCGGCAGGAGCTTCATCGCGACGAACCCGGGCGCGCCGTGCACGGCGTAGTGATGCTCCCGCTCGCTGACCATGTCGGCTGGATCCACCTCGGCGATGACGCGCTCGCCCGCGCGCAGGCTGAATGGGCGAGCACTTTCGTCGAGCGGCGACCAATCCGGCAGATAGAGCACTTTGCTCGCGCCGCCGCAGATCACATTTCCCCGCACGGGTACTTCGCCGACCTTGCGTCCGAACCAGAGCGGGAAGTCTCCCCACCACCCGGGGTAGAGGGCGAGGAGGTCAGGGCGGAGCTCCGGCGCGAGCCGCTCGACGAGCTCGATGCCCGCGCCGACGTGGTGGCGCGTGGCCCGCGCGAACGGCAGGCCCGCAAATCCGCCGAGCCCGATGATGTCGAGCGCCGGGCGATCGCTGACGTACGGGATGGCGCCCGCGTCACCGAGCAACACGCGCTCGGGAGGCGGCTGCATTTGCCGGAGCAAGCTCCCCGTCCGGACGTGCTGGTCGTAAATGTTGCGCGAGGCACGGCCGAAGAACCAGACCTGCTCGCGAAACCGCGGTGCTTGATGGATGACGAAGAGCGCCACGCCCGTCACCGTGGCCGCGAGCACGAGCGGACCCCGAATGCGGGCTCGCAGCTCGATGGCGCGCACGAGCAGCGCGGCGACCCCGAGGCTCGCGGCGAGCAGCAGCCACGCCACCGCGGGCATCGTGTACCGCTCGTTTTGCCAGCGTACCTGTCCGTTTCCGGCGACGAGCAGCACCCACAGGGCAGCGGTCGCGAGCAACAGCGCCGCGGGTTTTCGCGTGCGCCGCTCGAAGAGGGCAGCGCCGGCGAAGACCCACACGAGCCAGCCGTAAATCGCCGTATCGGCGAAGTGATAGTGGGTGACGCGGAGGATCTGGTACTTCAGGTGGAAAAACCACGCGTCGAGCACCTCGCGCCGCGTGAGGTAGGGGTGGTGGGCCTCGAGCTTCACCAACGCTCCCGCGGCGGTGCTGTCGCCCGTCATCACGAGGTTCGTGAGGGACTGGCCGACGATGAACAGCGCGGAGGGCAACCCGACGAGGAAAGCGGCGACCAGCGCCGGCCGGGGGCCGCGCCGCAAGAGGGCGAGCGCGACACCGGCCGCGAACACGACCACCGCGACCACCGCCTCCGGGCGCGTCGCCACGACGAGCACACACGCCGCGGCGAGCGGCGCGAGCTCGGCGTGGCGAACGGGAGCAGGGTCGCGAAGCCGCTCGACGAGCGTGCCGTACGCGATCAGCGCCGCGGCCCACAGAGCGAGCAGGAGCGCGACCTCCATGCCGCTGAAGAGCGACCAGTCCAGGGCACCGACGGAGAGAAATCCGAAGGGCAGCACGTACGAGGCCGCGCGCGGGAGATCGCGCGTGAGCTGCCGCGCCCCGAGCAACACGGCGAACGTGCACACGCAGGCGAGGATCGCCGCCCACTCCATGAGATCGAGCCCGCGGAACCCGAGCCAGTAGCCGACCGCCAGGACGAAGGGGTAGAGGAAGCTCGTGCCTCCGCTCGAGTAGCCGTTGCCGGGCACCCACTCGAAGGGCGCACCCCGGGCGGCCGATCGCGCGAAATCGAAGTGGATGAAGACGTCGTCGAGGGGGGCCGACCACGGGCCGAGGCGCCCCGCGCGGACGAGCTCGTCGAATCGCTCGGGATGGGCCCAGTGCAAGGCGTGCAGCGTCTGCAGGCGCAACGAGCCGTAGAACTTCAGCGCGACGAACAGCGTCACCGCCCCCGCTACGAACGCGTAGAGAACGGGCTCGAAACGTCGACCGCGCGCGCGCGCGGCAGGCGGGGGACCCTTCACCATCCGCGCCGATGTAACACCCTGGGGGGGGTAGGGGGGG
>CAYYWA010000075.1:0-14128 GCA_964475255.1 uncultured Sorangium sp.
CACGACGGGCGCGAAGGCGGCGGAACGACGCGAGGGATCGGCCTTCCCCGACTAGAAAGCCCGAAATCTGGCCAGCCTAGATTTCGGGCTGACGCCGGAGGGGAGGGCCGAGACCGAAGCGGATTTCCTGACGCATTCGCGTTCGGCGCGCGCAGCGATAGCAGCGCTATCGCGAGCACGACGGGCGCGAAGGCGGCGGAAAGACGCGAGGGATCGGCCTTCGCCGACTAGGAAGCCCGAAATCTAGGCTCAGTCGACGAGGCGCACGACCGCCTTTGCGCCTCGCCTGCGGCGCTCTTCGGCGCGCAGCTTTTGGCGGCGCGCCTCTTCGGCCCGCTTCACCTTCGCGGGATCGACGAGGAACGGCGTGAGTCGTTCATTCTGCTCGAACTGCGCCTTGTAGCGCAACGCTTCGGCGCGGTTCTCGAACGGTCCGATGCGGACCCGATGCCATAGTCCGCGGTTCGGCACATATGCCGCTTGCCGATAGGCACGGTGCCCACGACGCCTCAGGTCTTCGACGAGCGTGTCCGCCTCTGCCTGCGTCTTGAAGCTCGCCACTTGGAGCTCGTAGCCGCCGTGCGCCCCGGGTGGAGCGAGCGCGGCCCCCTCGGGCACTTTGGACGCATTGGCGGCGAGCGCGGTCAGCGGATCCTTGGGCTCGGTGGTGACGGGCGTCGCGCCGAGCAAGTTGCCCACCGGCAGCGGAACGACCGGCAAGCGATCGGCCGCGGGCGGCGGCCCCGGGGGTTCCGCGGGATTCGTCTGGGGAACGAGCCGACCGCGCTCGTCCTTCACGGCCGCGAGCGCGGTGGTCGGCTCTTCGGCGTCGCTCAAGACGGCCGGGAACTTGAGCTCGTTGCCGTCGATGCGCTCCACGGGGACCTCGTTCCGAGCGCTCGCGACCAGCGCCGCGAGCGGATCGGCCTTCGAAACGGCCGGCGCGCCGTCACCGCGGTTCACGACGAGGGTCGCCGTCACGATGGCCGCGGTGGCGAGGGACGCGAGCACGAGCGCCCCGAGGCGCGAGGCACGAGGCGCCTCGTCCTGTTCCTTGATCTCTTCGAGGTTGCGCACGTTGACCGGTTTCACCGCTGGCCACGCGTCCACGGGGGAGCTCTCGAACGCGTCTGTCGGATCTTGCCCGTGGCCGGTCACTCCGGAAAGTTTTCGACGCTTTCCCCCCGCGGTCGAGCCCCCGCGAGCGCCAGGATGCGCTCGGCCTTCCAGACGGTCTCCTCGACCTCACGGGCCGGCACGCTGTCGGCGACGATGCCGCCTCCGGTGAAATAGTGGCCAACGCCGTTTCTGGCCACGAGCGTGCGGATCGCCATCGATAGCTCGAGGCCGCCGTCGTGGCGCACACAGCCGACCACACCCGTGTAGAGCCCGCGCCGATGTGGCTCGAGCTCGCGGATGAGCTGCATCGCTCGACGCTTCGGCGCGCCCGTCACGCTCCCGCTCGGAAGGAACTCCGTGAGCAGCCTGCTGCGCGTGAACCCGGGTCGGAGCTCCGCTTCGATCGTCGCGAGACGGTGATGCACGCTCGAAAGGCTGACGACGTGCGGCGGGCGCGTGAGCCGCACGCTGCCCGTGACGGCGACGCGCCCTAGGTCGTTGCGCTCGACGTCGATGATCATCGTGAGCTCCGCCCGCTCCTTGGGATCCTCGTCGAGCTCGCGCGCGAGGGCAGCATCCGCCTCGGCATTGGAGCGCCGCGGCCGCGTGCCTTTGATCGGGCTCGTGGTCAGCTTGCCCGGGGGATCGAGGCGCAAGCAGAGCTCGGGCGACGCCGCGCACACGTCCAGGTCCTCGAACCGAAGCGCGAAAGCATGCGGGGGCATGGTGTCGCCCGCGAGCTCGCCGAGCAGGCTCCAGGGGGGAGCGTCCACCTCGAGCGTGAGCCGTCGCGCGAGGTTCACTTCGTAGATGGTTCCCCGGGAGATTTCGTCGAGCGCGCGCTCGATGCGCCGCACGTGCTCGGACTCGGGCTCGAGCGGCGAGCGCAACCGCGCGCGCACGGGCGCGCCTTCGGGAGGGGTCAGGAGGCGTCGCGCGAGAGCGCGCACGGCACGCGCGTCCTCGCCGACGATCTCGACCCGATCGGTGATCCGCGCGAGCGCCGCGTACCGGAGCCACAGGGGCTCCTGCACGAGCGCCGGAGCGCGCGGGTCGGAGTCCACGTCCGGCTCGAGTCGACGACAGGCTTCGTACGGCACGAGGCCAACCCAGCGCGGCACGCTTCCCTCCGCGCGCGAGGGCGTGAGCGCGAGCTCCGGCTCCGGATCGAGCGCGGTCGAGAGTGCGATGGGATCCGATCCGACGAACGCCGTTCGTCCCTCGTCGACCCAGAGCACCACGACTCCCGGGCGCCGAGCGAGCGCGCTCGCGAGCCGAAGCGGCTCGGGCGGCACATCGAGGCGTCGCGTGGTCCAGCTCATGGCGCGCGCTTCCGCCGATTTCGACCCCGCGGCGCGGCTCCTTCACGACGGAACATGGACGGACCTGCCCGACGTCGTGACGATCGCGTTCTCGAGCGGCGCGCGGGCGCTCGCTCCCGGCCACACGACGCAGCGTCGAATCTGGCCACTGCCGATCACGCGCGCGCCGGCGCCGATCACGCTGCTTTCGATCGAAACGCCGGGATCCACCAGCGCTCCTGCACCGAGGTGAATGCCGTTGCTTCCCTGGCGCTCGAGCCACGCCAGGTTCTCCGCCCAGTATCCGGCCACACTATCGCCCGGGTACGCCACCGCGCCCGAATACGGGACGGTGTCGATCCGCACGCCGCGCCGGAGCAGAGGCAGCGCGAAGTCCTGGACGAGACACCCCGCTTCCGGAAGCGCCGCGAGCCCGGGTCGACCGAGCGCGCACAGCCCGACGTAGTCGCCGCTTGCCCGCTCTTCGCCGAACCGTTCGCCCCGCAGCCGCACGACGCGCCCGTCCGCGCCGAGCCCCACCGTCCCCGCGAACAGCGCAGCCGGACGGACCGCGAGCGCGAGCCACGCGTCCTCGGAGATCGCCTGCAGAGCGCGCGGAACCCGATCGAGCAGGATGTCGCCGTTGGCGACGATCACGGGAGCGCCATCGAACGAGCCGCGCGCCCCGGCGATCCCGCCGGCAGTGCCGCGCAGCTCGGGCTCCTCCACGACGTCGACCTCGAACGGGATACGCTGCACGTGACGCACGAACGTCTCCGCGAGGTGGTGTGCGTTGACGACCACGCGGGGCCCGAGCCCTTCGCGAACGAAGAGCTCGAGCACGTGATCGAGGAGCGAGCGATCGCCGAGCGGCAGCAGGGGCTTCGGAAGCTCGTCGGTGAGCGGTCGCAAACGGGACCCGAAGCCGGCGCACAGGACCATGGCACGAGCCACGGCGCGGAGTCTTGCGCACCCGTCCGGCCGCGCAACCTCGGCCTCGGGAGCCCGGCTCGCCCCGTGCCGGCCGGTGGACACCCGAGTTGCGGCGGCCGCACGAGCGATGCTACCGAGGAGTCGTGGCGTTCCGGCATACGACCGGCCTTCTGTTCGTCGGCTCGCTCGTCATCGCGCAGTTGCCCGGCTGCGGCACCGATGCCGTGGGCATCGAGGCCTGCCGGCGGATCGAACAGGCGCGCTGCGACGCCGCGGTCTCGTGCGGCTTCGTCGAGGATGCCGAAGCGTGCAGGCGCTTTTACCGCGATCATTGCCTGCACGGGCTCGGCCGTCCCGCGCCCGACGGCGTCACGCTCGACCGCTGTGTCCAGGCCATCGAGCGCGCTGCGGACTGCGCCCGCAGCGACCCCGAGGCGTCGGTCGACGAGTGCGCGGATCCGCCCTCGAGCGCGGACCTCGAGGTTTGCGAGCTCGTCAGGTCGCCCGAGCGAGCGCCCGAATGCGCGTTCCTCTCGGCGATCCCGGCTTCCCCACCACCGCCCAGCGGCGATGCGGGAGCAGGCGGCGACGGCGGCAGCGGCTCGGGAGCCTCGGGCGCGGGCGGATCCGCCGAGCCGTAGCGTCGGCCCGGCTTGGCGGGTGGCGGCCAATCGGCTAAAGCCCCGGCCGTGAACCGCGGCGCCGCTTCTCCCCTCCTCCTCGGGCTCATCTTCGTGAGCGGGTGCACCGAAGGCTCGACCGGCGACGTGTTCCAGCCTAGCCCGACGATGGTGGTGGCGAACCCCGCGGAGTTTCCGGGCAACGTCCCGTGCGTCGATGCTCCTGGCGCGATGCGGAGCTACGTCGTGACGTTGACCGACGTGACCCCGGAAGACGACACCGATAGGCCCCGCGATCCGCCTCGCACGACGGATGGCGCGGTGCCTTGCGAGCAGGCCGTGGGCTTCGGTGACGTCGAGATCCATCACCTCTATGCAGCCGAGATCTTCGCCTTCGATCGGGCAGACCTGATCCCCGAGGAACCGAGCTCGCCGACGCTGCTCGACCCCGAGACGTTCGAGCCCGTGGAGCCGCGTTGGACGACGACCTGTGCAGCGGTGCGCGCCGAGTACCAGGCCACGCGCCTCCTTCACGACTGCGCCCCGTTCACGGACGACGGAGCGTCGCCCACCGAGGTCCGCGTGGCCCTCGATCTCGAAGGGACGGAGTTCGAGTGCGGGACGGATGACGACGCGGTCGAGCGCTTCGTGGTGCGAGCGGGAGACGAAATCCTCGCCGAAGCGCCGTGCGGGGAGACCGCGGTGCTCGAGGACGTGACTCCCGGTGAGCTCTTGGTGCTCGAGGCGCTGGCGCTCACGACGGACGAAACGCCCCTGCTCGGGACGACGTGCACCGCACGAGTGCTTCCCGGCGTGTCCGTGACGGCGACCTGCGGCGCCCTTGCCACCACCGGTGCGTTCGAGGTGGACGTGGCCGAGGCGCTCGCGGCGCTCGAGATCGAGTGTCCCGCGCTGATCGAGCTCGAGGTCACGCTCGAGGAGCTCGAGCGCGATCCGGTCGAGTTCACGGGCTGCCGCGGCAGCGTACGGTTTGCGGATCTTGCCCCGGGCCCCTACACGGTGAGCCTCGCCGGCACGCAGCGCGGCGCCGAGGAGCCGGTGCTCGGGACGTGTGGTGTCGTTGTCGAGCCCGGGCTCACCGCCCGGGCCGAGTGCGTCGCAGACTGACGTTTTCGCCCCGAGTTCCACGCGTGCCGAGTCCGCCCGCTTCGAGCGACTCGCACCGGCGGTTGCCTCCGCTCTAGAGTCGAGCAACCCTTATCGAGTGAGCTACGGCGATACCTTGCAGGTCGGCTTTCCGCGCCCGGGCAGGGTGCTGCGAGGCGTCCTGATCGGCGTGTTCGCGGTCTGGCTCGCGTTCGCTGTCGGCCTGAATTGGGCCTCGGCCCCCGAATCGGTGTTTTTCCGTTTCGCGGGCGACACCGAGCGCATCCTCCGCGGCGAGCTGTGGCGTCTGCTCACCGCGCCGTGGCTGCACCTACCGAGCGGCACCATCGGGCACGTGCTCAGCGCCTTGCTGGGCCTCTACTTCCTCGCTCCGTCACTCGAGGAGCGCTGGGGCGGTCGGCGCTTCGCGGGATTTCTGTTCTTCTCCGCAATCTTCGCCTACGCGTTCCAAATCGTCGTCGAGCTGCTCTTGCCGGCGCGGCTCGCGACCCGGCTCGTGCCTGCCTACTGGTTCGGGGCGATGCCGGTCGTCGAAGCCGTAGCGATCGCCTGGGCGCTCAGCTTTCGCGGGCAAACGGTGCGGTTGTTCTTCATCCTGCCGGTGAGCTCGCGGGGGCTCATTCTGTTCGTCGTCGGCGTGAGCCTCATGTACCTCATCGCGGCGGCGCAGACGCCCTCCGGTCTGATCGCCCCCTTCGGCGGCATGCTCGCCGGCTGGCTCTTCGGCGGCGGCACCCCGTCGCCCCTCCGCCGCGGCTGGCTCAAGCTCCGCCTCGCCCTCCTCGACGCCGAAGCGCGCCGTGAAGCCGAGGCCCGCCGACGCCGCGTCAAGCGTTCCGGTCTCCAGGTCCTCCCCGGTGGCCGGCGCCGCCGCGACTCCGGCACCGACGGCGACAGCAGCCCGAGCGGGCGCTGGCTCAACTAGAGAGCGCTTTCACGCCGGTAGAGCGACGCCCCCTGCCGCGTCGTCCTTGCAGGACCGACCGACGAAGCACTCGCCAGAGCGGCGCGGGCGCGGGTCAGCGGAACAGCACGACTGTTGCGGCAAGGTGCATGAACATCGGGAAGCGGAGCGCGCAGCGCTCTCGAAGCGCGCTGTCTCCCGCATGCTTCGGCGCGCGTCCCCAACCGTCTTTGGCTCTAGCCGGCCGCGGCTCGACGCCAAGCCACCGTTCGTCGAGGAACCCACGCAACTCGACGTCGGAGGGCTCCGATTCGGACACTGCCCCCAACGTCCGTCACTCGATCCACGTCGTTCAGCCGCGCTGGTCTGGGCGGGCGCGGGATGGGGTGAGGGCGCTCCTCGACGACGAAGTCGGGCGGCGACAACGGGGCAGGAGTCTGGATCATGGGCAAGCAGCGAGCGTGGTCGCAAGGAGTGTTGAATCTCGGCGCGGTGGGAGGGTTCCTTCTCCTCCCGATCGCCTGTGGCTCGGACGGAGGCGACGGCCCCGTGGGGTGCGTCCCGGGAGCGAGCGCCCCCTGCACGTGCAGGGACGGGAGCTCCGGAGCACAAACTTGCACGAGCGAGGGTGTGTTCGGCCGTTGCAGCTGTTCCGCAGCCACGTCGGCGGAGGGCGCTTCCGGCAGCGCCGGAGAAATGGGGGACGACACGGGCAACTCGGGCACGAGCGGCAGCGCAGAAGAAGCGGGGCGCGATGCTGGAGACGCGACCACGCCGAGCGCGGGCGGCAGCGCGGGAGAAACAGGGCCCGACGCTGGAGAAATGAGCGGGCCGGGCACGGGCGGCTCGGACCAGGTCGGACTCGGCGGGAGCGCCGGAGTGAACGACACACCCGAGGATGACTGCACGGTGTTGCCCGTCAACTTCACGCAAAGCACGACGATCCCCAAAGGGTGCTACTTCGTGGAAGCCTCGCCCTCGCTTGCCGATTCGGCCACGCTCACCCTCTCGCCGGGCGTGAAGCTCATCTTCTCGAAGGGGACCGGCCTCATCCTCCGCAAGGAGCAACGCCTGGTCGCCGTCGGTCGCGAAGACGAGCCCATCGTGCTCACGGGCGCCGAGGAAACCCGCGGCTTCTGGCAAGGGGTCGTGTTCGAAGGCGTGAAGTCTCTGGGCAACCGGCTGAGCTTCGTGAGGATCGAGTACGCCGGAGCGCCGATCGTCGGGACCTCCGTCGAGCTCCTGCCTGCGGGCCTTTGGGCGTACCAGGCGACGGACCTCCGCGTGGACGACACGGTGATTGCGGGAAGTGCCAACGCCGGCTTCTTGATCGATGGGGGGACCCACCTCGTTTCGTTCGAAAACAACACGATCACGCGCAACGTGTTCCCGGGATCCATCAGTTTCGAAAACGTCGGCGCCTTGTCTGCCTCCTCCACCTTTTCCGGAAACGATGATGATTCGCTGACGTTGTTCGACGGAGAAGGTGAACGAGTCGTCGTACCCGCGCTCGACGTGCCCTATCTCGCATTCAATCTCTGGTTCTCCGGGGAGCGCCTCGTCCTCGAGCCCGGCGTGCGCCTCCTGTTCGAGGTCGGCTCTCTCACCCTCTTCGAAGGCTCGTCGCTCCAAGCGGAGGGCACGGCCGAGAAGCCGATCGTGCTCACTGGCTACACGGCGACCCCGGGCATCTGGGACGGGCTCGAGCTCTCTTCCGGCAGCCACGTGCTCCGCCACGTGATCATCGAATACGGTGGAGGCTCGTATACGGACGAAACGCCGATCGGCGGGAACCTCCTCTTGCTTCGAGGCAACTCTGGAGCGACGCGGGCCAGCCTCACCGACTGCACGCTGAGCCACAGCGCGGCTTACGGTTTGTGGGCGGAGGACGGCGCATTGGTGAACGACGACCTATTCACGGCGAATCGCTTCTCGGACAACGCGTACGGTGACAGCAACGCGATGCTCGCCGAGCCGTGAGCGTCCCGGGCACGCGCCGCGATCGGCCCGGGGGGTCCGACCGCTCACGACGCCCCCTTCGCGGGCCGCTCCGGGTCGCTTCCCTCGCGGCGTTGTCTCGCCGCATCCCCGTATCCACCGAGCCGTGGCAGCGCCGGGCCGGAGACGGTGCGGTGAAACGGCCCCGGTGCCTGCCCGTCTGGCCCCTGCCTCGAGACCTCGCCGCCCGAAGACGCGACCGCGGGGGAATGGGGGCGGCCCGAAGACACCCCACCTGCCTGCCCGCGGATCCCCCCGAAGCGGGTTCGGCGGAGCGGCGCGGGTCCCAGGGCCCGGCGGCCGCAAGAGCGCTCGCACGGCGCCCTTCGTGCTTGCCGGCGTGGTATAGGCGGTCCGCTCATGCGAGTTCTCCTGGACGCCGACGGTGTGGAACGCGGCTTGCGCCGCATGGCCGGGGAGCTCGCGGAGCGGACGCGCGGAACGGAGCGGCTGATCCTCGTCGGCATCCGACGCGGCGGCGTGCCACTCGCCGGCCGCCTCGCCCACTGGTTGGAGGAGCTCGAAGGACGGAAGGTCCCGGTGGGCACCGTCGACATCACGTTCTACCGCGACGACGCGGCGACGCGCCTTCCGAATCCGCGCATCGGCCCGAGCGAGATCCCGCTCTCGATCGACGGCCGCCACGTCGTGCTCGTGGATGACGTGCTGTTCACCGGTCGCACCGTTCGTGCGGCCCTCGACGCGCTGCTCGACTACGGGCGCCCGAGCAAGGTCGAGCTCGCGGTGCTCGTCGATCGCGGCGGGCGCGAGCTCCCGATCCAGGCAGACTACGTCGTTCGGAGCATCGAGGTGTCCCCCCTCGACCGCGTGGACGTCATCGAGAAGGACGCGCGCCTCATCGCCGTCGTTCAGTCCCAGAGCACGCCGACAACGCCACCGCCCACCCCATGACAGAACCGAGGCTCCGCCACCTGCTCGGCATCGAGGACCTGAGTCGCTCGATGGCGGAGCAGATCCTGAAGACCGCGCAAGCGTTCCACGAGATCGGCAAGCGCCCCGTGCGCAAGGTGCCGACCCTGCGCGGCAAGACGATCATCAACGTCTTCTACGAAGCATCCACGCGGACGCGCACGTCGTTCGAGCTCGCCGGCAAGCGCCTGAGCGCCGACGTCGTGAACATCGGGGGCTCGTCCTCCTCGGCGAGCAAGGGCGAGAGCCTGCGCGACACCGTGTCCACGTTGGACGCGATGCACGCCAGCGTGATCGTGCTCCGGCACTCGGTCTCGGGCGCCGCCCACTACGTCGCGCGCCACACGGACGCCGCGGTGGTGAACGCCGGAGACGGCATGCACCAGCATCCGACCCAGGCGCTCCTCGACGTGTTCACGATCCGGCAGCACAAGGGCGAGAACCTGAGCGGCCTCACGGTGGCCATCTGCGGCGACATCCTGCACAGCCGCGTCGCGCGCTCGAACGTCCAGCTCCTGCGTCTGCTCGGCGCCCGCGTGCGTCTCTGCGGACCGCGCACGCTGCTGCCCCATCGCGCGGAGGCGCTCGGCGCCGAGCTCTACGACCGTCTGGAGCCGGCGCTCGAGGGCGCCGACGTGATCATGATGCTGCGCATTCAGCGCGAGCGGCTGGGCGCGAGCCTCTTTCCCTCACTCCGCGAGTACGCGCGGTACTTCGGCTTGAACACCCGGAGGCTGGCGCTCGCGCGCCCGGACGTCATCGTGATGCACCCCGGTCCGATCAATCGCGGCATCGAGCTCGCCGAGGACGTCGCCGACGGCCCGCACAGCGTGATCCTCAGTCAGGTCGAGGCCGGCGTGGCCGTTCGCATGGCGGTCCTCTACTACTGCGCGACCGAGCCCGGCACCGAGCTGATGGAAGGCTGAGCCCGCGGGGCCGCGCCGAGAGACGGCACGGCCCGACCACGCCGCGCTACGGCACCGCGCGGCCCATCGCGTGGAAGCCCTTGTCCACGTACACCGTGGCGCCCGTGATCCCGCTCGCGAGCGGGCTCGACAGGAACGCGGCGACGTTGGCGACCTCGGCGGGCGAGAGCTTCTCGGGCAGCGGCGCGTTGCGCGCGTAGTACTCGATCACATCGTCGATGATGCCGGTGACGCTCGCAGCGCGCGACGCGTACGGACCCGCCGAAATCGTGTTGATGCGAATTCCGAAGCGGCGCCCGGCCTCGAACGCCAGCGTGCGCGTGTCGCTTTCGAGCGCGGCCTTCGCCGAGCTCATCCCGCCGCCATATCCGGGAATGACGCGCTCGCTGGCGAGATACGTGAGCGACAAGAAGGACCCTTCGGGGCGCATGAGCCGTCCCCAGCGGCGCACCATCGAAACGAGCGAGTACGCGCTCACGCTGAGCGCACCCAGGTACCCGGCGCGGCTCGTGTCGACCAGCGGCAGGTGGACCTCGGGCCCGTTGGCGAGCGAATGCACCACGATGTCGAGCGGGCGATCGCCGAAGTCGGCGGCAATCTGCTGGCCCACCCCCTCGATGGAGAAGTCGCCTCTGCCTTGGTAGCGCTTGCTGTCACGGACCGACTGCGGGACCTCGTCGAGCGTGTCGTACGCAGCGTCGATGGGATAGATGCGCTCGAACTCGAGGAGCTTGCCGTTCGAGAGGCGCCGTGACTCGTCGAGCTTGCCGCGGCGGAGTAACGTCTCGAAAATATTCAGCGCCGGCGGCCACGTCCCGATGCAAACACTGGCTCCCGCCTCGGCCAGCGCCTTGGCTATGGCGAAGCCGAATCCACCGTCGTCTGCAACACCGACGACGATGGCCCGGCGGCCCGTCAAATCGATCGCAAGCACGGCGGCCATATCGCCGATCTCGTGGCTCGGCGCAACGCGGAACCGCGCACCGACCACCGGGTCAGCTCGACACGAGATCGATCTGCTCGACTTTGCCCAAGTCGGCCCCGAGGAACCGTCGCGCCACCCCCGTGAAGCTCTGCGGCCGGTCCGTCACGTAGATCTCGAGCTGTGCGCCCGCCATGCGGGGCGCGGCTGGAATCCGCTCGTCCCGGAGCGCTTCGCCCACCGCGTCCGCGGTAGCGACCCCGCTGTCCACGACGGGAACCGGCGCTCCGGCGAGGTAGGCCGCGACCTCCGCGATCACCGACTCGAGCAGCGGATAGTGCGTGCAGCCGAGCACCACCACGCGCGCGCCCGCGTCGATCAGCGGCTCCACGTACCGCCGCACCACGAGTCGCGGGACCTCCCCCTCCGTCCAGCCTTCTTCCACGAGTGGAACGAGGAGCGGCGCGGGTTGGCCGACGACCTCGTAGCGCGTGGAGAGGCGAGCCACGGCTCGGGGGTACGCCCCCGATGCGATCGTGCTGGCGGTTCCGAGGACGCCGATCCGCAGGGCTTTCGGGCTCTCTGCCGCCTGCTCGGCCGCCCACCGCTCGAGGGCGCGGACCGCGGACAGCGCTCCCGGTTCGACGACCCCGAGAACGGGCAGATCGAGCTCCGCGCGCAAAAGCTCGAGAGCGATCGCGCTCACCGTATTGCACGCGACGACCAACGCTTTGACGCCGCGCTCCACGAGCACGCGCGCGCAGGCTCGGGCGTAGCGGACGATGGTCTCCGGCGAGCGCGTTCCGTAGGGCACCCGCGCGGTGTCCCCGAGGTAGATGAGCGACTCGGCCGGGAACGCGGCGCGCAATGCGCGGACCACGGTGAGGCCGCCGAGCCCCGAGTCGAAGACGCCGAGTGGAGCTCGGTGGCCGCGCGGCGTCACACGTCCTCGATCCGAATGAGGCGCGGCGGAGCCTTCAGGAAGCGCTGCGTCGAAACGGCCTGGAGCGCCCGCCGCACCGCGCCTTCGCGCGAGTGGTGGGTGATCAGGCAGACCGGAACGCCTTCGTCCGTCCCGACGGCGCGGCCCTCCTGCACCATCTGCTCGATGCTGATGCCCTCGTTGCCGAGCACCGAAGCGATCGTGCCGATCACGCCCGGGTGGTCGGCGACGTCGAAGCGGAGATAGTACCGGGTCTCGACCTCCTCGATCGGGAGGAGCTCCCGCCGCGAAAGCTGAATGCTGCGCGTGCCGAGGCCGGGCTCGCCCTCGAGGCGCGACCGCGCGACGTCCACGATGTCCGCGACGACGCTCACCGCCGTGGGCATGTCCCCAGCACCGCGGCCAACGAGCAGACACGGACCGAGCGCCCTGCCCTGGATGAAAACGCCGTTCAAGACATCGTCCACGTGGGCGAGCACGCTCGCTTTTTGAACGAGCGCCGGATGAACGCGAAGCTCCAACCGCTCGCCGCGGTCGTGGCCGATTCCGAGGTGTTTGACGGTGAACCCGAAGCGATCGGCAAAGCGGAAATCGGTCTGATCGATGGCGCGGATCCCCTCGACGAGGAGCGCCGCCTGGTCGATGTGCGCATCGAACGCCAGCATGCTCACGACGACGAGCTTCTGCGCGGCGTCGTGGCCGTCGACGTCGAGCGAAGGATCGGCCTCGGCGTATCCGAGCCGCTGCGCCTCCGCGAGCGCCGCGTCGAACGCGAGCCCATCGTCGCGCATCTTGGTGAGAATGTAGTTGCACGTCCCATTCAGGATCGCGTGCACGCTCGAGACGGAGTCGCTCGCCAAGGACTCGCGGAGCGTCCGAATAACCGGAATTCCGCCGCCGACGGAGGCTTCGAAGGCGAGGTCCACCCGATGCTCGATGGCCCGCTCGAGCAGCTCGGCGCCGTGCCGCGCGATGAGGAGCTTGTTCGCGGAGACCACGCCCTTCCCGGCCTGGATCGCGCGCTCCACGTAGCGGCGGGCGGGCTGCTCGCCGCCCATCACCTCGACGACCAAATCCACACGGTCGTCACCGAGCACGACTTCCGGATCGGTGGTCACCCACTCCGCCCGGCACTCGCGCACCCGCTCTTTGCTCGCGTCTCGAACCAGGACATGGGCGACTTCGAGCGGGGCGCCCACGCGCAGCTCGAGGTAGCTCCGGTTCTCGTTCAACAGTCGGAGCACGCCGCCACCGACGGTCCCACAGCCGAGGAGGGCGATCCGAACGGGCTGCCGGTCGCGTTCTTTGCTCATCACACCGGGAGTGTTGCCGCGAGCCTTCCCCCCGGGTCAAGGGGCTTGAGCGACCGCCCCGGCCGGCCCGGCAGCAAGCGACGGTGCCGCGCCAAACGGAGCCGAGGGCTTCCCTAGCCGCGCGAATCGGGCAAGCTACGCGCGCTCATGCCCTCTAGCCTCCCTCCAAGGCGCCCCGTTCCGAGACTCCCTACCCCGGACGGACGCCGTCTCGCCCTGAAGCATTCTCTGATCCGCGCGCGCGCGCGGAAACTCGCGAGCCGTACCCCCCGAACGCTCAGCATCGATATCGGCGGCACGGGAATCAAAATGCTCGTGCTCGACGCGGAGGGACGCCCCGTCAACGAGCGTCTGCGATTTCTGACCCCGAGGCCCGCGGCGCCTCGCGCCGTCATCGAAGTCATCGAGCAGATGCTCGCGCAGCAGCCGCCGTTCGATCGCGTTTCCGTGGGCTTCCCCGGCGTCGTGATTCATGGCGTCGTGCACACCGCGCCGAACCTCGATCGAGCTTCTTGGCAGAAGTACGATCTCGAAGGCGATCTTCGTCGGATCACGCGCGTCCCCGTGCGCGTCATCAACGACGCCGATCTGCAAGGCTACGGCGTCATCGACGGGCGCGGGGTCGAGCTCGTGCTGACGCTCGGGACCGGCCTCGGCTCCGCCCTGTTCGTCGATGGCCACCTCGTGCCGAACCTCGAGCTCGGCCATCACCCATTCAAGAAGGGAAAGACGTACGAGGAGCGCGTCTGCGACGCCGAGCTCAAGCGGCTGGGCAAAAAGGAATGGAGCGAGCGCGTCGGGGAAATGCTCGATCAGCTCGCGCCGATCTTCAATTACGACGTGCTGCATCTCGGCGGCGGCAACGTCCAAAACCTGCGCGTCGAGCTCCCCACCCACGTCCGCCTCTTCACCAACGTCGACGGCCTCACGGGCGGAATCCGCCTCTGGAGGGAGCCGTCTCGCTGAGCTCGGATTTCGGGCTGACGCCGGAGCGGATGGCCGAAATCCAAGCCGAGGCACGAAACACAGCGGCCCCCCCCGCCCCCGGCCGGCCGGGGGGCGGGCGTCCCCGCGGGGACGCCGCAACCCCC
>CAYYWA010000075.1:14138-19892 GCA_964475255.1 uncultured Sorangium sp.
GTCCCGCGATTCGCGAGCGAACCGCGGGACGGGATCGTTGCTGACTAGTTGGTGGAGGGCTGGGCTTCGCGCTTGGCGATCTCGTCGAGGTACGCCTGCGACGGCTGCGGCATCCGCTCGAGGGCGGCTTCGAGCACGTCGTCGAGCCGGTTCACCAGCACGAACTCGAGCTCGTCGCGCACCTCGCGCGGCACCTCTTCGAGGTCCGCCTTGTTGCGCTCGGGCAGGATCACACGCTTGATGCCCGCGCGGTGGGCAGCGAGCGTCTTCTCCTTGACGCCGCCGATCGGCAGCACGCGCCCGCGGAGCGAAATCTCACCCGTCATCGCGACGTCGTGACGCACGCGGATCCCCGTGAGCAAGGACACGATCGCGGTGAACATCGTGATCCCGGCGCTCGGCCCGTCCTTGGGCATCGCGCCCGCCGGGATGTGGATGTGCATGTCGCTCTTCTCGAGGAAGTCCTTCGGGATCCCGTACTTTTCCGCGTTCGTGCGCACGTAGCTGAGCGCCGCGTGCGCGCTCTCCTTCATGACGTCGCCGAGCTGTCCGGTGAGCTGCATCTTGCCGCTCCCGAACATGCGCGTGACCTCGATGAAGAGGATCTCGCCGCCCACGCTCGTCCACGCGAGCCCCGTGGCCACACCGGTCTCCTCGGTGCGCTCGGCCACCTCGCTCGTGTGCTTGATCGGGCCCAAGAACTCGCGAAGATCGTCCTCGCTCTTGATCGTGCGCGGCGTGGTGTCGCCCTCGGCCACCTTCACCGCGACCCCGCGGATCACGCTCGCGATCGTGCGCTCGAGGTTCCGAACGCCCGCTTCACGCGTGTAGTGCTCGATGATCTCCTCCACCGCCTCGTCGGTGATGGTGAGCTGCTCGGACTTGAGCCCGTGCTCTTCGAGCTGCTTCGGGATCAGGTGTTGGCGAGCGATCGCGAGCTTCTCGCGCCGCGTGTACCCCGGGATCTCGAGGATCTCCATGCGGTCGTGGAGCGGCGGCGGGATGGGATCGGCCACGTTCGCCGTCGCCACGAACATCACGTTCGAGAGGTCGTACGGGATCTCGAGGTAGTGATCGGCAAACGAGTTGTTCTGCTCCGGGTCGAGGACCTCGAGCAGCGCCGCGCTCGGATCGCCGCGGAAGTCGTGCCCGATCTTGTCGACCTCGTCCATCATGAAGACCGGGTTGATGGTCCCCGCTTTCTTCATGCCCTGGATGATCTGTCCGGGCAGCGCGCCCACGTACGTGCGCCGGTGGCCGCGGATGGCCGCTTCGTCGTGCACGCCGCCGAGCGACACGCGCACGAACTTCCGGTTCAGCGCGCGCGCGATGCTGCGGCCGAGCGAGGTCTTGCCCACGCCGGGCGGACCGATGAGGCACAGGATCGGCCCCTTCTTGTCCTTCTTCAGCTTGCGCACGGCGAGGTACTCGACGATGCGCTTCTTCACCTTGTCGAGGCCGTAGTGGTCCTCGTCGAGGACGCGACGGACCTCGACGATGTCCATGTTGTCCTCGGTCGCGTTCGTCCACGGCAGATCGAGGATCCAGTCGAGGTACGTGCGAACGACGGTGTACTCCGCGCTGCCCACCTGCATCGAGCGCAGGCGCTTGAGCTGCTTCTTCGCGACGCTGTCCGCCTCGCTCGGCAGGTTTGCCTTCGCGATGCGCTCCTCGAGCCCGTCGAGATCGCCCTGATCGCCCTCGTCCTCGCCGAGCTCCTCCTTGATGGCCTTGAGCTGCTGGCGAAGCACGTACTCGCGCTGGTTCTTGCCCATCTCCTCCTTGATCTGGGAGTTGATGCGCTCGCGCATCTTCAGGATCTCGAGCTGCCGGGTCAGCAGCTTCAAGACTTTGCGGATGCGCTCCTTGATGTCGATCGTCTCGATGAGCTGAGCCTTCTCCTCCACCGGGGCGTCGAGGTTCGCCGCCACGAGATCGGCGAGCGCACCGGGAGCCTGGATCGAGTCGATGAGCGAGCCGGCTTCGCGGGGCAGCTCTGGCATGAGCTGGATCACCTGCTTGGCGACGTCTCGCAGGCTCATGGCCAGGGCCTCCGCCTCCACGTCCTCCGTGGTCGGCGTCTCGACGCGCGCGATCCGAGCCCGCATGTACGGCGTGCTCTGGGTCAGGCTGTCGAAGCGGATGCGCGTGAGCCCCTGCAGGATCAGCGAGTAGTTCCCGGAGCTGTGTTTGAGCGCCTTCAACACGCGAGCGGCGCACCCGACGGGATACAGGTCGTCTGCACCCGGATCGTCCGTCGCCGGATCGCGCTGCGCGAAGATCGCAATCACGGGGTTGGAGAGGTTGTGGACCTCTTCCACCAGGGCCACCGACTTTTCACGGCCGACGTCGAACGGAGCGACGTTGCCCGGGAACAGCACGGCGTTGCGGATGGGAAGCACCGGGAGCTCGTCGCCGAACTTGATCTCGTCCTCGTTCGGCGGCGGTACCTGGGGCGTGGTCGGCTTTTTCTTATCGCTCATGCTCAGACCCTCATCATGTCACCGAGGGAAGTCCAAGCCTACCCGGCTGAATGGGCAGCCTCGAAATCGGTGAGCCACAGAACGTGAAGCTAACCATGGTGCTTCGCCGCGCCACCCACTCTTTTCGACCGAACCCGCGAGCGGCCCCGACTCGGGCTTGCTCGTCCGGGAGATCGCGTCTTGCTGCCGCCTTCTCACCCGCCGTGCTCGCGCGCGGTGCACTCGCTCGTCGCCGCGGAACGCGCCTCCGCCCGTCTGGGAGTCCGCTTCGGTTTCGGCCCTGCCCTCCGGCTCCGGCGTCGGTCCGAAGTCTAGGCTATAGGCGAGCGGTGCGCGCCGTCTTCTTCGGAACACCTGCCATCGCGGTCCCCACGCTTCGTGCTCTCGCCGAGCACGCCCAAGTCGTCGGTGTGGTCTCCCAGCCGGATCGGCCAGCAGGCCGAGGGCGAACCCTGCGGGTTCCGGAGGTGAAGCAAGCTGCGCTCGAGCTCGGGCTCGAGGTGTTCCAGCCGGAGCGCGTCCGGGATGGAGCGCTCGAGCGCTGGCTTCGCGAGCGCTCGCCGGATTTCGCCCTGGTGCTTGCGTATGGACGAATCCTCCCTCCTGGCGTTCTCGCCGCACCGCGGCTCGGGTGCCTCAACTTCCATGCCTCGCTCTTGCCGGCGTATCGCGGCGCCGCTCCGATCCAGCGGGCCATCATGAGCGGCGAGACGGAGACGGGCATGTCGCTCATGCAAATGGATGAAGGGCTCGACACGGGGCCGGTCTTCGCGCGCCGCTCCATTCCGATCGGTCCGGACGAAACCGGCGGGGAGCTCACGGAGCGCCTCGGGGAGCTCGCGGCCTCCATGGTGAGCGACGAGCTGCTTCGCGCCGTGCGGGGGGAGCTCGCGGCCGAGCCCCAGGATTCGAGTCGAGCGACGCTCGCGCCGCCCATCGAACGCCCGGACTGCGTCATCGACTGGTCCGAGCCGGAGAAGGCCATTCACGATCGCGTGCGTGCTCTTCTGCCTCGCCCCTCGGCGTTCACGACCGTGTCGGGCAAGACACTGCGCGTCCTCGGCACGGCGCGCTTCGAGGGTGCCGCACCGGCACTTCGCCCGGGCGTCGTGTGCGTCGTCAAACCTCGAGTGCTCGTAGGGACCGGCACGGGCCCGCTCGAGCTCGTGCGCGCGCAGCTCGAGGGGCGTCGCGAGCTCTCCGCCTTCGAGCTCGTGAACGGCCGCGTGCTCGCCGCCGGGCTCGTGCGCGGCGGCGCGCACCACGGCCTTCGCAGCGGGCTGCGCGAGGCGCAGGCATGACCCGCGAAGAGCTGCTCGAGGAGCTCCGCCGCGAATTCCCTCGCTTTCGCATCTGCTACAAGCGCACGAGCCAGCTCAGCCGCGCGATCCACTGGGCGCTTCTCGCGCTCACGTTCGGACGCCAGCGCGAGTTTCTCACCGGCTACTACACGGTCATCGGCGACACCCTCTACGTCCCCGAGACGTGGGACGCGCTCGACGACGCGGACTGCGAGATCCTCCTTCGGCACGAGCGCGTGCACCTGCGCCAGCGACGGCGGTACGGCACCTTCGGGATGGCGTTCCTCTATCTCGTGCCCTTCTTCCCGCTCGGGCTCGCCTATGGGCGGGCGCGCCTCGAATGGGAGGCGTACCGCGAAACGCTCCGAGCGACCGCCGACCTCCGCGGGCGCGCGGCCGCGCGCGACCCACGGCTGCGCGAACGCATCGTCCGACGATTCGTCGGGCCGGCTTACGGCTGGATGTGGCCCTTCCGCAGCCAGGTGGAGCGTTGGTACGACCAGGCCCTGGCCGAGATTGAGCGGGCCTGACCTCCGATTCAAGCTCAGCGGGAGGCGAGCGTCCGTCGCGACGCCCCCGAGCCCCAAACCGGAATTCCTCGCAAGCCTCTATCGGGTCCGGGGGCACAGCGACGGGGCCCCGCGCCTGGCCCGGAACCGTCAGGGGGCCCCCGCCGGCTCCCGGCCCGGCAATCGATGCCGCGTGGGGGGCGCGCCCGGCGCCACGCGGCACGACTGGTGGCCGCGAGCACGCCCCCGTCCCACCTTTTTTGCGCGAGGATCGACCGCCGTCCAAGCTGGGCGGCCAGGCGGACTCTAAGCGGATGGGGTGGGTCTGGGGGCTAGCGAAATCCGCCAGGAGTGATAGAACCTTCCCCCCGTCAGGTCACATTCGAGTTGGACGTGCGCGTTTCGTCGTGGGACTCCCTACGAACCCAGCCGGGCTCGACGCCTAGCACGCGGCGTCGCCAGGCACCCATGAGAGGCCGATTGTGAAGATCTCCTGCCCTGCCTGTTCAGCCAAGTACTCCATCGCGGACGACAAGGTTCAGGAACGTCTGGCGAAGATCCGCTGCCGCAAGTGTGGCGCGACCATCGTCATCGACGGGAAAACCTCGCCTCCCCACGTGTACACCGCCTCGGGAGAAGGCGCCGAGCCCGCGAGCACGGCTGATCCCGGGGGAGCCGAGTATTCCGTCGATTTCGGTGAGGGCGATCAGCGGACGATGCCTCTCAGAGAGATCGTGCGGGCCTACCATTCGGGACAAATCACCGGCGACACCTACGTCTGGACCGACGGATTCACCGACTGGAAGCCGCTCGCCGACGTGCCCGAGCTCGTCTCGGCCGTAGGGAGCGGGCCGAGCTCGAACGCGCCGTCTCCGTGGGATGTGCGTTCCGGTCGTCCCTCCGCGGAGCCACGCGCCGCTTCGAGAACCTCGGTGCGCCCCTCGGGCGATCTCTTCGGCGGCATCAGCCGTGCCGGCGCGGAAGACGAGGTCGCGACGAGCGCTCCCGAGCAACCGTCGTCGACCGGATCCCGAAACGAGTCTTCCGTGCTCTTCTCGCTGAGCGCGCTGACCTCGGCGGCCCAGGCGCAGCGCCCCTCCACGCGCCCAGCCGCACGCGGCGCCGTGAGCGAGGACTCCGGTCTCATCGATCTGAAAGCGCTCACGGCGGCTGCCGTGAAGAGCGATGCGAACGCCAGCGCGGCGACCGCGGCGGTTCCCGCCGTTGCGCCGCTCGCTCCGCCGCTCGGCGCGACGGCACCGCTCAACCTCGCGCCCCCGCTCGGTGGCATCGCGACGAGCGCGGACGTGGTCGCGGCACAGGGCAAGAGCCGTGCGCCGCTCATCGTTGGCTCGCTCATCGGCATCGGGATGATCGCGGTCGCGGCGGCGCTCATGCTCCGCCCCGCGGCGCCGCCGCCGCCCGAGCCGGTCGTGGTCGCCGCGCCGCCCGCGCCGACGC
>CAYYWA010000076.1:0-19870 GCA_964475255.1 uncultured Sorangium sp.
CCCCTTCGAGGATCAGGCTGGCGGCGAAGCAGGAGCCAGCGCCTGCGTGGCCCTCAGCACCGAGGCCGAGGTGACCCCCGTGGACCTCTACATCATCATGGACCGGTCCGTGTCCATGGGATACGAGGCCGCCGGAACGGGCACGACGCGCTGGGAAGCGATCCGCGCCGCGGTGGAAGAGTTCGTGAGCTCGTCGGACGCGGGCTCGATCGGCGCCGGCATCGGCTTCTTCGGTCTCTCCGGCGGGTCCGACGACGATCTCGACTGCGACGCGAGCAACTACGAGACGCCGGTGGTGCCGATCGGGCCGCTCTCCGAGGTCGGCGAGGACATCGTGGCCGCCATCGACGACACCGTCCCGGGAGGACTCACCCCGGTGCTGCCGGCCCTCGAAGGGGCCATCGCCTACGCCAAGGAGTGGGCGGAGGATCACCCGGAGCGGGCGACGATGGTAGTGCTCGTTTCGGACGCGTTCCCCACGCAGTGCTCGGCCCAGGTCTCCGACGTCGTGGACGTCGCGCGCGCCGCCTACGAGGACGAGCCGTCGGTGCGCACGTACGCCGTTGGGCTCGAGGGCGCTCCGAACCTCGACAACATCGCGCGCGGGGGCGGGACGCGCGAAGGACACCTGGTGGACGAGTCGAACCTCACCGACTCGTTCCTGGAGACACTGCTCAACATCTCCAACGCACAGCTCGCGTGCCAGTACCAGATCCCCGCGTCCCCGGATCCGGACCTCCGCGTGGATTTCGACGAGGTGCAGATCGTGTACACGCCCGCCTCGGGAGAGCCGGAGGAGATCCCGCGGCTCGAGTCGTCGGCGTCCTGCGATCGGAACCCGAACGGCGGCTGGTTCTACGACAACCCGGCGAGCCCGCGCAGCATTCAAGTGTGCCCGTGCACGTGCGCCCGGTTCGGCGCAGGCCGCGTCGAAGTCCGGCTCGGCTGCAAGCCGCGGCTCGGCCTGCGCTGAGCGGCTCGGCCAGCGCTGAGCTAGAGCGACGAACGGCTGGGTACGCGCCGAAATGCGCCGATCCGACAAGCGGATCGGCGTTCTCGGGGGCCGGGGCCGGGCCCCCGAAAATCACTCGACGGTGGGCACCTGATTCGAGGTGCAGCCGAACAGGAGCTGCACGCGCGCCGACTCGTCGGACTTGGCCCGATCACAGGTGGCCTCGCACAGCACGACCTGGTCGCCCTCGATCTTCCATCCCTCGCTGCACGCGCCCATGTCGTCGCGCAGCACGAGCTCGGCGTCGCCGCTGTTCGAGGACAGCACCACGTTGATGGCCTCGAGGTTGATGCTCTGCCCGGCCGGGGGCGTCGGAATGTCGTAAGCGCACGAGACGATCTGACCGGCGATTTGCGCGAGCCCGTCGCGGAGCGCCGCCCCGAAATCCGAGACCTGCGTCATGTCGAAATGGCAGAAGTTCGGGCCGCTCTCCGTGCAGCCGTCTTTCGCCGTGCCGCCCACCATGGCGGCCCGCGACAGCCAGGGACGGGCGTCATCCATCGAGCCGCCGAGGCTCACCTCGCTCCCGGGGGAGCCGATGATGAAGGTGCGGGTCCCCTCGTCGCGCGCCCGCTCGATCTCGTCGATGATGGGATCGGTATCGACGGGCGTCCTGCCGTCGCCGACGCACTGGCGCGCGAGCGTGGGAGCGCCGTCGGTGATGAGCAACATGAAGCGATTGCCCGTCAGGTTCGACGGCTGGAGCCCATTCTCGAACGCATAGTAGAACGCGTCGTGCGTGGGCGTCGCGCCGTTCGGCGAGACATCGTTCAAGGAGTCGTCGATCCGGTCGCGGTGGCTCGAACCGGGAGCACCGAGCAGCGCCATGGGAATGAGCTCGTCGGTGTCGACACAAGCGGTGATGTCCTGAGGCCTGCTACTCCGGCTCGTTCGGCGATTCGGGTAGTAGAGCACGCCGACGCCCGTGGTGTCGGGGAGGCCGGCGATGGCGTCGCGCAGCGCTTCGCGGGTCAGCTCCCATTTGCTGTCGTTGCCCGGGCCCGGCGCTTCGTCGTCCATCGAGCCGCTCACGTCCACGACGAGCTGCAAGAGCGCGGGCAGGGACTCGACCTCTGCCTTCCACCCGGCGCACGACGAGGTTTCGAGCGCCGTCACCTGGTCCGGCGTGAGCGGCTTGGTGCCGCCGTCCCGGGGCTCGCCGCTTGGTCCGCCCCCGCTTCCCCCCGAAGGCACCACGATCGGTGTCCCCGTCGTCGGCGGTGGCGGCGGAACGTTGGGCAGGGGATCGTCGTTCCCTCCGCTCGACGAGCACGCAAAACACGACACGACGAAGCAGGCGACGAACCCGTATCGCTGACCCATGTTCCAGAAAATAGCAGAGCGCGGCACAGGCGCGGTCGAATCGTCGTGCGATCGATGCGAATTGGAATACCCCGGTAGACAAACGCTGCCGGGTTTATCACTCCGGTTCACCGTGTGAGTGCCCGAGCCGAACGCGGTTTTGGATCGTCAAATCACTTTTCGATTCGAGGACCCGTCTCGAACTGAAACGGTCGCCGTCGGTCCGAGCCCGAGCCTACATCGGGCGGGCATGTGAGCGCGGAATGCGGCCCGCGTGCACGAGGGCGCGCGCTCGCCCCTTCGCGCTGCGAACCGCTGCGAACCCCCCAACGCGGAGCAAATTGCCGGCCGCTCCGTTAGGCGGTAACGTCCCGAGGAGCCGCCCGCTGGCTCGAAGCGATCTGCCGCGAGCCCGCTCGAGTCGAAGGAGCCCCTCATGAGTCTCGCTCACTCAGCCCGCTCGGGACGCAGGCTTTGGACCCTCGTTCTCGCCGCGATTCCTTGCTGCACGATCTTTCAAGAGGACCCCTCCGAGATCCCGGCTCCCCAAGCCGCCGAGACCGGTGGTCGACCGGGAAACCCGGTGGCCTTCGGCGGCCGCTCGGAAGCGGGCAACGCCGGGGACGGTGGGGAGGGCGAAAAACCGGCGCCCGTGCCCGCGTGCGAAGAGCTCGAGGGGCTCGGCAACTGCGGCGGGAGCAGCGTTCAGGCCGAGCTCAAGAAGGTGAACCTGCTGCTCGTGATCGACAAGTCCGGCAGCATGACGGATCAGCCGGATGGCTTCGATCAGGACAAGTGGGAGGCAATGCGGCTCGCGCTCGGCGAGGCGCTCGAGGCCACGTCCGACAAGCTCGACATCGGCCTCTTGCTCTATCCGTACGCGCCGCTTCGAACCATCCCCGTGGATTGCGAGAGCAACTGCTGCGAGGTGCCCGGAGGAGCGTCCGCGGTGAACATCCCGATCGACGCGGGGACCGAGAGCGTGCCCAAGATCCTCGACCTCCTGGACTCGACGCCGCCCGGCGGCGGCACGCCGACGGCGCTCGCGCTCGCTCGCGCGCGCGAGTACTTCACGGAGGGCCTCGGCGCGGATCTCGAGGGGGACAAGTACGTGCTGCTCGCGACCGACGGCGGCCCGAACTGCAACGAGGAGAACACTTGCGATCGCACGCGCTGCACGCCGTGGCTCGACGGGCAGTGCGACGAGGACGACAACTGCTGCGCCGGGGCCGGCGAGTATTGCCTCGACGACGCGTCGGTGCTCGACGAAATCGAGGCGCTCCGCGAGGCGGACATTCCCACCTTCGTCGTGGGCATTCCCGGGACCGAGCTCTACGCGCCCCATCTCGAGGCCTTCGCCGAGGCGGGCGGCGTTCCCAGCGACGACGAGCAGGCGTACTACGCCGTGTCGAGCGAGGGCGGTGTCCAGGGCCTCGTCGACGTGTTCCACGAGATCACCCAGCTCTTGGTCCGTTCGTGCGAGGTCGAGCTCGGCACGACCCCCTCCAACGCGAACCTCGTCAACGTGGCGGTCGATTGCGAAGTGGTTCGGCCGATGGAAGACGATGGGTCCGGCTGGGAGCTCGACACGTCGGAGGACCCGCCGATCATCGAGCTCGTGGGCCCCATTTGCTCGCAGATCCGCGAGAGTGGAGCGCGCCGCGTCGACGTGGTGTACGGTTGCCCGACCGTGGAATGACGCTCGAGAGCTCGACCCCGCGCCGCGGCGCTTCTTCCCGCATTCGGACCGGCCTCCGGCGAACGGCGTGGCTCGCCCTCGGCATCTCCCTCGCGACGCTGCTCGTGCGCCTGCCCGCGCGCGGCGCGGAGGCGAAGGAGCGTCCGATCGCGGTCGTGGACCTGCACGTCGACCTGCCGTACCGGTTCAACTACCGAGATGGGTCGTTCGCCGAGAGCTCGGGTCAGTTTCCCGCGCGCAAGCTCGCGCGCTCCGGCGTCGTGGGCGTGGTGCTTCCGCTCTTCGTGCCGAAGTCCCACGCGCCGGAGGGGCCGCGCTTCTCCGATTTCGAGATGTCGTATCGGGGCGTCCTCGGGCAGCTCGGGAAGACCCCGCCGTATTTGGCCCCGGGGTGCCTCGAGGTGGCTGGCCGGGTGCGCACGTTCCTCGCGTTCGAGGGCGCTGGCGCGTTCGCCCAGGATCCGAAACGCCTGGACGAGTGGGTCGGTCGCGGCGTGCGCAGCTTGGGGCTCGTTCACTCCAAGGCGAACGAGCTCGCGTCGTCTTCGGGCGATCCCAAACCGAAGCCCTTCGGCTTGACCCAGGCGGGCAAAGCGCTCGTGAAGCGGGCGCATCGGTTGCGGGTGCCGATCGACGTGTCGCACGCGTCGGACCGCGCCGTGGAGGATGTGATCGCGCTTTCGCGCGCGAGCGGTGTTCCGACGATCGCGACGCACTCGAACGCGCGCGCGCTCGCCGATCACCCGAGGAACCTCACGGACGAACAGCTGCGCGCGATCGCGTCGACGGGCGGCATCGTCGGCGTCAACTTCCACTCCCGATTCCTGGTCTCGGGCAGGCCCGCAACGCTCGCCGACGTGGTCAAGCACGTGATGCACCTCGTGCGCGTAGCCGGCGTGGAGCACGTAGCGATCGGCTCGGACTTCGAGGGCGACATCAATCCGCCGCCGGAGCTCGCCGACGTCGGCGGCTTCCCGCGGCTCGCGAGCGAGCTCGAGCGCGCGGGGCTCTCGCGCGAGGACGTGAGGCGCATCTTCTCGCGGAACGCGCTCCGCATCCTCTGCGGCGAAAAGTAGGGGAGGGCTTGGCGTCGCGGGGGCCTCGATGGTACCTCGGCGGCGATGTCCTCCTTCGAGACTCGCTGCCTCGACAGCTTTTCGGCCTGGCTCCGGACCTTGGGAGACGACGCCCGCGCCCTCGCCGGCGTGCTCGAAAGCGACGCGCCGGAGGCGCTCAGCCGTGCGGCGGCGCGCGCCCTCGTCTACGTGGTCAAGTCCGTGGACCTGATCCCGGACGGCCTCGAAGATCTCGGCTACCTGGACGACGCGTTCGTCGTGCGCGTCGCCGCGGGAGCCGTCGGCGAGGGCGAGCTCCCCCCCGATCGCGAGCGAGAGCCGGGAGCCACGGTGCACCGGCTCGCGGCCGACGCCGCGCTGGTGCGCGAGTTCTTGGGAGAAACCTTCGAGGCGCTCGCGGCCCACGTCGCCGAGCTCGATCAGCGCGTGGTGCGGGGCCGCACCGGGGACGGCGGCCTCGGGGACGCCGAGGCGCGCGCCTCGCGCACGAGCGCGGCGCGCGAGTTCGCGGGCTCCTATGCGGTCCCGGCGTTCACTCGCGACGAGAAGAACCTGGTGAAGCTGCGCGCCTACTTCGGGGCGAAGCTGAAGGCGTCCTGATCACGTGCCGTCGGCGGCGCGCGAGGGCATCGCCGAGCCGGGGTCCGCGTCGTTGCCGCTCATGGCGAGCAGCTCGCTCATGAGATCGCGGCACTCGGGCTTGCCGCGGAGGTGGGCGATCAGCGTCTGCGAGCTGTCGACGAAGGATTTTTCGTATTTGAGGCCCTCGCGCGTGCGCAGCGCGATCTTCTCGCGCCCGCTGTTCAGGTCCTCTTCGAGCGCCTCGGCGTAGCGAGCGAGCTGCGCGCGGAGATCGTCGATCTGCCGGCGCAGATCCGAGGCCGTGGCCTCGCGGGCCATGCGGCGCGCCTCACGTGTCTTCAGCCACTGCCGCTGCGCCTCGACCATCGCCGACGCGGCGCCCGCCTGCTCGTAGATGGTGCGTGTACCGGTTCCATTCCGTTCGGCTTGTGCCGCCTGGGCGAGCTTCTCCTGCGCGACCTGCTGCGCCTGCGCGAGCTCGCGGCGAGCGCCCTCTTCCTCTTCGGCGTAGGCGGCGGCTTCGCGCAGCACGCGGGACTCTTCCTGCGCGAGCTCTTCCACCTTGCGCCCGATTTCCGCGCGCAGGGCGCGACCGCGCCGCTCGAGCGCCTCGAGCTTGCGCGTGAGGCTCGCGACCTCGCCTTCGAGCGCGCTGCCCTTCGACGCGAGCTCCCAGAGCGTGCTGACGGCGTGTTGGATCTCGTCCGGCGCGTTGCCGGCCGGGTACACGCGCGCGAGCATGCGCGCGAACAGGCCGGCGCGGCTGCCCCACTCGTTCACCCCGGGAGACTTCGGCGGAGGCGGCGGGGGCGGCGCCGCGTTCGCGTGCTCGCTCGTCCCGCCTTCCTTCTCCCAGGAGGTGCTGGGCAGCGAGCGCTGCAGCGCCTTGAGCTCCTCGAGCAGGTGATGGCCGTCGCGGTAGCGCTTGCGCGGATCCTTCTCGAGCAGGCGGAGCACGATGCGCTCGGCGACCGGATGGCAGTCCTTGCGCAGGTTCGTGGGGCGCGGGGCCGGCGCCGTCCGCTGCATCTCGAGCAGCGTGTCGCGATCGCTCGCGCGGAACGGGAGCTGACCGGTCAGCATCTCGAAGAAGAGAACGCCGAGCGCGTAGAGGTCCGAGTGCGGGCCGGCCTGCTCGCCGCGGGCCTGCTCGGGCGACATGTACTCGGGCGTCCCGAACACCGCGCCCTTCGGCGCGAGCCGCGGATCGTGCGCGAGCGCCGCGAGGCCGAAGTCGAGGATCTTCACGAAGTCTTTGCGGCCGCCGCGCTGGGTGAGCAGGATGTTGTCGCTCTTCAGGTCCCGGTGCACGACGCCGAGGTCGTGCGCGCGCGTCAGCGCCGCGCCCATCTGCTCGAGGACGTCGACGGCGCGCGCGAGCGGGAGCGGACCGCGAGCGAGGTCCGCGGAGAGCGGTGTTCCGACGAGGTACTCCATCACGAGGTAGAGCTCGCCGTCGTCGGTCTCGCCGATGTCGTGGATATCGATGATGTGGGCGTGATCGACGCGATTCGCGGCGCGCGCCTCCCGCAACATCCAGGCTCGGAGGTGCGTCTCGCCGCGAAGATCGGGCCGTATCAGCTTCACTGCCACGACGCGGTCGATGAGGACGTGACGGGCTCGATAAACGATGCCCATCCCGCCTTCTCCGATGCGGGCCTCGAGCCGATACCGCCCGGCAATGACCTTGCCGAGCGACGGATCGTCGCCTCGCCGACTGCGAACCGTGCTCCCGGATTTCTGCAGGGCGGCCTGTGCCATGTCGCTTTGCTCGTGCAGTGGCGCGCAGCCGCACCACGACGACTCATGCTAACGGCTGGCGTTCCACGAAGCAAAGGGGAGAGGAGCCGAGTCCATGCTCTTGCTCCTTTACTACCCTTCACGTCAAAAGAGCACGTTCAGCACCGGCACGCGCACCTCGGTCGCCTGCTGGGCACCGTAGGCCGCAACTTCGAAACGCGAATAGACGTCTCGAAGTTCGAGCGCCGGAACGCCGAGCGACACGCGCTCCGCGTCGACGCCGACGAGCGCGGGCGATGAGCCGGAGCCGACGGGGCCCTCGGGTGCTTCGTACGCGGTCGCGCTCAGCACGGCGACCATCGTCGGGATCGCGAGCGCCATCCCGCCCGCGAGCATGAACATCGGAATACGCGGATCGGCCTCCTCCTCGACGAAGTAACCGCCCACGGCGCCGCCGCCCGCGCCGACGAGCCCGCCCACGACGTAGGCCCATGTCGGCTCGACATCGAACGCTGCCTCGATCGCCAACACGAGCTCCGCCCCCAGCAACGCACCCCCGGCGATGCCTTTGCCGGTCGGATCCGGCGGTGCCTCGAGCGCGTGCGCGTCGAAAGACAGGGTCGAGAAGGCGGCGATCACCGCCGGCGCCACGATGGACCTGAGCAAACGCATGTCGTCCTCGCGAGGGGGGCGCGGCTCCCAAGGCTCGGCCGCGCAAACCACGGACGCCGATCATAACAGCGCTCTCGGCGGCACGGGAACTTCCTCGGGGCAGGAGCGTGGTTCCGCTCCCGGGCCGGCCTCCCCGGCCGTGGGGCCTTCGAGGCGCCCGGGGTTGTTCGGCGTCCGTGAGATGTCATTGCCCGGCAGGGTGGCCGATGGTAGGGCACGCGAGCGTCGGGTGTTCCCGGCGCCGAGCCGGAATCGGCGTTTGTCCGCCCTCCTCGTCCTCGCGGTTATCCTCGTGCTCCTCCTCGGCGGCAATCGTCTGGCGGCACTGGGTAAGGGCCTCGGCGCGGGTCTCAGGACCTACCGGAAGGCCGTCCGTGGCGAGGAACCGCCCGCAAAGCCGCCGCCCGCCATTTCGGTCACCGAAAGTCCCCCGAAGCTCCTCCCGGCCAAGGGCGAGACCGGAAAATCCCACCTAGACGACCGAGGATCCTGAAGACGTGTTGTCCCAAAGCCCCGTGCTGCGTGAGACCCCGGCGGCCCCGGCGGCCCGCCTCGCCCACGCGTTGATCGAGCTCAGCAAGCCGGGGGTCACCCGGCTCGTGGCGATCACCACGCTCTGTGGCGCGCTCACTGCGCCCGGCTCGCTCGGCGTGCTGCGCCTCGCCGCGGTGCTGCTCGGCACCGTCCTCGTGGTCGCGGCGGCGAACGCCGTGAACATGTACCTCGAGCGGGACACGGACGGGCTCATGACGCGGACTCGGGGGCGCCCGTTGCCGTCCGGTCGCATCACGCCCGAAGTCGCGCTGATCTTCGCTGCCGTCACGGCCGTCTCCGGCCTCGCGCTGCTCGCCGTCGTGGGCGGCCTCTTCTGCGCCGGCTTGGCGCTCGCGGCGCTCGTCAGCTACACGGTCATCTACACGCCGCTCAAGCGCGTCACGCCGCTGTCGCTCCACGTGGGGGCCGTGCCGGGGGCGATCCCGCCGCTCATCGGCTGGGCCAGCGTCACGGGATCGCTCGAGACGCTCGCCTGGATGCAGTTCGCGATCCTCCTCGTCTGGCAGCTGCCCCACTTCCTCGCCATCGCGGTCTTCCGCCGCGAGGAGTACGCGCGCGCAGGGCTCCGCGTGCTCACGGTCGTGCGCGGCGTGCGGCGCGCCAAGCTCGAGATCGCCGCGCAGAGCCTCGTGCTCGTGCTCGTCTCGCTCTTGCCCATCGCGCTCGGCCTCGCGGGGATCGCGTACGCGGCGATAGCGCTGTCGAGCGGGCTCTTGTTCTTGGTTCTCGCCACCGCGGGGCTCGCCGCGCAGAACGACGACGTCTGGGCGCGTCGCGTGTTCTTCGCGTCGATGCCCTACCTCGTGGTGGTGCTCGGAGCGCTCGCGGCGTTCGGGCGCGCGTGATCCGCGTCGCTCGGCGCTGAGCGCGGCCCGCGTTGCCGCGCGGAGCCGTCCCGGGCGCCCGCGCCGCGCCGGAACGACACGTAGAACACGCGCGTGGCGAGCAGCGCGGCCCCCGCGGAGAGCAGCGTGGCGATCGGCGCGCCGGGCGCGGTCCTGCCGAGCAGGCAGAGCGCGAGCGCCACGGCGAGATCGTCGCGCGGTAGGCAGAGGACGATCAACACCGCGCTGGCCGCGAACGGCACCAGCGTCGCCGTGTGCTCGAGCCAGGTCGGGAGAAGCAACGGCCACGGATCCGAGAGCGCCTCGAGGCTGCGATAGAACAGCACCTCGATGCCCGACGCCGCGTGGCCGTCGCCGCCTGCCGCGATCGCGACGGGCACGAGCACGAGCACCGTGAACGCGAGCACGCTCGCGGTGAGGCGGGAGCCGCGCCGAGCGCGCGACGCGATGGCGAGCGCCGCGAGCGCGAGATCGAGCACCAGCGCCGCGGCGGCGAGCTGCTCGGGCCCGCCCGTGTCGCCTTTGCGACCGAGCTCCATCGCGAGCACGTCACACCCGGTCGCGATGCCCGCTCCGGTCAGCACCACGGCAGCGAGCCGCGTCTCCGGTCCGGAGAAGAGCAACGGCGCGGGCGCGAGGAGCGCCACCGCCGCAGCGACCCCGAGCACGGAGCTCAGCGTGGGATCGAGCGGTCGCGTCGCGGCGCTCACGACCAGCGCGACGACGGCGAGCGTCGTCGGTGCAATCAGCATGCGCAGGCCGACGCCGAGCCCGGGGAGCGGGAGCACCGTCCCGAGCAGGCGGATGCAGAGCGCGATGCCGCCCGCGGCGACGAGCTGGCTCGCGCAGGCCGCCCCGAAACGCGTGGACCAAATGAGCTCGGCGATGCCCACCGCGGATCCCGGGAGCGCCGGCGAGAGGGCGCGCGCGAAGACGGCCGCGAGCCACGCCGCCGCCGCATACGCGATCAGCGAGACCCCAGCTCCTTCGACCGGCCGCGGACGGGTGCTCGTCGCGATGGCGTTCACAGACCTCATGAAACGAGTGGGTTACCGGACGCGCATCCCGAGCTTCTGCGGCAACGGCAAGGCCCCGTGTTGTTCCTGGTCGTCCGGTGGCGGCGCGGGCGTCGGCGCTGGAGCGGGCTTGGGCTGCGCCTTCAGGATGAAGGGGCGCGCATTGTAGGTGGTGCAAGCGATCCGCGGATCGCGGTGAAATTCCCAGTGGAGATAGACGCTGCCGTCGGGTGAGACGATCTCGCGCGGCGGCGGCCCGAACGGGGAGGCGCGCTGCGCGGAGTCGAGCGCGGCCACGTCGAACGCGGTGATCCCGCTCGTGCGCGTCACGCCCATCCGGACGATGCGCCCCTCGGCTCGATCCAGCACGATCTCCAGGTTCGTGCGCAGATCGGGGCGATTCATCGGATGCCCCGCGGGCAGGGAGTCGAGACTGTCGAGGAACCAGTCGGCGAAGATCGGGTGCAGGCGATTGTGAATCGCCGCGAGGTAGCTCGCGAACGGGGCGCGCGCCGTGTTGAGAGCCGTTTGATTGCCGGGGCGCACGCTCGGGACGTAGTTTTCGATCGCCGAGCGCCACCGCTCGAGGCCCGCCGTCTTCCACGAGCCGAGGTGTTGGCTGCGGCGCCGAGCGCCGTCGGCGAGGCGCTCGCGCGAGAGCTGATCGAGCCCGATCGCTTCTCGAGCGACGCCCGGCGTGAGGTTCAGGTTGATGCCGTTCCGCGTGGTGCCCGCGGCGCCCAGGCCGAGGAGATCTTCGTAGCCGCGCACGCGCCGCGGGGGTAGCCGTCGCGGCTTCCGCGCCTCGCGCTGTTCTTGCTCGCGCTGCGCGCCCGGATGCGCCTCGGCTCCGTGCTCCGAGGTCACGATTTCGGTCCGCTCGCGGGCTTCTCGCTCCGGGGAGCGATCCGCCTCTTCCGGGGTCGCTTGCGCCGTGCGGTCGTCACCGGGGCGCTTCACACCGGTGACGTCTCCCGGCTGGCGTGGCGCTTCGGGGGGCCGCGCGTTCGCGACGTCCGGCGCGCCCGCGTTGGGGGGAACGTCGCTCGGTTTCGGCCGCATCGCGGCGGGCTCTTCGCTCGGAGCGCGGCCTTCCTCACCGGGGCGGTCCTCATTGTGGGCGATGCGCGTCTCGTGCGCGTTGCCCGGTCGATCCCCGACACCGCTGTCGTTCGAGCCGGGAGTCGGCTCGGGGTCGTCTTGGTTGTTCGACGTGATGCGCGACTGCGTCTGCTCGCGGACGCGGTTGTTGTGCTCCGCGAGGAACTCCGCGTCGGGGTTGTCCTCTTGGTTCTCGTCCTCGACGCGCTGCCGGACCGAAATCCGTTTCTTGTCCTGGAGCGGCTCGACCTTCTCCGCTTCCTTTTCCGCCTCCTTCTTCTCCTCGAGCTTCACCACGGGGGGCTCGAGGGGACGCTCCGCTCGTTCGGGGGGAGGCTCGGGGACCTCGCGCAGCTTCTCGGCTTCGGGCTCTGGCTCGGGCTCCTCGGCCTCGGGCTCCGGCGGCTCGACCTCGGGGATGGCCTCGAGCGTCACCTCGACGGGTCCTTGCTGTCCCCGCACGTAGCTGTGGACGCCCTCCGCGAAGCGCTGCAGATCGAGGCGCTCCTCCAAGTATTCGGAGACTTGATGGACTCCGCCGCCGCCCAAAAGGTGGACTAGCACGGCGGTCGCTATCCACAGAAAAAGCGGGATGTGCGCGTCGCGCGGCATGGGCAGCGGCCGATGCCGGCCGTCCGGGTAAGCTAACACCCAGCCCCTGGGCCAGCAATTCAGCCGGGCGCCGGTTTCCCCGGGCTTTGGGGACGGACGGCCCTGCGCGGCGACGTCGCGAGGCCCGGGGCGATAGGCCTCACCGCCGCGACTAGACTTTACCGATCGTGTCGAAGTGTTCCGCGATCTCGGCGGCCGTCCAGGGGCCCAGGTCCTTTTCCTTGTACTTGCCGGCGCTTTCCACGACCTTGTAGACGCTCATCCGCTGTCCGGCGACGGCGAGCACGACGCCGCTCACCTCGCGCGCGAGCTCGCTCGCGAGAAACAAATGCGCCGGCGCGACGTGCTCGGGCGACAAGGATTCGTCGAGCTTCTCGAACATCGGCAGGTCCTCGGTCATCCGCGTCTTGGCGAGGGGCGCCACGGCGTTGACGCGGATGCCGTAGCGCTGCAGCTCGATCGAAGCGGTGCGGGTGAGCCCGTAGATACCGCCCTTCGCCGCCGAGTAGTTCGCTTGTCCGAAATTGCCGAGCAGCCCGGACACGCTCGTGGTGTTCACGATGCTGCCGCGAATGCCGCGAGCCTTCATCGCGCGCGCCGCCGCGCGCAGGCACAAGAACGTCCCCGTGAGGTGCACGTCGAGCACCGCGCGCCACGCGTCGAGCTCCATTTTGAGCAGGGTCTTGTCGCGGAGGATGCCCGCGTTGTTGACGAGCACGTCGAGCCCTCCGAAGCTCGACAGGGCGAGCTCGATCAGCGCGTCCGCGCCGCTCTCGGTGGAGACGTCGTCGTAGCTCGCAACGGCGTTTCCGCCGCTCGAGAGAATTTCCGAGACCACCGCATCCGCCGCGGAGCGGCTCTCGCCCGTGCCGTCGCGCGCGCCCCCGCGATCGTTGACGACGACCTTCGCGCCCTCGCGCGCGAACAGAAGCGCCGTGGCGCGGCCGATGCCGTTGCCCGCGCCGGTGACGATCGCGACCTCTTCGTCGAGCAAACCCATGACGGCGAGCGTAGTACATCGCTCCGGCGCTCCGGTTCGTATCGACGAATTTCCGAGATGAATCGAGGCTGAAGGCCAGAGCTCATCCGCGAGGATTGGCTCCCGCGCTCACCGTGCGGAGAAATCCGGATCGCATCTCGGGACGCCTGCCGCACCGCGAGCGTGTGCACTCGGAATGCATCCTTTTGCTGTGCCGACACAGTGCTTGCATTTCTCTTCGCAACGAAGACGAAACTGGCCCCTTGACCGATTGACAAGACCTCCACCCAGCGCTTTCCTTGCCCCGCATGCGTTGGTTCCGCGTGGTGTGTCTGCTGAGTGCCTTCTGCATCGCCTGCGGCTCCGCGCCCCGGGCGGCCGCTCCCGAGTCCGAGGCGCCGCGGCACGAAGCCAAGGCTCCGAAGCGAGCGAAGGCGAAGAAGAAGAAGAAGCGGAAGTCGAACGCGGTGGGCTTCAACAACAAGATCCCGACCAAGTGCTCGAAGCGGAAGAAGCGCGGCGAGTGCCTGCCCCCGCAGCACTGGGTCGACAAGCTGTGCGACGGGATCTATCCGGACGTGGCCCTGCACATGTTCCGACCGGGGACGCCGTGGCAGCGCTTCTACATGGTGGCGCGGGCGGAGCCGTACAACGCGTCCGGCGGCATGTCGTTGCTCGGGGAGAAGCTCGAGTACGGGGAAGAGGTGATCGCGCTCCGCCGCCGGACCGGGCGAACGGGCGTCCAGGTCGGCGACACCTCCGGCTACGACGTGCTGCGCTGGAACGGCTCCTGCGCGACCATCCACGACGGGGACTTCAGGACCAAGCCTCCCTCGGTGGTGCGGCACTCACGCGTCGAGTGGCGGAAGCTGAGCTTCGACATTCGCCGGGCCCTCGAGACGGACCCGCGGATTTCCGAGACGTACGAGGCACGCCGGCGCCACTGCCGGGGCGCGACGATGGGCAAGGTGACGAAAGAGTGCGAGGAGTACGACTCCCGGCTGGTCGAGGAAGTGGTGCGCCACGTGCGCTCCGGCGTCGCCCTGCCCCGGCCGGGCCGCGTCCCCTAGAACGCCGATCGGCGTTCTAGCCTTGTTTCGTAGGGGCGGCTCGCGCCGTCCCTCCCCGCCGAAGTGAAGTCGGCGGGCTGCTTCAGGGGTCCGGAGCGGGACCCGGGGGGCGCGTGAGCGAGCGCGCGCGCGACCCAGCTTGGCTGCGGTGCTATGACGCGGGCCCGACATGAGCCGAATTCTCGTGACGAGCGCCCTGCCGTACGCCAACGGCCACATCCACCTCGGCCATCTGGTGGAGTACATTCAGACGGACATCTGGGTGCGCTACCAGCGGATGCAAGGGCGGCGCGCGGTGTACGTCTGCGCCGACGACACGCACGGCACCGCCGTCATGATGCGGGCGCGCAAGGAGGGGCGGAGCGAGGAGGCGCTCATCGAGGAGATGAACGCGGCGCACCAGCGCGACTTCGCCGCCTTCGACATCGGGTTCGACTACTACGGCAGCACGCACTCCGACGCGAACCGCGAGATCTGCGCGGAGTTCTGGGCGGCGCTGCGCCGCGAGGGGCTGATCGTCGAGCGCGAGGTGATGCAGCTCTTCGACGGCGAAGCGGGCGTGTTCCTCGCCGATCGCTTCGTGAAGGGCAAGTGCCCGCGCTGCGGCACGCCCGACCAGTACGGCGACTCCTGCGAAAACTGCGGGAGCACGTACTCGGCGACCGAGCTCGTCGAGCCGGTGAGCACGCTCTCCGGCGCGCGCCCGGAGGTGCGGAGCGCCGTGCACCTCTTCGTGCGCATCGAGGCGATGCACGATTTCCTCGCCCAGTGGATCGAAGCGCCCGGGCGCCTGCAGCCCGAGGTCGCGAACTACCTGAAGGGGCATTTCCTCGGTGAGCCGCTGCGGGACTGGGACGTGTCGCGTCCGGCCCCGTATTTCGGCTTCGAGATCCCCGACTCCCCCGGGAACTACTGGTACGTCTGGTTCGACGCGCCGATCGGCTACATGGCGGCGACCCGCGAGTGGTGCGCCCTTCACGGCGAAGAGTTCGATACCTGGTGGCGCTCGCCCGACACCCAGATCGTCCACTTCATCGGCAAGGACATCACCTATTTCCACGCGCTGTTCTGGCCGGCCATGCTCAAGGCGGCGGGCTACACGCTGCCCTCGCGCATCCAGGTGCACGGCTTTCTCACGATGCGCTCGGAGAAGCTGTCCAAATCGAAGGGCACCCAGGTCTTCGCGCGACAGTACGTGGATGCGGAGCTCGATCCGGCCTATCTCCGCTACTACTACGCGAGCAAGCTCAGCACGCGCGTCGAGGACATCGACCTCAATCCGGAGGAGATCGCGGCCAAGGTCAACGCCGATCTCGTCGGCAAGGTCGTGAACCTGGCGAGCCGCACGGCGCGCTTCGTCGAAACGACCGGGCTCTCCGCGGAGTATCCGGAAGATGGCGGGCTCTTCGAGCAGGGCGTGCGCGCGGGCGCCGAGATCGCCGAGGCGTACGAGGCGGCGGACACCGCGCGCGCGATGCGGCTCGTGATGGCGCTCGCCGACCGCGCGAACGAGTACGTGGACCGGATGGAGCCGTGGAAGCTCCGCAAGGACCCCGCCCGCGCCCGCGCCGTGCAGGACGTGTGCACGGTGGTCCTGAACCTGTACCGGCAAATCGTGGTCTACCTCGCTCCGGTGCTGCCGCGGCTCGCGCTCGCGACGGAGCGGCTCTTGGGGACGCCGATCACGCGCTTCGCCGACGCGACGACGCCGCTCCTCGGCGTGCCGGTGGCTCCTTTCACGCATTTGATCCAGCGCATGGATCCGAAACAGCTCGAGGCATTGATGGTGGTTCCCGAACAGCCGGCGTCCGCGCCGACCTTCGACGACGATGGGGCGGCGCTCGCGGCCGAGCCGCTCGCTCCCGAGTGCACGATTGATGATTTTACCAAGGTCGATCTGCGCGTCGCGCGCATCGTCCAGGCGGAAACGGTGCCCGAGGCGAAGAAGCTCCTAAAGCTCACGGTGAGCCTCGGCGGCGGTGTCACGCGCACGGTGTTCGCGGGCATCAAGGCGGCGTACGAGCCAGAAGCGCTCGTCGGGCGGCTCGTCGTGATCGTCGCGAATCTCGCGCCGCGCACCATGAAATTCGGCGTGAGCGAGGGGATGGTCGTGGCCGCGGGCCCGGGCGGCAAAGACGTCTTTTTACTCGCGCCCGACAGCGGCGCGGCGCCTGGCCAACGGGTGCACTGAACGGAGAGACGGCGCGCGCGTTCCGTGGTACTGACGCGTGCGGTGACGAAGCATCGACACGCACCGCACGTCGCCGCGCGGCGACCCCTGCTCACCGCCCTGATCGCGTGCCTCACGCTCGCGGTCCTCGGCGGTTGCGCTCCGGTGCGGCCCTGGGAGCGCGCCCACCTCGCGAAGCGCTGCATGACGCGCCGCTTCGGCGAAGATGGCGTGAACGGCGAGTATCAGGCCAAGGTCACCGAGAGCGTGACCGGCGGAGGCCTCGCCGGGGATGCGCCCGGGGGCGGATGCGGATGCACCCAGTAGCTCAAGGAGGTCTCGTGCAGCGCCATCCGATTTCGCGATCGACAGTTTCCACGGCAATCTTAGTGCTCTGCGCCGGGGTCAGCCTCGGCTGCACCGACGACGGCGAGCCCGACTCCCTCTGTGAGCCGGGCTCGACCGACTGCCTCCTCAGCCACACGCTGTTCGTGGCTCACGAAGGCTTGCTCAGCTCCTACGACATCGCGACCGGAGAGGAGCGCCCCGGATCCGTCTCCGGCATTTCGGCCCCCGTCGATCTGCAGGCCCTCGAGGACGGGAGCTTGATCGTGAACCTCACGGGGACCAACGAGGTGCTCGTCGCCAATGGGTTCACCATGCTCGAGGTCGCGCGGCATCCATCGTCCGGCGACTCCGGGCGGCGCCCCGTGCACGGCTACGTGACCCCGGAGTACGGCGGCAAGCAGTACTGGGTCACGATGAACGACGGGGAGCAAGGCGACCCCGAGACGAACAGCGCGCTGTTCCTCGACATCACCGAAGGGAGCGCGACGCGCTTCGAGGTCGCGGGGGAAGTGGGGCTCGGCGTGGGCCACCACAAGGCGAGCTTCTCCGGCACGCAGGAGCGCGTCGTGATCAGCAACATCGCCGACTGCGACGACGTGCTCTCCGTGTACGACTACTCCGACATCGAGGACATCGAGCTCCTCGCGACGTTCACCGGTGAGGACGCCGGGTTCGACGCGGAGGATCCCGGGGAAGGGGAGTTCGACCCGAGCTTCTGCGACCCGACGTACGAGCGTGGTCTGCCGCCGGCGCCGCACGGCTGCGCCACGTCTCACGCGAGCGGCAAGGCGTACTGCAGCGTCACGAGCTCGGGCGACATCGTGGCCGTCGACATCGACGCGAGCGAGCCGACGTTCACGCGCATTGCGACGAGCGGCTCTGGCGGCGGCTTCACCTTCGCGCACCCGGGCGGGCGCTACATCTACATGCAGCAAGAGTCGCCGCGGGAGGGCGACGGCGGGGAGCCGTGCCAAATCGGGCAGCTCGCCGTCATCGACTCGACGAAGGACGAGGTCGTGTCGGAGCTGCCCCTCTTCTATCGCGGGCCGGACTGCACCGAGGAGCTCGCGGGCACCGACGCCGAGAGCGCGAACCCCGGGCACTCCCATTTCGCCCATCACGGCACCCTGCTCTACATCCCCATCTCCGGCGGCTTCAATCAGAGCGACGCGCGCGTCGATCAGTTGGTGGTGGTCGACACCTCCGATCCGGCCGATCCGGAGCAGCTCGAGTCGCTCGAGGTGGGGGTCCACACGGGTCACTCGGCGAGCGCGCTCAGCGGAGACGAGCGCTCGCTGTTCGTCGTGAACACGGTGGACGGCACCGTCTCCCAGATCGACGCCGAGTCGCGCTCGGTGGTGAAGACGTTCACCGTCTCCGCGAATCCCAAGGTCGTCGCGACCTTCGGGACCATCGAAGGGCCGAGCGAGGTCACCGGGCCCGTCCATTGAGGTCGCGGTCGGTCGGTCGAGCTCTCGCCTGGAGCATCGCGCTCGCTGGCTGCGCGCCGCGCGACGCGGTCCCTCCGTGGCGGGAGCGACCCGGGACCGCGGAAGGGCGCGTCTACTACTACCAGGACGATCAGGGCCTCCGGGTCTTCACGGCGGCCCTTTCCGCCGAACAACCCGTTGCGCGCAAGGTGTCGGTGTCGGCGCGCGCGGTGGTCGATCGCGTGGTGGTCGAGCGCGACGTCGAAATCCACGAGCACACCGGCAACCAGGCCACGGGCCACGTGCACGACGACGTGGACGCCGTCACCAGCGCCTCGGTGGTGGTCCTGGGCAGCGATAGCCTCGAGAAGACCCGCATCGAGGGGACGCTCGGCGCGAGCGTGGAGAGCACGCTCGCCGGAGCGCCGCTGACCGTGGAGCCGTCGGTCCGCGTGAGCAGCGAGCACGACTACCAGGCGTTCTCGGGGCGCCTGAGCGCTTTCGTGGAGCTCAACCAGCGCAACACGGTGGTTTCCGTCTTCGCTGGCGGCGGCCGCGACGTGAGCGACCCAACGACGCCGCCACCCGGCGAAGCGAGCCGCTGGCCCGCCACTCAGAGTCGCGCGAACGGGGGGTTCTCCGTGAGTCAGGTCCTCTCGAAGCGCCTCGTGCTCGGCTTCGGCGGGGCCGCGAGCTACCAGTTTGGAACGCTCTCGAATCCGTACCGGCGCGCGTTGATCGTGACCTCGCTGTTTCCGGAGCGCTTGCCGTCGTCACGGCTGCGCTTCACCGGTTTCGCGACGGTGTCGGCGTACGCCGGCTGGGACACCGCGGTTCACCTCCGCGCGGGAGGATATGCGGACTCCTGGGGCGTGCTGTCGTTCATCCCCGAGATCGCGCTGGTCAAGGAGCTCGGCGGCCCGCTCATCGCCCTGCAATATCGCCGCTACCAGCAGACCGCGGCGGACTTCTACGAGCTCCGCTACGACACGCTCCCCGAGTACCGAACCGGAGACGCGCGGCTCGGGCGCATCGTCGAGAACCGGCCCAGCGTCGAAGTGTCGGTGCCCGTCTTCGGAACGCCGGACGACTTCGGCTCGCTCTCGGTGAGCGCCAACTACCACCTCATGCTCCTGCGCTACCCCGATCTCGAGCGCACCGTGCGCGGCCACGTCGTCGCCCTCGCGATCCAGGGTGCGTACTGAGCCCGAAACCTTTCAGGCTGAGCCAATGCGCGTGAGCACGCGGGGCCGCGCGCGCGGCGTCGATTTGGCGAGCGTGAACGCGGCGCGGGCGCGCTCGAGCTGCGCCTGCGCGAGCGCGCGGGTCCGCGCGTGTAGCAGGCACAGCGGCTCACCCGGGCTCACGCGGGTTCCGAGCGGAGCCAGGAGCTCGATCCCGGCGGCCGGATCGACGGCTTGATCCGCGCGCGTGCGGCCCGCGCCGAGCGCGACCGAGACCCAGCCGAGCTCGAGCGCGTCGATGGCCGCGACGACGCCGGCTCGGGGCGCCGCGACGGCGAGCTGCGCCTTCGCCACGGGCAGCCGCTCGGGGTGCTCGACGAGCTTCGGGGCGCCGCCGTGCGCGCGCACCATGCGCAGGAACCGCTCGAACGCGCTGCCGTCGGCCCAGGTGCCCGGGCTGAACGCGGCGAGGCCGCT
>CAYYWA010000077.1:0-19760 GCA_964475255.1 uncultured Sorangium sp.
CCGCTCGTGCCGGCGCCGGGGGCTCCCCCAGCGTCCGGCGCCGGGGACTCGGTGCCCTCGGTCTGAGTGGCGAGCGGGGCGCTCTGCTCGAAGCTCGGCCCGACCCGACCCGGATCCTGCCGTTCCGGAGGCACGTATCCGGTCTCCTTGCAGTAATCGACGGTGACCTGGGGATCCGGCCGGCCATCGCGGTTCGCGTCCGCGTGAATCAGGGGGCAGCCGGGCTTTTCGTACTCCCACCACTGGTCGACGAGCCGATCCCCGTCGGAGTCTCGCTCGGCGCGCGCGAGTCGGCCGCCCTCGTAGTACTCCCACGTGTCGAGCTTGTTCGTGAGCAACGTCGAGAGCTGCTTTTCGACGAGCACGCCGCCCCGGAACAGGGCGATCTCGTCGATGCGGCCGTCACGATCGTAGTCGCGCTCCCGGCGGCGAAGCTTTCCGTCCGGCTCGAAGTAGAGCCAGCTGTCCGCCACGCCGTCGAAATTCAGGTCGATCGCGCGACAGATTTCGCGATTCCCGTCGCGCACGATGGTCACGTCGGCGCGGCCGTCGCCGTTCGCGTCCAGGCGCTCGGCCGAGGAAGCTTCGATGTCGCACTCCTCGTGCAGGACCTCGGTCTGGCGCTCGACGACGGCCGGCTGCTCCGGCGAGCGGGGATCCCGCGTCGAGCTACAGCTCAGCTGGAACAAGGCGAGAACGAGGACAGCCCGCGACAAGGCCAAACCGTCGAAATGACGAACGCATCGGTCGAAGCGAAGGATGCGCGAGCTCTGCATTCCCCTGACCTCCGCTCATACCCCGCCGGACTCGAGATGACTAGTACCTGGGCCCGAAATCCCGGGCCCGTCCATGCCGCACACGACTACCTGGGCCCGAAATCCCGGGCCCGTCCATGCCGCACACCACGTCCGCCCCGCTCGCCACGCGTGCCCCACGCGCCGCAGCGCACAAAACCGGCGCTCCGTTGCGGGCCCTCCCCGGCGGAACAGGCCCATCGGCCGCCCTTCGCCGAGGAAATTCCGCCTCCCCTTCGAGGCGGGAAGAAGGCCGCAAATCCACGAAATGACGACACTTTCCTCTATCGATGCGGCGGGTTCGCGATTGACAGCGCACGTATGTGAATCTACTGTCACGCCTGGCACTGACGGTGCTCGAGCCGATGTCGCGGAAAAAGATTTCCACAACCGTCTACATCACACCGGAGCAGAACGAGCGGCTCCACCTCCTGCACGCGCGCACGAAGGTTCCGGTGGCGGTCTACATCCGCGAAGGCATCGATCTCGTGCTCAAGCGCTACGAGCACGAGCTCCCGGGCCAGATGACGCTCGAGGTGGTGCCGAAGACGGCGAAGAAGTAGGCGTCGCTCCGCCCGCTCTCGACGCGCGCTGCGACCCCCGAACCCGCGCATGCACGCACCGCGATCGGTGGCAAAGTCTCGCCGCCCGAGCCGGCGGAGCGCGGAGCACGCGCGTCGCTAGCTCGTCGGCGCCCAGCACGCCTCCCCTCCCGAAACGACGTTCCCGGCCATGGCTACCGATCCGCAGCGGATAAGGAATTTCTCGATCATCGCTCATGTCGACCACGGCAAGAGCACGCTCGCGGATCGCATTCTGGACGTGACGGGCGCGATCACCGCGCGCGAGCGGGTCGAGCAATTCCTCGACAAGCTCGAGCTCGAGCGCGAGCGGGGCATCACCATCAAGGCTCAGTCGGTGCGCCTCCGCTACCGCGCGTCGGACGGGAAGGACTATCAGCTCCAGCTCATCGATACGCCTGGACACGTCGATTTCAGCTACGAGGTGTCGAGCAGCCTACGCGCCTGCGAAGGCGCGCTGCTCGTCGTTGACGCGACGCAGGGCGTCCAGGCTCAGACGGTCGCGAACGCGTACCTGGCCATCGAGAACGGGCTCGAGATCGTGCCCGTGCTGAACAAGGTCGATCTGCCGTCTGCCGACGTGGACCGCGCAGCGGAGCAGGTGGAGGAAGTCGTCGGGCTCGACTGCAGCGGCGCCTTGCTCACGAGCGGTAAAACCGGGATCGGGATCCAAGAGCTGCTCGAAGCCGTCGTCGCCCGCATCCCGCCGCCGAAGGGGGATCCGTCGGCGCCTCTGCGCGCGCTCGTCTTCGACAGCTGGTACGACAGCTACCGGGGGGCGGTCGTCATGATCCGCGTCATGGAGGGCACGCTCCGCAAGGGCGAACGGATCAAGCTGATGGCGACCGGGCGCACCTACGACGTGACCGAGATGGGCTGCTTCGCCCCGCACGCAACGCCGCTCGACGAGCTCGGCCCGGGCGAGGTCGGCTTCATCGCCGCGAACATCAAGAGCACGGAAGACACGAAGATCGGCGATACGCTCACGCACTTCCACGGCGCCGCCACGGAGCCACTGCCCGGCTTCCGCGACATCAAGCCGATGGTGTTCGCCGGCATTTACCCGACGGACTCGGGCGACTACGAGAGCCTGCGCGACGCGCTCGGGAAGCTGCACCTGAACGACGCCTCGTTCCAGTTCGAGCCGGACACCTCCGACGCGCTCGGCTTCGGATTCCGCTGCGGGTTCTTGGGTCTCCTGCACATGGAGATCGTGCAGGAGCGGCTCGAGCGCGAATACGACATCGACCTCATCACCACCGCGCCGAGCGTCGTGTACCTCGCGACGACGAAGCGCGGCGAGGTCGTCCAAGTCGACAATCCGTCGAAGATGCCAGCGGTCGGCGACATCGAGAAGATCGAGGAGCCAATCCTGAAGCTGACGATTCACGTCCCGTCCGAGCACGTGGGCGCCGTCGTGACGCTCTGCGAGGAGCGCCGCGGGCGGCAGCTCGGGATGCAGTACGCGACGCGCGATCACGTGGTGATCACGTACGAGATCCCGCTCGCCGAGGTGATCTTGGATTTCCACGATCGCCTGAAGAGCGTCTCGCGCGGCTACGCGAGCATGGACTACGAGGTAGTGGGCTATCGCGCCGACGATCTCGTCAAGCTCGACATGCTGCTCAACGGCGAGCCGCTGGATGCGCTCAGCGTCATCGTGCACCGGAGCGCGGCGTACACGCGGGGCCGGGCCCTCGCCGCCAAGCTCAAGGAGCTCGTGCCCCGTCAGCAGTACGAGATCGCGATTCAGGCGGCCATCGGGTCGAAGGTGATCAGCCGCGAGACGGTGCGGGCCCTTCGCAAGGACGTCACGGCGAAGTGCTACGGCGGCGACATCACGCGAAAGCGCAAGCTCCTGGAAAAGCAGAAGGAAGGAAAGCGCCGCATGAAAGCGGTCGGAAGCGTCGAGCTTCCGCAGGACGCGTTCCTCGCCGTGCTCAAGCTCGACGGCTGAGCCCCGGCGGAGTTCCACGCAGTCGCATGGATCATGCTATCAGGCTGGACATGAGCACGCCCAGCCGGCATTCCACCCCGGGCTCGCGCTCCCCCCGTCTGCGCCGGAGCGCCTCCGGGTCCACAGGGCCCGAGCGCACCCCGCCGTGGCTGGAGAAGTTGAACGCGACGGCTCCCCCCTACGGGCGCGTTCAGCTCGTCGAGACGGTTCCGTTCGGCGCGGCGCTCGCCGTCGAGCGCTATCGGCTCGCCAACGGCCTCGAGGTGCTCGTCTGCGAGGACCACTCGGCGCCCATCGTCGCCTATCACACGTGGTTTCGCGTCGGCTCGCGCCACGAGCGCGAAGGGAAGACGGGGCTCGCGCACCTCTTCGAGCACCTCATGTTCAACGAGGTCGAAGGGCGGCGAGCGGGTGAGTTCGATCGGCTGCTCGAAGAGGCGGGCGCCGAGAGCAACGCCTCGACGTGGCTCGACTGGACTCAGTACAACATCTCCGTGCCTCGCGATCAGCTCGGGCTCGTGATCGGGCTCGAGGCCGAGCGCATGTGGCGCCTCGTTCTGCGCGAACCGCAGGTGGCGAGCGAGAAAGAGGTGGTCGCCAACGAGCGCCGCTACCGCGTCGATGACGACGTGGAGGGCTCGGTGAGCGAGCTCCTCTGGGCAACGGCGTATTCACGCCACGCCTATCGCGCTCCGACGATCGGCTGGATGGAGGACATCCAGGGGTTTACCACCGAGGATTGCGCCGAGTTCTACCGGACGTACTACGCGCCGAACAACGCCACGGTCGTGGTCGTGGGCGATGTCACCGCGGCGCGGCTCCTGCCGCGCGTGGTGGCGGCCTACGGAGAGATCGCCCCGAGCACGTTGCCGCTCGAGGACGTGCGCCCGGAGCCGCCGCAGCTCGAAGAGCGGCGGCGTGAGATCGCGAAGCCCACTGCCACCGAAAAGGCCGTCGTCGGTTATCACGGCCCTTCCTTCGGTGACTACGACCATCCGATCCTCTCCCTGCTCGTCGAGGTGCTGTTCGGCGGCCGCGCGAGCCGCCTGCATCAGCGCCTGATCCGGGAGCTCGAGATCGCGAGCGACGTGCGCGCGTTCGTCGGCCCGTTCAAGGACCCGGGGCTGATCGAGCTCTTCGCGTCCGCGCGCGAAGGGCGCCGGGCCGAGGAGCTGCTCACCGTGATCGATCGCGAGCTCGAACGCGTGCGCGAGGAGCCGATCTCCGAGGAAGAGATCGAGCGGGGTCGCGCCCGCTTCGAGCTCGGTCTCTTGGCAGGGCTCGAATCCGTGGATGGCAAGGCCTCCACCATCGGCTTCCACGAGACGCTGCTCGGTCGTCCGGCGGCCGCCTTCGAGCGCCTCGAGGCGATCCGGCGCGCGGACGCGAGCGAGCTCCGTCGCGTGGCGCGGCGCTACTTCGAAAAAGATCGCCGCTCGGTGATCCTCGTGCGCACCCAGACGGGTGCTTCGGAGGCAGCATGACGCAAGCGAGCGCCCTCGACACGGCCAGTACCGCGCGCATCCTGCTCGAGGAGAGCCACGATCTGCCCCTCGTCTCGCTGAGCATCGGGACGACGAGCGGAGGCATCGCCGACCCGGACGGGCGCGAGGGGCTGACGCGCCTCACGGGCCGCCTCATGCGGCGCACGGGCGGCGGCCGCGATCCGCAGGAGATCGACACGCGTATCGACTCGCTGGGCGGTTCGCTGAGCGTCGATGTGGGGCACAGCGTCGCCATCTTCCATGCGACCGTGATCCGGCGCTCGCTCGAGCCCTTCATGGAGCTCGTCACGGACGTGCTGGGTCGCCCAGGGCTCGCCGACTCCGAGCTCGCGCGGCTCAAGCGCGAGACGCAGGCGGAGCTCGTGGACGCGCTGGACGACGATCGCGGGCTCGCTCGCCGTTGGTTTCGGCGCAAGCTCTTCGCCGGTCATCCGTACGGGCGACCGCTCAGCGGAACGTCGGCGACGCTCGAGGCGATCCAGCCGGACGACGTCCACGAGCGCGCGCGTTCTCTCGCGGCGCGCGACGCGCTGGTCTTCGCCTGGAGCGGCGATGTTGGCCCCGACCTCGCGACCCGTCTGACGGAGCGCGTCCGCGCGGCGCTGCCCCTCGGCGAGGCCCCGCTCGATCGCACGCCCGATCCGGTCGTGCCCCCCGGGCGCCGGCTCGTCCTCGTCGACAAGCCGGAACGCACGCAAACTCAGATTTTGATCGGGGGTCTCGGCACGCACCCGACGGATCCCGATCACACCGCCCTGCTCGTCGGGAACACGATCTTCGGCGGTACGTTCACGGCGCGCCTGACCGAGGAGGTGCGCTCGAAGCGCGGCTGGTCCTACGGCGCGTACTCGAGCCTGCCGTTCGATCGCCGGCGGCAGGCGTTCAGCATGTGGACGTTCCCCAAGGCGGAGGACGCCGCTCCGTGCATCGCGCTCGAGCTCGAGATGCTCAAGGCGTTCCGTGAGCGCGGAGTGACGAAGAAGGAGCTCGCCTGGGCGAAGCGCTACCTCGTCCGCTCCCACGCCTTCGCCGTGGACACCGCGGCCAAACGGGTCGGGCTCGCGCTCGACAGCGTGCTCTACGACCTGCCCCCCGGCTACTACGAGAACTATCTCGCGCGTGTTCGAGCGGTGACCCTCGACGACGTGAACGCGGCGCTTCGAGCGCGCATCCCGGAGCGCGATCTCTTGATCGTCGTGGTGGGGACCGCGGCCGACATCCGCGACGCCGTGGAGCGGGCGATCCCCGAGCTCTCGCACACCGAAGTCGTGCGCTTCGACGCAGACGTCTGAGCCCGAGCTCGGCCGTTCACGTCCAGAACGCCGCCTCCGCGGGTCGTCCCGTCACGCGCCGCCGTGGTCCGCGAAAGCGCCGCTGCGTCGCGCGTGCTTCGCCTCGAGCTCCGTCCGGCGTCAGCCCGGCTCGGTTCCGCGGAGAAGACGTGCGACGGCGTCCGCCGCGGTCTCCGCGTGCTCCTTGGCGCGCGCGGCGGCGTCCAGCCCGGATTCGCCCGCCTGCACGGGCTCACGGGCGTCGGCATAGATCTTGAGCTTGGGCTCGGTGCCGCTCGGACGCACGAGCACGCGAAGTCCTGGCCCCAGCGTGAGCTCGAGCAGTGCCGCGCGCCCGAGCCACACCGGCCGACGATCGGCCCCGTTGCGATAGTCGCAGAACGCCGAGAGGCGGGTGCCGGCGACGACTTCCGGCGGTGCCGCCGCGAGGCGGTCCACCATGTCGCGGATTTCGGAGATCCCGGACGCACCCGGACGGACGAGCGAGCGCTGGGCGCTTGCCCACGCGCCGTGACGGCGGAACAGCGCCTCGAGCCGGCCGAGCAGCGTCGTGCCCTCCGCGCGGCAGCGCGCCGCGAGCTCGCAGAGGAACACGGCCGCGGAAATCCCGTCCTTGTCGCGAACGAGCGACCCCGTGGAGTAACCAAGCGCTTCCTCGCATCCGAAAGCGAAGCGCACGGCTTCGCTCGCTTCGAGCGCCTGTGCCGCGAGCCAGATCCACTTGAAGCCGGTCAGCGTGCGCTCGAAGCGGGCACCGCGCTCCAGAGCCACCTGCTCGAGCAGCGGGGTCGAGACGATGCTCGTCACGAGCAAGGGTTGGGGGCGCTTCGGCGCTCGCTCGAGGACGAAATCGGCGAGGAGCACCCCGAGCTCGTTGCCGGAGAGACCGCGTAGCTCGCCGGTCTCGTCGGCGACGGCAGCGGCGAGCCGATCCGCGTCCGGATCGTTCGCGACGGCGAGGTCCGCGCCCACGCGTGTCCCGAGCTCGAGCACGCGCTCGAGCGTTCCCGGCTCCTCGGGGTTCGGCTTGGGTGTGGTGGGGAAGCGGCCGTCCGGCTCTGCTTGCTCCGGCACCACGTGCACGTCCGAAAACCCACGGCGTGCGAGCGCGCGGAGCAGAAGAGCGCGCCCGACCCCGTGCAACGGGGTGTACGCGATGCGGAGCGCGCGCTCGTTGCTCGCTTCGGGGAGTCGCGCTTCGAGCTCGGCGAGGTAGCGCTCTTCGAGCTCTCGACCGATCACAAAGAGCCCCGCGCCGTTGGCCCGCGCCGCCGCCAGGGAGACGCACGGAATTTTCGCCGCGCCAGGGAGCGCCTCCCGCCGACGCGCGACGTCCATATCCGCCGGAGCGACCAGCTGCATGGCATCCGGTCCGTACGCTTTGAGCCCGTTGTCCTCGCGCGGATTGTGGCTCGCCGTGATTGCGATCGCTCCGGTTGCGCCGAGCACCCGGGCCGCGAAAGCCACGAGCGGCGTGGGAACGGGATCTTCGAACCAGTAGACGGAATGCCCGGCGCCCAGCACCACCCCTGCCGCAGCCTCGGCGAGGGCCGCGCTCGACAACCGCGCGTCGCGACCGACGACCACTCCCGCTCCTCGGCCGTGCTCGGACCAATGCTCGGCGAGCGCCCGGGCAGCGCGCACGACGACCGCGCGGTTCATGCGTGCGGGCCCGGCGCCAACGGCTCCCCGGAGGCCGGCCGTGCCGAAGTCGAGCTCCGGCGCCATGCGCTCGGCGAGCTCCGTGAGCGCGCCGCGTTCGACGAGCTCGAGGAGCTCCGCGCGCGTCTCCGGATCCGGATCGTCCTCGGCCCAGGCTCGGGCCCGCTCGACGAGCTCGGAGTCGGGTTCGGTGCTCACGGCAACGGACCGAGCCGAGAGACGAGCTCCGTGTCGTATTCGCCCGCGACGAACTCCGCGTGCTCGAGGATACGGCACAAGAGCTCGCGGTTCGTGCGGCGCGGGCCCTTGGGGCCCTGGAGCGCGATGTCGGTCACGGCGAGCGCGGCAAGGAGCCGGGCTCGGGCTTCTTCGCGCGTGCTCCCGTGTGCCGCGACCTTCGCGAGCAACGGGTCGTAGTGGGGCGTCACCTCGTAGCCGGCGACCACTCCGGAATCGACGCGGACCCCTGGCATGTCCTCGGGAAGCGCGAGCCGCTCGATGCGCCCGGGCTGCGGAACGAAGCCGCGCGCCGGGTCCTCGGCGTAGAGTCGCGCTTCGATGGCCGCCCCGCTGAACGCCGGGGCTCGCATCTCCGGCGCGAGCGGCTCGCCGGCGGCGATCCGAAGCTGTGCCTCGACCAGATCGAGCCCGGTCACGAGCTCCGTGACGGGATGCTCGACCTGAAGCCGAGCATTCACCTCCAAGAAGAACGCATTGCCGCCCGCATCGACGAGGAACTCGACCGTACCGGCGCCGGCATAGCCGGCCGCGCGCATGAGGGCGAGCGCCGCGTTCCAGAGCGCCACCCGCCGCCCGTCGCAGGGCTCACCCGAGAAGAACCCCGCGGGGCAGGGCGTCTCTTCGATGATTTTCTGATGCCGCCGCTGCACGCTGCATTCGCGCTCACCGAGAGCAACGAAGCCCCCGTGATGATCCGCGAGGACCTGCACCTCGACGTGGCGCGGCCGCTCGATCCAGCGCTCGAGGTAGACCCGTTCGTCGGCGAAGGCTTGTCGGGCGCGATCCGATGCGGTCTGCGCGGCACGAGCGAGCTCGACGGGATCGCGGACGACGGCCATGCCGATGCCGCCCCCTCCCGCCGCTGCCTTGACCATCACGGGATACCCGAGCCGCTCGGCGGCACGAGTGAGCGCTTCGGCGTCGCCCACCGCGACGGCCTCGGCGGTGCCGGGCGGCGGCTCGACGCCCACCGAGCGAGCGAGCGTCCGCGCCGCCACTTTGTCGCCGAGCCGCTCGAGGACCTCGGGAGCAGGACCGATGAACACCGCGCCCGCACCGGCCACGGCCCGCGCGAAGCCCGCGCTCTCGCTGAGCAAGCCGTACCCCGGGTGCACGGCCTCCGCGCCCGTGGTGCGAATCGCGGCGACGAGCGCCTCGACGTCGAGGTAGCTCTGGCGAACCGGCGCTTCGCCGAGTCGAACGGCCTCGTCGGCGAGCGCCACGTGCGGAGCGTTTCGATCCGCGTCCGAGTACACGGCCACCGTCGCGATGCCGAGCCGCCTGCAGGTCCTGAGGATGCGGCAGGCGATCTCACCGCGGTTGGCGACCAGTACCTTGCCGAACATGCTCATTCCGGGCGCGGGGTCCCGAGCTTCACGAGATCGTGCGCCATGGCGAGCTGACCGCAGGCGGCGTCTACCTCGTCGCCGCGCCGCGTTCGCACGAAGCAGCTGAAGCCGAGCCCGGCGAGCGTGTCTTGGAACCGGGCGACAGCCGCGCTCGGGGGCGCCTCGAAATCGGTGCCGTGCACGCGGTTCATCGGAATGAGGTTAATTTTGACGGGGAGTCGCGACAAGAGGCGTGCGAGCTCCCGGGCGTGCTCGGGGCCGTCGTTCACGCCGGCGATCAGCGTGTATTCGATGGTGATACGTCGGCGCCGCGGCAGGGGGTACTCGCGCAGCGCCTTCATCAGCGCCGCGATCGGGTAGCGATCGTTCATCGGCAGCAGGCGGCTCCGAATCGCGTCGTTCGGGGCGTGCAGCGAAATGGCGAGGCCGACCTTGCCCTGGAAATCCTGACCGAGCTTCTGGATGCCCGGCACGAGCCCGACCGTGCTCACGGTGATGCGACGGGGGCTCATGTTTTGTCCATCCGGGTGCAGGAGCAGGCGCAGGGCGCGCGCCGTCCGATCGTAGTGGTGCAGCGGCTCGCCCATTCCCATGAACACGAGGTTCTTGAGCTCCTCACCGGGCTCGAGGTGCGCCCGCGCCACCAGCACCTGCGCCACGATCTCGTGCGCCTCGAGGCCGCGACGGAGGCCCGCGCGGCCGCTCGCGCAGAAGCGGCAGCCCATCGCGCAGCCGTACTGCGTGGAGATGCAGAGCGTGACCCGACGCGCGGGAGCGTCGGCGAGCTCCGTCGCGGCCTCGTCTTCGTCGTCGACGACCGCCGCGGCGTCGGCGTCCTCGAGCCGCGTCATCGGGATCAGCACGCACTCCACGCGCGCCCCACCCGCGAGCCCGAGCACGAGCTTGCGGGTCCCGTCCGAGGAACGGTGCACCGAGAGCACCTCGACCGGCGCCGCGATCCCGAGGTCGCCGAGCTTTCCTCGCAGCGCCTCCGGCAGGTCGCTCATCGCCTGCGGATCGAACACGCCGCGTCGATGGATCCAACGAAAGAGCTGCTTTCCGCGATAACGAGGCTCGCCGAGCTCGGCAAGCGCGGCTTCCCACTCCTCGGGGAATCGAGCGAGCGGAGGGAGATGCCTGGCGGAGGCGGCGCCCGTCATCCTTCTCGCTTGGCCTCCTCCCAATACCCGTCGAGCACCGAAAGCGGGATTCCGGCACCCGGCTTGCCGTCTTTCGAGCGCGGGAAATCGCCGTGCTCCTCGCGGACGCGGCGCTCGACATGAGCGAAGCGCCGACTGAAGCGATCGCACGTCCCTCGGAGCGCAGTCTCCGCGTCGATTCCATGGTGACGAGCGAAGTTGACGAGTGCGAACAAGAGATCCCCGAGCTCCGCTTCGATGCGCGCGCGGTCACCCGAGCGCACGCTCTCGTCGAGCTCGGCGAGCTCCTCGGCGACCTTCTCGCGGGAGCCCTGCGCGTCGGGCCAGTCGAAGCCCACGCGGCTCACCTTCTCGCTCGTGCGCTGCGCGCGATACAGCGCGGGGAGCGAGCGGGCGACGCCGTCGAGCAAGCCGCGATCGCCCTTTTCGTTCGCCTTGATGCGCTCCCAGTTCTGGAGCACCTCTTCGGTGCCTTCGACGGACGTCTCCCCGAAGACGTGCGGGTGCCGCCGAACCAGCTTCTCCACGATGCCGCGGACGACGTCGTCTGGACCGAAATCCCCGTCGCGCCGCGCGAGCTCCGCCAAGAACACGACCTGCAGGGCGAGATCCCCGAGCTCCTCCTGGAGGTGCGCGCGATCCCCCGAATCGATCGCGTCGATGACCTCACACGCCTCCTCGAGCACGTACTTGCGCAGGGAAGCCATGTCCTGCTCGCGATCCCAGGGGCAGCCGTCGGGCGCGAGCAAACGGCGCATCACGGCGACGAGCGCTGGGAAAGTGTGCCCATCCTGCTCTTCGAGCGGCACCGAATCGGGTATCGAGAATGTCCGTCCCATGAGTGTCGCGGGAAGCAGAAGAGGAGGCTCGCCCGCGAGCGTCGTTTAGCACGGATCGTGGGAGCCGGACGGCCGTGGTAGCCTGCAGGGGTGGCCGCTCCGCGCTTGCTCGTCTCGAACGAAGGACCCGTCCGGCTGCTGCTCCTCAATCGGCCCGAGTCCAAAAACTCCTTGGATACCGAGTTGGTGAGCGAGCTCGGTTCCGCCCTGGATGCGGCGCGGCGCGATCCGGGTGTGCGAGCCATCGTGCTCTCGGGCGAAGGTGGCGCGTTCTCGTCCGGGGTCGATCTCCGTTCGGCCGCGAGCGACATCGGAAACCCCGAGCGGCTCGCGGCGCGGCTCGACGGGTTCCACGCGTTGATCCACGCGATCACCGGCGCGGACCAACCGGTGATCGCGGCGGTCGACGGCCCCGCCGTCGGCTTCGGCTGCGACCTCGCGCTCGCCTGCGACCTGCGCCTCGCGAGCACGGCGGCGTACTTCCAGGAGAAGTTCGTCTCCATCGGGCTGATGCCGGACGGGGGCGGCACCTTCCACTTGCCTCGCCTGATCGGTCTCGGGCGTGCGCTCGAAGCGCTGCTCCTCGGCGAGCGCCTCGACGCGCAGCGCGCCGAGGCGCTCGGGCTCGTGTCGCGAGTGCTCGAGCCGGACGAGCTGCGCGACGAAGCCCTCGCGCTCGCGCGCCGCCTCGCCGAAGGACCGCCCCGCGCCCTTGCCGCGATCAAGCACGCGGCGCGTGCGAGCCTCGAGACTTCCCTCGCCCAAGCCCTCGATCGCGAGCGTCAGGGTCAGCTCGCCCTGCTCGCGACCGAGGACGCGCGCGAAGGCGTCACGGCCTTTCTGCAACGACGGCCGCCGGTGTTCAGCGGGCGGTAGCTTTCGCTCTCGCCGCTCCGACGCCCTCCCGAAGTCCGCGCCTCGAGCGACGAACGGTTGGGAACGCGCCGAACTCCACGGAAAACCGCGTCTGGGAACGCGCCGAACCCGACGGAAAGCAGCGTCGAACGGAGTGCCCGCGTGAGGAGGGCCCCCGACGAGTTCAGTTTGGCGGTGAGGGGCGGCGCGAGCCGCCCCTGCCAAAGAGGCTGCTAGAACGCCGATCCGTCAACCGGATCGGCGCTCTAAATTAGAACAGGTAGCGCTCGCCGGAGTCGCAGAGGACGGTCACGACGTTGCCGCCGCCAAGTCGGCTCGCGATCTCACAGGCGGCGTGGGCGTTGGCGCCCGACGAGGGACCAACGAGCAGCCCTTCCTCCCGCGCGAGCCGGCGCGCCATCCGCTCGGCGGCGACGTCCGTCACTTCGAACACCTCGTCGATCACGCTGCGATCGACGATCTCCGGAACGAAGCCCGCCCCGAGCCCCTGAATACCGTGCATGCCGGGCGGCTTGCCGCTCAGCACCGCGCTGTTCGTGGGCTCGACCGCGACGATGCGCACTTTGTCGCCGAGCTCACGCTTGAGCACGCGCCCAACGCCCGTGATCGTGCCACCCGTGCCGACGCCCGCGACGAACGCGGCGATCTCGCCGCCCGTCTGCTCGAGGATCTCGACCGCGGTCCCGGTCGCGTGACTCTCGGGGTTCTCCGGGTTCGAGAACTGGCTCGGCATGAAGGCTCCCGGCGTCTCCTGGAGCAGCGCGTTCGCTCGATTCACCGCACCGGTCATGCCGTCCGCAGCGGTCGTGAGCACGATCTCGGCTCCGTACGCGCGCAGGATGTAGCGCCGCTCGAGGCTCATGTCCTCCGGCATCACGAGCACGCAGCGGTAGCCGCGCACCGCGGCGATCATCGCCAAGCTGATCCCGGTATTGCCGCTCGTCGCTTCCACGATCGTCGCGCCAGGACGCAGCGCGCCAGTCTTCTCTGCCGCCACGATCATCGCCAGCGCGGGCCGATCCTTGACGCTGCCAGCCGGGTTCATGAACTCGGCCTTGCCGAAGACGGACAAGCCGCGTGGCGCAACGCGGCTCAGCCGCACGAGCGGCGTCTTCTCGATCAACCCGAGGGCGTCCTCGGCGATACGGAGACCAGAAGCAGTGAAACGACTGGAAGCTTGGTTTCCCATTTTCCCGATAGGGCTCATCGAGATAGAGAGGCTAGCATCTCTCCCGCCCCGGGGAGGGAGACAATCTCCGAACCCCGTCCGTCGATGGCCAAAGGCGCCCCGCCCTCGAAGTGGGGGACCCTCAGCCGCGCGAAGACGAGCGCCCCGCCCTCGGGGAGGGAGACCCCGGAGGTGACGCGGCCCACCGGATGGGCTGCGCCGGGCGAGGTCACCGGGGTTTCGGGAGCGGGCGCGGCTCCGGTCGCAAGCCGCAGCACGACGAGGCGGCGCTTCACCCGTCCCCGCATGTCCTGCATGCACACCACTTCCTGCCCCAGGTAGCACCCCTTCTGGAACGACACCGCGCGCCGTTCGAGCGATGCCTCGTGGGGGTTGTCCTCGGGCCCGTAGTCGACGCCGAAGCGGGGGAAGCCCGCTTCGAGCCGCAGCCGCTCCCACTCTTCGGGGTCGAGCCGCCTCGCGCCGGCGCCGCCGCGCTCGAGCACCTGCGCGACGGCGCTCTCGAGCGCGTCACGCTCGACGACGAGTGCCGCACCCCCGATCCCGAGCCAGTCGATCGCACCGTGCGCCGTCACGGCGGGCACACCCAAGCTGGCCGAGAGCTCGGAAGCGCGCGGGCCGTGGAGGCGGACCCACGCGAGCTCCGGATGCACTTCGAGCTCCACGTCTTCCATGATGAGGTGGCCGTCGAGCGACGCGTGGACGGTGTCGGCGCGAGCTTCGGGGACCCCGACGGCGAGCCCGTCTTCGACGGCGACCACGTCGAGGTCCGCCTGGATCTTTCCTTGCTTGTTGAGCAAGAGCCCGTACGCGCCCTCGCCGGCTTTCAGCCCCGCGATATCGCACGTGATGAGCCCATTCAGCCACGACACGGCGTCGGGCCCGCGCGCGAAGAGCACGGCCCGATCGAGCTCGGGCACGACCAGCAAAGGCTCCGTCGACGGCGCGCCTTCACCACCCGCGGGACCCGTCACCGAACCGCCTCGTCCAGAGTGGGATACAGGGGACCGTCGCGAAGCTCCACCTCGCGCTCCGTCCCGGTCTTGGCTCGCACCGTCAGTTTCAGGCCGGTGCTCGTGTGAGCGTTCATCAAGCTGCGAATGCGCTTCTCGTCCATGCCGCGCACGGGCTCGCCGACGATGCGCACGATCTGGTCGCCTCGAGCGAGGCTGGCCCGCGACGCGGGCGATTCGCTCAACACCCGAGTGACGAACACCGCGTCCGAGCGGATTTCGTAGAACAATCCCGTGCCGATGCGTCCGCGCGCGGGCTCGACCAAGAGCGCGACCGTGGCTCCGCTATCGCAGGTCACCTCCAGGGGGCCCTCCGTCGACGCCTGCTCGTGCAGGGCGCGGATGCGCTCGAAACAAATCGGGTGATTGTTGATGGGATTGCTGTCCCAAAGCTCGACGCGCACGTCCGCGTTCAGCGGGATCCGGTAGTTGCCCCGCTTCTGATTGGGCCAGGTGGGTGTCAGCGTGTTGGAGTGCACCGGTGTGACGATGAGCTCCTTCTTGTTGACGATGAGCTTGGCGACCGCGTCGGGCAAGGAGCCGCCGACGGAGTCCCAAGCACGACCGTCGCGCGTGCGCTCCGGAATCGTCGCCTTCGCTAACTCGATGTAGAGAATGTCCGCGGGTGGAGGGGGCTCGAAGCGGTACCCCGGGGGCACTTCCCGGACCTGAGTCGTGAGCTCCGGGTAGACGGCGCTGCACCCGAGGCCGAGCACTGCCGCAACCAGAAACCAGCACGAAGCACCAGCGTGTCCCATGGCGGGCGCACGATATCACGCGGACGGCCCTCGAGTTCCCGATGGTTCCCCGCCCTCCCCCTGGAACGCCCGACGCGCGCCCGAAGGGCCCGGTCGTCCTCTGCCCAGCAACTCCGTTCGGGCGCCGCTACCGCCCGGGTCGGGGGACGCCGCACGCCGCCGCGACCTCGTCCCGATAGGCGTGCCACGCGCGCAAGACCTCTTCCATGCTGGCGACGACGAGCGGGCGTGCGCTCCCTTCCACGCAATCGAGGATGACCGCCCAGGCCGCGCGCCGATGGTCGCCTTCCACGCTGCGATGGGCCTTCGTCAACGCCAGGTGCTCGATCGGGAGCCCGTAGTGCCGAACCAGGGGATGTTCTTCCAGTGGGGGTGGATCGGGTGGGGTGCCCTGGAGGTAAAGCCGCTCGTCCGCCGTGCCCTCGAGGAACAATGTGGTGACCGCGGCGGCCGCTTCCCAGCCGCGCTCCAGCGTGGTCGTGTCGATGAGCTTTCGAAACGTGTGCGCTGCCGGCAAAAGATCGATGGCTTCGAAGCGCGCGAGGTCCATTCCGAGGCCGCGGGGGTATTCGAGGAATAGCTCTGGGTGGGGTCGTCCAGCGGCGATGCCCCCCGTCTCTTCTTCGTACACGTTCGCGATGAGCTCCCGCCGCGCCGCAGCGATCGGACACGCAACGTAGGCGCGCGCGACCAGCACGGGGAAGTCTCGCACGTACACCGCGTACTCCTGCTCGAGATGAACGTGGAGGAGCTCACGCGGCACCTGCCCGGAGGTGAACGCGGGCCACGCCCAGTGACGCTTGCGTTCCATCACGCCGAGCAACGCTTCTCGGAACTCTGAGCGATTCACGATGTCAAAGAGGTACCTTGCTCCGTCGTCCTCGGGGAAAAATTTGCGCGCCACACACCATCGCCGTTTACCTGGCTCAAAGGCCGGCGTGCGGAGACGTTCACACAAAGACGAGGCGCGCGTGCACTTCAGCGTGCCGAAGCAGGCAGACGGCGTTATCCTTTGGTTGAGATGGCGCGCATGTTCGGCTTCATCGGCAATCGCTCCGACCTCGGGGCGCGCGTGCTCAAGTCGAACGCCGACGTGCTGACGATCCGTCGACAGGGCGAGCCGCTCGGCTGGGGCATCGGCTTCTACCAGGCGGGTGAAATCCTGCTTCGGCGCCGCCCCATCGACGATCGCGACGTGATCGATCTCACGGAGGCAGCCGAGGACATCCGCACGGACGTCCTCGTCGGGCACGTACGGCGCGCGAGCGTCGGCGCTCTGCGAACGGAGAATACGCATCCATTCCGATACCGCTCGTGGGTGTTCGCGCAGACCGGCACGATCGGCGGCTTCGACGGCTTGCGCGAGCGCCTGCTCGCCTCGCAGCCCGAGTTCCTGCGCCGCAACGTGCGGGGTGAGACGGACAGCGAGTGCTTCTTCTATTTGTTCCTGTCGTTCCTGCACGACGCGGGGCACCTGAGCGAGGCGCACGTCGAGCCCGAGCACGTGGCCGCCGCGCTCCGCGCTTCGATCGCTCTCGTCGATCGCCTCTCCGCGGAGGAAGGGCAAACGCCGAACGGCGGCAACATCCTGGTCACGAACGGGGAGACCATGATGGCCGTCCACCGCGATGGCGTGATGGCCTACCGCGTGCTGCGCGGGAAGTTCGACGTCGAGGAGCTGCTCGGGGAAGAAGCGACGCGTCGTGCGGGCATCCCGAGCATCGAGAGCATGCACTTCACGATCATCGCTTCCGACCTCGACGCCGTTCCAACGGGTTGGACAGCGGTCGAGGGGCGCTCGATCGTGACGCTCTCGCGCGTGAAGGCTCCGGAGATCGAGGCGCTTTGAGCGGCGCGCTGCGCGTCTCGCTGGCCGCGATGGTGCTCCTCGCGTGTCAGGGAGGTGCAGCGCGCTTTCCGACCTCCGAACCGCTCGAACGGCACCCGAGCGTGCGGCGCGCGCCCGCCGTCGTCGCCGCGTCGGTGCCCCGCCTGCCCTCGCCCGCGCGACAAGCATCGAGCGAGCAGGGCCTAGTCGTGCTCGCCGCGCCCGTGCCGATGGATCGCGCGCGCGAGACGGTGGCTCGGTTCTTTCGAGCGGTCACGGAAGAGTCCCCGGAGGCGCTCGACGCGGTGCTCGCCGAGCAGGCGCTCCTCGAGACGAGCTCGGGGCGACATCCCGCGCGCATGGCGTTCCGCACGCGGTTTGCCCAGCTCGACTATGGCGTCTTGCGCCAGGCACCGTTGTACCGCGAAGGCGACCTCGAGACGTATCGCGGGAGCGACGCGGCCGACCTTCAGTCCATTCGCCGCATGCCAGAGGGGCTCGAGCCCGACGAGGTGTACGTGCGCGTTCGGCTCGGTGTCGCGCACGGAGGCAAGACGCGCCTCTTCGCCGACGAGATCGGATTTCTCCTCCGCCCCCACGGCGAAACGTTCGAGATCGCCCGCATCAGCGAGGATTTTCAGTTCTAGCGCCGCGCGGGTCGCGGCCTCGCTGCGAGCGCCTGTGCTGGCCTTACATCCCGGCGATGATGCGGAACGTCTCGCCCTCCGGAACGAGCTCGAGCCGGTTGTCGGCGACGCTGCGCTTCCAGACCTCTTCCCCGTCGGGGCCCAGCACCTTGAAGCTCGCCGTGTACGTGTAGTCCACGTAGATGCTGTTGTTGCGGCCCGGCCTCACGTCGCGATACCGGATTTCGTATCGAATTCCGGTCGTCTTCTTGAAGCGGCCTTCGAGGTACTCGCGAAGTCCCGCATAGTCGAGATCGTCGCTCGTGCTCACGGTCCCGCCATCTTCGTAGTAGCTCGGGTGAGCGAACTTGAGGAGCAACGGGACGTTGCGTCGCTCCACAGCGCGCCGGTAATCCTCGCAAAACTCGATGACGCGTCGGTTCAGCTCGGTTTCCTCCACGTCGGTGTTGGGGAGGTAGTGCGTGGAGCAAGCGGAGGCGCCGAGCCCGAAGAGCAGGGCGGCAGCAAACGGCAGCAGACGGGCGGAACGAAGCTTCATGGTCCTGGGCAACGACTCCTAACGCCGTGGGGGCCGAGGCGATTCCCGCGGACGGTAGAGAAGGAGCCCGAGGTCCGCAAGCGCCTTCGCCCCAACCGTCCCGGCGGTACCGGGGTCCCTCACCGGCACGACGACGGCCCCGGGCTCGCTCCAGACCTCGATCGGTTCGGCGGATTGGCGGTCCAGCCTCGTTTCGTGGGGGCGGCTCGTGGGAGCGGCTCGCGCGGGCCCTCCCCACGCGGCCGACGCTGTTTTCCGCATATTTCGGCGCGTTCCTAGCCGTTCGTCGCTCTAGGCGGAGGGCCACTCCGCGGAATGCAGCCCCGAGGCTCGCGCTGCGAGCACCTGCCGGTCGAGAACGGGGCCCTCGGAGCCACGCGAAAGCAGCGCAGCGCGCGCGCTGCGCTCCGGGACGGGCAGACCCGCGGCCCCGAACACGTCCGCCACGACGGGGCCAGCGTCTTCGACGGCCACCACGACCGCACGCTCGACGTCGCCGTCGGCCACGAGGTCGTGAGCGAGGAGCAGCGCTTCCCACGGCGCCGCGGGCCCGGTCCCGACGCTGAGGGCCGGCCCGTGCAGCCCGAATGCAATCGAGCAAACGCCAGCGCAGAGGTTCGGGGACGTCTCGGGGAAGCGGCGCGGCTCGACCGGGCGCCCCGCTCGCCGCCGGCGGTCGAAGCGCTCGTCGCTCTCGAGGGTGGCGCTCGCCGTGCCGACGATGACGGCCGTGGCTGGCCGGAGCTCCACGCCCGAGTCCGCAACCAAGCGCGCCGCGGCCGCGAGGACGAGGGCCGAAAGCGGATCCGCGCGCTCGACGACCTCGGGGCGCCGTGCGACCCGCTGCGCGGCTTCGCGCGCCTCCGCACGGATCGTCGGGGTAGCAGCCGAGAGCACGACGGGCACCCGCGCGCGCGGACTGGCGCGACGCCTCCATTCGGGCCCCCCCAAGACGAGGGCCGCGTCGAGGCCGCCGAACGCCGCGGACCATTTGAGCGCGGTGCGGAGCCGCGCCGCGCGGACCCGCGCCGGGAGCTCTCCACCGAACTCCGGCTCGAACGGCCCTGCCCCGGGCGTCGCTGGAACCACGTCGTGCTCGAGGGCAGCAAGCGCCGCGAGGACCTCGAGGACGCCGGCCGCCCCGAGCGTATGGCCGATGACGGCCTTGAACGCGTGCACGGGTACCGGGCGGGAGCCGAACAGAGTCGTGAGAGCGCGCGCCTCGGCGGCATCGTTGTACGCCGTGGCCGTCGCATGCGCGCTCACGAGCTCGATGTCCGTGGGGGCGAGCGCCGCATCGTCGAGGGCGTGCCGTGCCGCGCGCACGAGCCCGCTCCCGGAGCGATCGGGCGCGGTGACGTGCACGGCGTCCGAGCTCGCCCCGAACCCGAGCACGTGCCCGCGCGCGGCGAGCCCCGTTCGCGGCGCGGCGAGCGCGACGAGCCCCGCACCCTCGCCGAGCGCCATCCCGTCGCGCCCCGCGCGGAACGGCTGCGGCGCGGCGCGCGTCAACGCGCCGACCGCTTCGAAGC
>CAYYWA010000078.1:0-6080 GCA_964475255.1 uncultured Sorangium sp.
CTGGATGAGTCACCGGCCGCGCTCAGGTGGCGAGCGGCGCGCGGCCGGTGACTCATCCAGAGACGAGCCCGGTCTCCGACACGCTCCTCTCCGCGCCGACGCCGGCTTCTCGCGAAGACCTCGCCCTCGACGAACGCCTCGCCGTCGCCGCGCGCCGGCTCGACGAGCTCAGCCGTCGCGTCGAGCGGCTCGAGCGCCTGCCGCGCGCGTCCACCCGCCCCGTGGAGCGGGGCTACGCGTTCTGGCTGATCTTCTTGGCGGGCCTCGCCATTGCGTGGCAAATCCTCGAACTCTTCCGCTGACGCGGAGCGCCTCATGACACGACGAGTCGGAATCATTGGCTTTCGTGGGATGGTCGGCTCGGTGCTCGTCGAGCGCATGCTCGCCGAACGCGACTTCGACCTGTTCGAGCCCTGTTTCTTCTCGACCACGCAGGCGGGGAGCAAGGCGCCGAACATCGGCCGAGACGTCGGGCCCGTTCTGGATGCGAACGACGTGGCAGCCCTGCGGACGTGCGACGTGCTCGTGAGCTGCCAGGGCGGCGACTACACGAAGGCGCTGCATCCGAAGCTCCGCGCGGAGGGCTACCGCGGCTACTGGATCGACGCGGCGAGCGCGCTGCGCCTGGATCCGAACGCCGTGATCATCCTCGATCCGGTGAACCGGCGGTTGATCGATGCGGCCCTCGGCCGCGGCACGCGCGATTTCATCGGAGGCAACTGCACCGTGAGCTTGATGCTGCTCGCGATCCAGGGCCTCTTCGAGCGCGGCTGGGTCGAGTGGGTGAGCTCGATGACCTATCAGGCCGCCTCCGGCGCGGGAGCGAAGCAGATGCGCGAGCTGCTCGTGCAGATGCGCGCGCTCGGGGTGTCGGCGAGCGCGCTGCTCGACACGCCCTCGAGCTCGATCCTGGAGCTCGATCGCACGGTCACCGCCGCGCTGCGCTCCCCCTCCTTCCCGCGCTCCGAGTTTGGCGTTCCGCTCGCCGCCAGCCTGATTCCCTGGATCGACTCGCCCGTCGAGCACGGCCAGACCCGGGAAGAGTGGAAAGGCCACGTCGAAGCGAACAAGATCCTCGGCGCCGAGCGCGAGATCCCGGTCGACGGCATCTGCGTGCGCGTCGGCGCGATGCGGTGCCACAGCCAAGCGCTCACCATCAAGCTGCGGAGTGACGTTCCGCTCGGGGAAATCGAGCAAGCCCTCGCCTCGAGCAACGAGTGGGTGGACCTCGTCCCCAACACGAAAGAGGAGACCCTCGCGCGCCTTTCGCCCGCGTCGGTTTCCGGGACGCTGCGCGTCGCCGTCGGCCGCGTCCACAAGCTGCGCTTCGGTCCGGAGTACCTCGGCTGTTTTACCGTGGGCGATCAGCTCCTGTGGGGCGCCGCCGAACCGCTCCGGCGCATGGTGCGCATCCTTCTGGAGCGCTGATTCGGGCGAACCGCCCGAACACCCACGAACCAGGCAAAAAATCCGTGCACGCGGCGCCGTCTCCGGTGCCCATGGAGGGTTGGATTTCCGGGCCGGTGTACTACCCTTCCGCAGCTGTTGCGGGCACCACCCCTTTCCCGCCGCGCTCGAGGATTTGCCCGCTGAGGCACGCCCGAGCCCGCTAGGAGGCATCCCGCCAATCCCATGGAAGACCAGCCGAGCCCTCCACAAAACCCAAGCGAGCATCCCGTCAGCATTCAGGACGAGATGCGCACCTCGTACCTCGATTACGCGATGAGCGTGATCATCGGGCGCGCCATCCCGGATGCCCGGGACGGGCTCAAGCCGGTGCACCGCCGCATTCTCTACGCGATGCGGGGTCTGAACCTGACGCCTGGTGGCGCGTACCGGAAATGCGCCACCGTGGTCGGTGAGGTGCTCGGCAACTACCATCCGCACGGGGACGCGAGCGTCTACGACGCGCTCGTGCGCATGGCCCAAGGCTTCTCGATGCGCCACCCCCTGGTCGACGGCCAGGGCAACTTCGGATCCATCGACGGCGATCCCCCGGCCGCCTACCGGTACACCGAGTGCCGCCTGGCGCGGATCTCGACCGAGCTGCTCACCGACATCGAGAAGGACACGGTCGACCACTCGCCGAACTTCGACGAGTCGAAGGAAGAGCCGGTCGTCTTGCCGGCGCGCTTCCCCAACCTGCTCGTCAACGGCTCGGGCGGCATCGCGGTCGGCATGGCCACGAACATCCCGCCGCACAACCTCGGCGAGGTGGTGAACGCGACGATTCACCTGATCCGCAACCCCGAAGCGGACGTGCCGGAGTTGATGCGCTTCGTGCAGGGGCCGGACTTTCCAACGGCGGCGCAGATCTACGGCCGCTCGGGGATCGCGCAGGCCTACCTGACCGGCCGCGGCAACATCGTGATGCGCGCGCGCGCGGAGATCGAGAAGGTCCCCGGGAGCCCCGAGCGCGAGCAGATCGTCGTCACGGAAATCCCGTATCAGGTCAACAAGGCGCGCCTCCACGCCAAGATCGGCGAGCTCATGCGCGACAAGCGCATCGAGGGCATCAAGGAAGCGCGCGACGAGAGCGATCGCGAAGGCATGCGCCTCGTGCTCGAGCTCAAGAAGGACGTCTTCCCCCAGGTGGTGCTGAACCAGCTCTACCGCCTGACGGACATGCAGACGTCTTTCGGCATCATCAATCTCGCGATCGTGGACGGGCGCCCGGCGGTCTTGAACCTGCGGGAGACGCTCGAGGTCTTCGTCCGACACCGGCGTGAAGTGGTCAGCCGGCGAACCCGCTTCGAGCTCGCCAAGGCCGAGGGCCAGCGGGAGATCGTCGAAGGCCTCGGCATGGCCGTCACGGAGGTCGATCTCGTGGTCAGCACGATCCGCACCTCGAAAGACCCCGACGAGGCGCGCGAGCGCTTGATGGCGCTGCCGCTCCGCGGTCTCGAGGAGTTCGTGCGCCGCGCTGGCCGACCCGAGGCGGAGCTCGCCGCGGCCCGCGAGCAGCCCGAGTACCGGCTCTCCGAGCGTCAGGCGAAGGCGATCCTCGAGATGCGGCTCGCGCGCCTCACCGGCCTCGAGCAGGAAAAGCTCGCGGCAGAATACGGTGAGCTCTGCGACGAGATCGCGCGCTTGCGGGCGATTCTCGCGGACGAGAAGCTCTTGCTCGACCTGATCGTGAAGGAGCTCGAGGAGGTTCGTGACAAGCACGCGGACCCGCGACGCACCGAGATCGTCGAGAACGAGGCGGAGATCCAGATAGAGGATCTGATCCAGGAGGAGGACATGGTCGTGACCATCTCCCACTCCGGGTACATCAAGCGCACGCCTGCCTCGACCTACAAGGCGCAGCGACGCGGAGGCAAAGGCAACCGCGGGATGGAGGCGCGCGACGACGACTTCGTGAACCAGCTGTTCATCGCGTCGACGCACAGCTTCGTCTTCTTCTTCTCGAGCCGCGGCAAGGTGTACGTGAAGAAGGTGTACGAGATCCCGCTCGCCGCGAGGAACGCGAAGGGTCGGGCGATCGTCAACTTCATCGAGCTCGAGCAGGACGAGCGCATCGCCGCGATCACGCCCGTGAGCGCGTTCGCAGAGGGTCAGTTCGTGACGACCATCACGCGCGGCGGGCAGATCAAGAAGACCGAGGTCATCGAATACGAGAACTACCGGGACAAGGGCATCATCGGCGTCAAAATCGCCGAGGACGACCAGCTGCTCACCGCGACGGTGACCGACGGCAACGCCGAGTTCCTGATCGCGACGAAGAGCGGGCAGTCGATCCGCTTCGACGAGCAACAGGTGCGCGCGACGGGCCGCAACACCGCGGGCGTCAAGGCCATCGAGCTCGAGGCGGGAGACGAGGTGGTGGGCCTCGCGCGCACGGAGCCGGAGCGCGATCAGGTGCTCGCCGTGTGCGAGCGCGGCTACGGCAAGCGCACGCCGCTGACCGAGTTCCGCGTCCAGAACCGCGGCGGCAAGGGCATCATCCTGATCGACGCGAGCGAGCGCAACGGTCCGGTCGTGGGCATCGCGCTGGTGAAGCCGAGCGACGAGGTCATGCTGATCACGAACCGCGGCCAGGCGATCCGCATCCGCGTCGAGGAGATCCGCGAAACCGGTCGCAACGCGCAGGGCGTGAAGCTGATGAGCGTGGAGGAAGACGAGCGCATCGTCGGAGTCGAGCTCATGGGTGAGACGGCGGCGGCCGACGCGGTGTCCGAGCTCCCCGAACCCTCGGACGACGGCGAAGCCGGCAACGGCGCTGACGGCGACAACGGCGCTGGCGGCGACAACGGCGCCGCGGGGAGCAACGGCGCCGCACCCGGAACCGACGATGGCGCCCCGGAAAGCTGAGGCGGCGAAGGAGCCCTCGGCGACGGGCTCCTTCGTGCCCGAGCTCGTCGAAAAGCCCGTCGCGCGACGGATCTTCACGAAGCTCTCGAAGCACCACCACGACGCGCACTGCGAGCTCGATCATCGAAACCCCTTCGAGCTCCTGGTGGCGACGGTGCTCTCTGCCCAGAGCACGGACGTCATGGTGAACCAAGTGACCCCCGAGCTCTTCCGCCGGTGGAAGACTCCCCAGGCCCTGGCGCGCGCGGACAGCGCGGAGGTGGAGAAGGTGCTCGGCCGCCTCGGAATGTTCCGGCAGAAGACGCGCAACATCATCGGGCTCTCACGAGCGATCGCCGAGCGCCACGGCGGTCGGGTGCCGACTTCGCTCGCCGAGCTCGTCGAGCTCCCCGGGGTCGGCAGGAAGACGGCCAACGTCGTGCTGGGAGTGGCCTTCGGCGCCCCCGAGGGGGTGGTCGTCGACACGCACGTGCAGCGCTTGAGTCAGCGCCTCGGCTTCACGCACCACACGGAGCCGGCCGAGATCGAGCACGATTTGATGCAGCTCTTCCCGCGCAAGGATTGGGACCGCCTCTCGCACGTCCTCATCTTCCACGGGCGCCGGATCTGCACGGCGCGACGTCCGGCGTGCGCCGCCTGTCCCGTTCAGCGCGAGTGCCCGTCCGCGTTTCGCGCCGAGCTCGTCGGTCGCAAACCCACGCGCGTCCGGAGACCCGCGAAGTCAGCGACCGCGCGCGCGTAGCGCTTCGCGGAGCACGGCGGCGGCTTCGGTCGCGTCGAGCTCGCGCGTCACGACCCGCTCGACGGTCTCGGACCAGGTCGAGCCGAGCTCGGAGACGCAGAGCTCGAGCAGCGCCGCGCCGAGACGCGTGCGCGCGGCGCGACGCGCGCGCTCGACGCGCGCGGAGGCGCCCGCTTGCGTGCTTTGGAGCCACGCGCCGTGGGCGTCGATCGCGGCGAGCAGCGCGTCGACGCCCTCACCCGTCGTCGCGACCGTACGCACGATGTTTTTCGCGGGCTCCTGCGGATCCCGGCGCGGCGCGAGGTCGAGCGCGGCACGGAGCGCCTGCTCGGCGGCGTCGGCCCCGGGGCGATCGGCCTTGTTCACCACGAGCACGTCGGCGATCTCGAGGATGCCGGCCTTGTTCGCTTGAATGTCGTCCCCCATGCCCGGCGCGACCACGACGATCACCGTGTGCGCGACACCGAGCACGTCGATTTCCCCCTGCCCCACGCCCATGGTCTCGACGACGACGCTGTTCGCGCCCCACGCGTCGAGCACGCGAACCACGTCCGCGGTGGTCTCCGAAAGGCCCCCCAGTGCGCCGCGGGACGCGAGCGAGCGCACGAACACCTCCGGATCGCCGCCGTGTTGCTGCATGCGAATCCGATCGCCGAGCAGCGCCCCGCCCGAGAACGGGCTCGTGGGGTCGACAGCGACCACCCCCACCCGCTCGCCACGCGCGCGCAGCTTTCCGACGAGCGCGGTCGCGAGCGTGCTCTTCCCGGCGCCGGGGCTCCCCGTGATCCCGAGGATGCGGGCGCGCCCCGTGCTCGGCGAGAGCGAGGCCAAGCGCTCGCGGTACCCGGGCCGTCGCTCGTCGATTCTGCGGCACGCGAGCGCGCCCGCCGCGCGCTGGCCGAACAATTGCCGGTACTTCGGATCGACCGCCACCGCCTGCGGCGTGCCGCGGCAGCAGACATGGCCGTTGAGGCAGATGACGGTGTCGGTCTGCGCCATCACCACGTGCAGGTCGTGCGAGATG
>CAYYWA010000078.1:6090-19182 GCA_964475255.1 uncultured Sorangium sp.
ATTCTGCGGCACGCGAGCGCGACCGCCGCGCGCTCGCCCGCGCGAATTCGGGAGGCGAGCTCAGCTGTTTCCATGAACCGCATTCTATGCGGTCCTCGGACGTCAGTTCCGCGAGCGGGCGACGGCGTCGCCGAGCAGCAAGTGCTCCACGGTGCGCGTCGTCATCGACGCATCGACGACTTCCGGGAGATCGATCAGCCGGCGTTGGAGCGGAATGTTCGTGCGAATTCCGCCGATGATGAACTCGTCCAGCGCGCGGCGCATGCGCGCGAGGGCCTCGCCGCGCGTTGGGGCGTGGGCGATCAGCTTCGCGAGCAGCGAGTCGTAGTGCGACGGCACGGTCCAACCCGCGAACACGCCCGAGTCCACGCGGATGCCGAGGCCCCCCGGAACCAGGTACTCGGAGATCTTCCCTGGCCACGGCGCGCACGTCGCCGGGTCTTCGGCCATGATCCGGCACTCGATCGAATGCCCGGCGAGCGGGACCGTCTCCGGCAGGCTCAGGCGGTGCCCGGCCGCCGCCAGGATCTGCTCGCGGACCAGGTCCACGCCCGTCACCATCTCGGTGACGGGATGCTCGACCTGGACGCGCGTATTCATCTCCATGAAGTAGAGGCGCCCCTCGCCATCCATCAGAAACTCGAGCGTGCCGAGGGACGTGTATCCCGTTTCGCGCACGGCGTGACGGATGCGCTGGCTCATCTCGAGGCGCAGCTCGTCGGACACGCTCGGGCTCGGGGCCTCTTCGATGAGCTTTTGATTCTTTCGCTGCAGCGAGCACTCCCGCTCGCCCAACGTGAATACCTGCCCGTGCTCATCGGCGAGGACCTGGAACTCGACGTGCTTCGGACGTTCGACGAAGCGCTCGAGGTAAAGCTCCGGATTTCTGAAGGCGTTCATCGCCTCGGCGGTCGCCGACTCGAACGCCCGGCGCATCTCCGAGCTGCTGCGCACGATGCGCATGCCGCGCCCGCCGCCGCCCCCGCGCGCCTTCACCATGACCGGATAGCCAACGCGCGCGGCCTCGGCCTCGGCGTGCTCGACGTTCTCGAGCGCCTCGCTCCCGGGCAAGAGGGGCAGTCCGAATTTCTCCGCGATCTCACGGGCGCGGAGCTTGTCGCCCCAACGCTGCATCGCTTCCGCCCGCGGACCGATGAAATGGAGGCCGCAGCGCTCGACGACCTGCGCGAACTCGGCGTTCTCCGACAAGAAGCCGTAGCCCGGATGGATCGCGTCGGCGGCGGTGATCTCCGCCGCGCTGATGAGCGCCGGCACGTGGAGATAGCTCCGCGCGGCCGGAGCCGGTCCGATGCACACCGCCTCGTGCGCGAAGCGGACGTGGAGCGCGCCCGCGTCGGCCTCGGAGTGGACGGCCACGGTGCGGATGCCGAGCTCGCGGCACGCGCGGATCACGCGCATCGCGATCTCGCCCCGATTGGCGACCAGGACTTTGCGGAACATCTCTGCTCAGCTCTTCTTCACCTTGAAGAGCTTCTGGCCAAACTCGACGCTCTGGCCATTTTCGACGAGGATATCGACGATCGTGCAGGGAAACTCTGCCTCGATTTCGTTCATCAGCTTCATCGCCTCGATGATGCAGAGCGTCTGGCCCTTGCGCACCGTGCTGCCCACCTCGACGAAGTGCTCGGCCTCGGGCGCCGGCGCTCGATAGAACGTGCCGACGAACGGCGAGGTGACGTAGACGGCGTCCGCGTCGGCGCTCTCCTTCAGCGCGGGAACCGCGGGGGCCGGCGGGGCCTCGACGGCGTGAGCGTGCACCGCGGGCGCCGCCGCCGAAACGGCGACGCGTCCGAGCGCGACGCGCAGGCGGATCTTGTCATCCTCGTACTCGAACTCGGCGACCTTCTTTTCGTCGAGCTTCGTCAGGAGCGCTTCGAGCTGTTCCAGGGCGATCTGCATTGGGCGGCATTCCTCGGGGTGATCGGCCGCGCGGCCGCCCCCTGCTCGGGGAGGCGCGAAGTTAGCTTGAGCGCGGTCCTCGACACAACGGGTTACGGAGACGTCACCCGCGCGCCCTTCCGATTCGACGCACCGCTCCCAGCGCCGGCGAGGTGCCTCAGGGCCGCGTCGAGCGCGAGACTGTACGAATTGGCTCCGAACCCGGCGATCCGGCCGAGGCAGGCCGGCGCGATTCGTGAGCGCCGCCGAAAGGATTCTCGCGCGTCGGGGTTGCTCAGGTGAAGCTCGATCGTGGGCAAGCGACAGCCCTTGACGGCGTCGTACAGCGCGTACGAGGTGTGGGTAAAGGCACCGGGGTTGAACAGGATCGCGGAGAACCCCTCGTCCTCGGCGCTGCCGATCCAGTCGATCAGCGCGCCCTCGTGGTTCGACTGGCGACACTCGACGCGGGCACCCCGCGATTTCGCCTCAGCCGCCAGCCGCTCGTGGATTTGGGCGAGCGTGGTCGAGCCGTAGATCTCGGGTTCGCGTCGCCCCAGTCGGTCGAGGTTCGGCCCGCTCAGGACGAGCAGCTTCGGTCCCGTGGTATCCGGCGCCGAACGCCCGCGAGCGGTCGCCTTCGTGCGCGCCGCCACGTCAACTTGCGAGCTCGTCCGCGAGCTTCGGAGATAGGACCCGCAAGAGGTAGCGCCCCTTGCCCAAATTGCCGTCCGGCGCGAGCGTCATGGCGACGAAGTAGCCGTCGTTGATCACGCGTATCAAGGTGACGAGCTTCTCGGACCGGAACGAGACTTCACGCGTGGGGCCAGCTTCGAGCATTTCGGTCGCCCGTTGAATGGCCTTCACGACGACGCTCACCTCGGCGCCGACCGACTCGATGTCGAAGCCCGTCTCTCGCGTGTAGCTCTCGAGGGGAATTCCCTCGAAGTCCATGAGAAGGCCCGCAATGCTTCCGTCCGTACCCTCGACGATGCTGCGCAGCGCCTCTTTGAACATCGAAACTGGAGACTAGTGCCGCGCCCCGAAAGTACCAAACGTTTTGGGGCAGAGAGCCTCGAAACCTGGGACGTGGGGCTCCGGAGCCTCCACACCAACGGAGCCAGGCCCGCGCGACGCGGGGAAAGCAAACCAGGATGGGATCGGAATTTCTCCGGCTCGCGTCGGTCGTCGCTTCGGCGCTCCCGTTCGCCGCGTTCGGACGTTCGCTCGGAACCTTCGTCGGAGCCCTCGCCGACGCCGCCCAGCGCGTGAGTGGTTTCTCGCGAGCGCAAGGGTCGAGCGCCGCGGAGCCCGGATGCCGGCCAGCCGACCTTTTCGCGAGCCGCGGGTTTGTCGCGTAAGGCGCCCATTTCCTGGGCGCGACCCAGCGCGGGGAACCGAGCCCCTTGCGGCCGCGCGGCGACTCTGCGATGCCCGTCGGGCGGGGGCCGGCTGACTCGCCTTGACCCATTTGCGGGCGAGCGGCTACCTTCCCGCTCGCCGGGCCGTCACCACCCGGCAGAAGAAACGGACTCGCATCGATGCGTGCGCGCGCGGGGGATCCGCCCCGCACAATGACTCAGAAGATCCTCGCCGGGCGGTCGGATGACCCCAATCTCAACGGCGAGCTCGTCCGCGTGAAGGTCGATCAAGTGGTCCTGGCGCGTGAGCCGGACCGGGTGATCGGCGAGGCCTTGCAGCACGGGGCGCGCCGGTGCGCCGTCGAGATCGGCATCGCGTACCAGACGCGCTGCGTGACGACGGCGAGCGATCCTCCTTCTTCGACGACGGCGCGCGCCCTGCGAGAAGCGCTCGGGCTCGGCATGCTCGTGGCCCGGCCGGGCATCGGTTTCCCGGCCGCCGTGCACCTCGAGCGCTTCGGCAGTCCAGCGCGCCTGGTGGTCACGGACGAGCCGCGCCTCGCCGCCGTCGGGGGCTCGGGGATGCTCTCGCTCGTGGTGTCCCCTTCCCAGCTCGCCGAGGCAATCACGCACGGCTCGGTGACGGTCCGCCCGCCGCGTAGCATTCAGGTGTTGCTCTCCGGGCGCATTCGGCCGTTCGTGTGTGTGCGCGACGTGGGGCTCGAGCTCGTCCGCCGCGGGCTGGGCGACGTCATCCGTCGCATCGACACGGAGCACCGCGCTCCCGTCGTGGTCGAGTTCGCGGGGCCGAGCGCGCGCCTGCTCTCCGTGGCGGAACGCGCCGTGCTCGCCGCGCTCGCTCCGAGCCTCGGCGCGAGCGCCGCCATCTTCGTCAGCGACGAGAAAACGGAGGTGTACCTCCGCGATCAACGCCGTTCGAAGGCCCACCGCGGCCTCGTGCCGGATCCGGGCGCGCCTTGCGACGACGTGATCAGCGTCGATCTCTCCGCGGTGGACCCGCTGGTCCTCGACGAGGACGGGACGGTGCGGCCCGTGCGCGAGCTCGCCGGAAAGCCAGTGACGCAGGTCGTGCTCGGCGGAGACTCCGGCGCGTCGCTCCGCGATCTGCTCGCGGCCGCGGCGCTGCTCAAGAGCAAGCGCGTGCCGCCGAAGCTCGACTTGTTGCTCGCACCGCCGTCGCGGCAGGCGCTCGAGGTGCTCGCGCAGTCGGGCGCTCTCGTCGACTTGATCGCGACGGGAGCTCGCCTGCTCGAGCCCGATCCCCGTCTCGTCACCGGCGAGCTCTATCCGCCGCCCGGCGGCGGCGTTTCGCTGCGCACCTTCGATCCGGAGCCCTCACGTCGAGGCGGGCCGGGCTTCGTCGTCGCGTCCGCCGAAACCCTCGCCTACGCCGTCGCTACCGGCGCCGTGGGCGATCCGCGCTCGTTCAAGCGCCCGGTTCGGGTCACCGTGCCGCGCGTTCTGCCGACCGACGACGTGCTCGTCGTGCGCAAGGCCAAAGCAAAGCAGAAGGAAGCGGAGGCCGTGCGCGGCGGCCCCATCGAGGGGCTCACGATCCACGCCTTCAAGGCGGCGCAAGAGCTGAAGGTGGTGGCGGAGCGGAGCACTCCCGGCGAGCCGAGCGCTCTCTTGCTCGAGTCGCTCGAAGACGTGCGCTGGCTCGTGCGCAAGGCGCCCGAGGTGAACGCGACGGTGCGCGCCGTGCTCGCGCCGCACATTCCGAGCGGGGCGGTGCAGATGCTGTCCGGCCTCGGCATTCTGGCGCTCGCCGCCGAACCCGCCGTGCTCGCTCGCGTGAAGGACCAGGGCACGCTGCGCCTCCCCGATCCGCGAGAGTGGAACGGGAAGCAGAGCATCCTGGCGCCAGCCGGCAATGGCACCGTCGAGCTGACCTGGCTCGCCGTCGGCGCCGAGCGTGATTGGGTCGCGAGCGGCACGACGCGATCGGCTCCGGGCACGCCGAAGCGCGCATAGACGCTCTTTCGCCCGAGCTTCCAGGCGGGCGTCCCGTGGTCTATCGTCGGCGGCGTGAAGGCCCTCATCGCAGCAGGAGCGCTTGCCGCCGGGCTCACGCTCGCCGCGCCCGCGCGAGCGGACCTCGATTTCGGCCACGGCGGTCAGTTCGGGTTTCGGGTCGGCCTGGTCGGCGGCTACCGCATGGTGCTCCGCTACGACGAATCCCCGTACTGCGTCGAGCCCGACCCGACGAAGACGGCCTCTGACCAGCAGAAGTTCTGCGGCCACGGCGCGCCGCTCGGGCTCGACCTGGCGCTCAGCTTCGCGCCGCTCGACTTCGTCGAGCCGTTCCTCTGGGCCCGTCTCGGCCTCGCCCGCGAAGCGCAGACCGACACGGACGCGATCGTCATTTTGGGCGCCGGCGCGCGGCTCTACACGATGAGCGACTCGCCCTTCAAAATCTATGTCGAGCCCGCGGTTGGCTTCGAGCTCGAGGGCGGCGGCGCCGACCCGCGCTACGCCGTCGGAGACTACAAGCGCGATCTCGTGTTCCACCTCGCCGCCGGCCCACAAATCGACTTCTCCGACAACATCGGCGTGTTCGCAGACGGCGGCGTGACGCTCGGGGTGCGGCGCGCCATCCACAGCGCGCTCGAGCTCAAAGCGGGCGTCCAGGTCCGGCTACCGTGACGGCGCGTCCCTTCCGCGTCCTGGGGGTCCAGCAGATTGCCGTGGGCAACGCCGACAAGGGGCGCCTGCACGCGCTCTGGGTGGATCTGCTCGGGCTCTCGATCGAACGGACGTACCGGAGCGAAGCCGAGAACGTCGACGAAGACATCGCCGTCCTCGGAACGGGCCCAACTGCCGTCGAGGTCGATCTCATGCAGCCGATCGATCCGACACGCTCGCCGCGCGTCCACGAGCCGCCCTTGAACCACGTGGCGCTCTGGGTGGACGATCTTTCGAGCGCGTACGCGTGGCTCTCGGCTCGAGGCGTGCGCTTTGCCGGCCCGATTCGCGCGGGCGCATCGGGTCACCTCGTGGCGTTCATCCACCCGAGAGGCAGCGCGGAAGCGCCGCGCTCGGGAGAAGGCGTGCTCATCGAGCTCGTGCAGGCGCCGCCGGAGGTCCGCGCGGCGCTCACCCGCTGAATTTTGGAGCGACGAACGGCTAGGACGGAAGGAGGCGCCGCGCGGCAATGGGCGGGAGAAGCGCGCCGCGATCGACGTCCGCCTCGAGCTCTTGCTTGCGCCGGGCCAGGTCGGGATCCGCGAGGCAGCGCGCGAGGAAGCGTTGTTCGATGGCGTCCGAGAGCCACGTCCGGCGTTGCAAACGGCGCCGTTCGTCGAGAGCTCCGGAATGCTCGAGCGCTGCTTTGCGGCGGCCGAGCTCGTCCCAGAGCTCGGGCACGCCGTCTCCGGACAGCGCGCTCACGGTGAGCACCGGCGTGGCATCGCCGCGCATCCAGGTGAACAGCGAAGCGAGCTCGTCGCGCGCGGCGTGCGCTTCCGCGAGCCTAGCGCCGTCCGCTTTGGTGAACGCGACGAGATCCGCGTGCTCGAGGAGGCCGCGCTTCATGCCCTGCAGAGCGTCGCCAGCGCCGGAGAGCAAGAGCACGAGCACGACGTCCGCGACGTCCGTGATCGCGATCTCGCCCTGCCCGACCCCGACGCTCTCGACGACGATCACCTCGTAGCCGCCCGCCTCGAGCACGATCACCGCTTCGCGCGTGCGCGGGCCGAGCCCTCCCGCGACCCCGCCGGAAGGGCTCGGACGCACGAACGCCTCGTCGCGCGCTGCGAGCCGCCCCATGCGCGTCCGATCGCCGAGCAGGCTCCCGCCGGTTCGCTCGCTGGTCGGATCCACGGCGAGCACGCCCACGCGGTGGCCCCGCTCGATGGCAAGGAGGCCGAGGGCGTCGACGAGCGTGCTCTTGCCGGCGCCAGGCGGTCCCGTGATGCCGAGCCGCAGCGCTCGCCCCGTATGCGGAAACAACAGCTCGAGGAGCCGCTCCGCGGCTTCGGCGTGCGCGGGGAGCCGGCTCTCGACGAGGGTGATGGCCCGCGCGAGCGCCGCTCGATTTCCCGAACGGACGCCCTCCGCAAGCCCCTTCGGGTCGAGACTCACTGCGAAAGGCCCTCCGGTGCCGCTTCCAAGAGGTCGAGGATCGCCTGCGCGATCGCGACGATGGCGCTGCCCGGGCCGAACACCGCGGCGACACCGCGCTCGCGCAGCACGGCGCGATCGCGCTCCGGAACGATGCCGCCCACCACCACCCGAACGTCCCGCGCGCCCACACGGTCGAGCGCCTCGACGAGCTCGGGGACCAAGGTGAGGTGTGCGCCGGCCTGGGTCGAGACGCCGATGCAATGCACGTCGCTCTCGAGCGCGTGCTTGGCGGCGTCCAGCGGGCTCATGAAAAGAGGCCCGAGCTCGACGTCGAAGCCGACGTCGGCGAGCCCTCCCGCGATCACTTTGGCGCCCCGATCGTGGCCGTCCTGACCGAGCTTCGCGATCAGTATACGCGGACGCCGGCCGCGCTCCTCCGCGAACCGCGCCGTCCTTTCGACGAGCGCGGCGAACTCGGGATCGTCGCGATAGTGCTCCGTGAACACACCGGTCGTGGTCATCGCCCTCTCCTCGTGCCGTCCGAACACCCGTGCCAGCGCCGCGCTCACCTCGCCCACCGTCGCGCGCGCGCGCATGGCCTCGATCGTGAGCTCGAGCAGGTTCTCCGAGCCTTCTGCGCCGCGGCTCAGCGCCTCGAGGGCCGCAGCGACCCGTATCGGATCGCGCCGCGCGCGCAGCGCGGCGAGCCGCTCGGTCTGCGTCCGCACCACGCTCGCCGTGTCGATGACGCGGAGCTCGAGCTCCGGCTCCTCGGACGCGCGGAACGCGTTCACCCCGACGACGACCTCGGTCCCGCGCTCGCTGCGCGCCTGGCGCTCCGCCGCGGCCCGCTCGATCCGTCGCTGCGGAACTCGGCGCTCGATCGCGCGCGTCATCCCCCCTTCTGCGTCCACCTCGGCGATGACCGCGCGGGCCCGCGTCGCGAGCTCGTGCGTCAGGTGCTCGACGAAGTACGACCCGCCGAGCGGGTCCACGACACCCGGAATCCCCGTCTCGTGCTGGAGGATGAGCTGCGTGTTGCGCGCGATGCGCGCCGAGCGGTCGCTCGGCAGAGCGAGCGCCTCGTCGTAGGCGTTCGTGTGCAGGCTCTGGGTGCCTCCGAGCACGGCCGAGAGCGCTTCGAGCGTGGTCCGCACGATGTTGTTCAACGGATCCTGCGCCGTGAGGCTGACACCGGACGTCTGGCAGTGGGTCCTGAGCAAGAGCGAGCGCGGATCGCGCGGCGAGAAGCGCTCGCGCACGAGCGTCGCCCAGAGCAGGCGCGCGGCGCGGAGCTTCGCGATCTCGCCGAAGAAGTCCATGCCGATCCCGAAGAAGAACGAGATCGAGCGCGCCACGGCGTCCACGTCGAGGCCCCGCTCGACCGCGGCCCGGAGGTACTCGAGCCCGTCGGCGAGCGTGTAGCCGAGCTCGAGCTCCGCCGACGCTCCCGCCTCTTGCATGTGGTACCCGGAGATCGAGATGGAATTGAACCGCGGCATGTGGCGGCTCACGAACTCCATCACGTCCGCCACGATGCGCATCGAGGGCGCGGGCGGATAGATGTACGTGTTGCGCACCATGAACTCCTTGAGGATGTCGTTCTGGATGGTGCCGGAGAGCTTCGCGAGCGGAACGCCCTGCTCCTCCCCCGCCACGACGAACGCGGCGAGCACGGGGAGCACGGCTCCGTTCATGGTCATGGACACGCTCACGTCACCGAGCGGGATCCCGTCGAAGACGACGATCATGTCCTCGACGCTCGAGGCCGCCACGCCCGCTTTGCCGACGTCGCCCCGCACGGACGGGTCGTCCGCGTCGTAGCCGCGGTGCGTCGGGAGATCGAAGGCGACGCTCAGCCCGCGCTGCCCGGCGGCGAGCGCCCGGCGGAAGAAGGCGTTCGTGTCCTCCGGCGTCGAGAAGCCCGCGTATTGACGCAAGGTCCAGGGCCGGCCCGCGTACATGGTCGCGCGCACCCCCCGCACGTAGGGGTACTCGCCGGGCACGGAGCCGAGGTGCTCGAGGCCCGCGAGATCCTCCGCCGTGTAGAGGGGACGCGCTTCGACGCCGGACGGCAAGCGCCGAACGAGCGTGTCCGGGTCCGACCCGGACAGCTCCGCACGAGCGAGCGCGTCCCAGCGCTGTCGGGGATCCTCGGAGGTCGACATGGCGTTCAGTATTCGCGAGAAACCCGAGATCGAACACTGCCCGCGCGCGGCGGGCGAGGATCGCCGCGATTTCATCGCGAAGCTCCCGAAAAATCCGGCAGGATGGCGCCCGCGCGGCACCTCGCCGCACAGGGACACCTTATGGAGCTCCGGAGGAGGTTCGAACAGTGAGAGTCAGTCAGTGGTCGTTCGTGGGGTCGCTCGTGGGGTCGGTCGGGATGCTGATCGTCGGCTCGGCCGCCGCCGATGAGCTTCCGTCCGGTCTCGTCCAGCGCGAAGCCGCAACGAGCGGCCGGGAGGACGTCGCGACCTCGGGTTTCGAAGCCGTTCAGGCGGCTCCGGCGCCGGACGCCAACGACGTCACGTCCTTCAGAGTATCCTTCGGCGGGCTCTTCTCCGGTGGGAACTCCGAGACCCTCGCGCTCACGGGCTCGACCCGGTTCGAGCTCCGGCGGAGCGACAACCAGCTCATCGTGATGGCCGCCGGCAACTACGGTGAAGCTGCGCCGGCGGGGTCCGACGAGCGCGAAACCAACGTCGAGAACCTTCAGGCAAAAGCCCGCTACGACCGCTTTCTCTCGGATCGCCTGACGGCCTTCGCCGCCGTCTCGGCCCTGCGCGATCGTTTCCAAGGGCTCGCGCTCCGCACCAACTTCGACCCAGGGCTCGCGTACTACATCGTCCGCGACAGCGACCTCGAGTTCTGGGCGGAGCTCGGCTACGACTTGCAGCACGATCGCCGTCGCCAGGACGCGATCGACAAAGCGGCGGCAGCAGGCAGCGTGGTCGCTCGCTCGGAGACGCGGCACAGCGGGCGCGGATTCCTCGGCTACCGCGTCCGCCTGTCTCCCGCGGTGGAGCTCGATCTCGGCACGGAGCTCCTCCTCTCGATGGAGGACACGAAGAACTTCCGATGGATCTGGGACGCCGCCCTGACCTCGAGTCTCACCGAGGGACTCTCGCTCGCGACCACCCTCAACCTGCGGTACGACAACAACCCGCTCCCCGAATACGAAACGACGGATCTTACGACCGCGGTGAGCTTGGTCGTGAACCTCCTGTAGGCGCCCTGCCCCCGGCGGGCGCTGCCGGAACGGCGTCGCTCAACGACGGCTGAACTGAAAGACGACCTCCGTCTGGCGCACCAGACCGAGCTCGTCGCGTGCGACCTCCTCGATGGTCGCGGGATCGCTCCGCATCCTGTCGATCTGCGCGCGCAGCGCCCGGATCTCGGCGGAAGCCCGCGAGATCTCCTCGTCCACCCGGACCTTCTCCTGCTCGAGTCGCTCGAGCCGCGCGAGGCCGTCCGGCGAGAAAATCATGATGGGAACGGACGAAACCGCCACGAGCAGCACCGAAATGGGCAGCAGGCGCTGTGCAAACGAGAGCCCGGAACGCATCGCCGCCCCGAGAATGCCGAGGCCCCGAGGAATCGTCCAGAAATCCGGTACGGGACCGGTCCGAAGAGCCTGCTCGGAGGGCCGCTCCGCTCGAGATTCGCGCTCGAGATAGCGGTATGGTTCCGCCGGAATGCGGGCCGTGCCCCGAGGGGTCGGCCACGCCACGAGGACCATGAAGGAGACCGATATTCTGCGCGCCGAGCTCGAGCGCTTGTTCGATCTGGACGAGCTCTTGGCGTTGACCCGGGACATTCTCGGCTTCGAGCCGGAGCAAGTGGGTGGGATGGCCGCGAAGGCGTCGTTCGCGGGGGCCCTGACTGCACACTGCCTCGAGAACGACGCCATCGAAGCGCTCTGCGACGCGCTGCTCGCGACGCGCGGCGACGTCGCGGCGGCCGTCCACGAGATCCGCAGAACCGGGTTCTCCCTGGATCCCGAGATCGCGCCGGGCGAGGCGTTCGGCCCGTTCACGGACCTCCGAAAGCTCGGAGAAGGAAGGCTCGCCCGGACGTACACGGGCGATCGCGGCGGCGTGCCCCATCGAATCCGCATTCTGCGCCACGAAGCGACTCGCGATCAGCGCGGCGTGCACCGCTTCATGACGGTCGTGCGTCTGGTCGCCGGGATCGATCACCCCGGCCTGCCGCGCGGGCTCGAGGTCGGCACGATCCAAGGTCGCGTGTACGTCGCGCACGAGCACGTCGCGGGGCTCACGCTCTCGGAGCACCTCCGTGACCACGCCCCGCTCGACATCGAGGAGGCGTACCCGGTGGTTCGGGGGCTCCTCGACGCCCTCTCGCCTCTGCACGAGCGACGCCTCGCGCACGGCGACATCCGTCCGGAGAACGTCTTGATCGCGCGCTCCGCGGACGGTGAGCTCTCCACCGTTCTGCTCGACGTGGGGTCCGACCGGCTGCGGTCACGACCGCGCCTCGACAACGGACGCACCGAGCTCTTCGCGACCGTCGGCTCTCCGCGAAGCGTCGCGCCGGAACAAGTGCGAGGGCTGCCGTCGACCCCCGAGAGCGACCTCTACTCCGTGGGCGCGCTGCTGTACGAAATGCTGACCGGGAGTCCGCCGTTCGGAACGAATGCCATCGAAGCGGCGTTCGGTCACGTGTCCCAGGCGCCACGGCCGCCGAGCGAGGCCGCGCCGCGACGAGGCATCGGCCCGGACCTCGATGCGTTCGTGATGCGCCTGCTCGAGAAGGAGCCGAGCAATCGGCCGCTCGACGCCGAGGCCGCGCTCGAGCTCCTCGCGGAGGTCGCCCGCGTCCGGGTCCCGTCGCGCCGCACGGTCCGGCCCGAAGACGTCGACACCCTGGTGGCGACGCTGGCGCGCGCTCCAACGGACGAAGCCACGGCGCTCGCGCTCGAATCCGCGGCGGAGACCCCGGAGCTCGCCGAACGCATCGCCGGGGTGCTCCACACGGCGTCCAACCTGCTCAAAGATCGGCCCGAGGAGCTCGAGACTCGGAGGAGTCTGCTCTTTCGCGCGGCGCGCGTCGCCGCGGCGTGGCCCGAAACGCGGGCGCGCGCCGAGGAGTTCTACGGCAAGCTGCTCGACCTCTCGCCGGACGACGAAATCGCCCTCACGGGCCTCGTCGAGCTCCGGCGCCGCCTCGGCAAGCACGAGGAAGCAATCGAGATCTTGCTTGCTCGTGCCGACCGCGTCGGTAGCCCGAGCGAGAAGGCGGCCTCGTTCGCGGCGATCGGGCGCATCTACCTGCGCGACCTGGGTGACAAGGAGCAGGCCCTCATCGCCTTCACCCAGGCATTCGCCGAGGACCCGGGTCGCGAGGAGCTTTGCGGCGAAATCGAGCGCCTCGCCGGCGCGAGCCTCGAGCGTTGGAAGGAAGCGCTCGAGGCCCTCGGAGAGGCCACGGGAAACCCCGAGCTCTCGCCCGATCAACGCGTGCTGCTCCAGAAGCGCGTCGGCAAGTGGTGGATGGATCGCGCGCATCGCCCGGATCTCGCGCTGCCGCTCTTCCAAGCCGTGCTCGCCATCGAGCCCGGCAACGACGCCGCGCTCGAAGGGCTCGCCCAAATTTATCGCAAGGCGCAGCAGTGGAACGAGCTCGGACTCGTGCTCACGCGACGCGCGGACGCCGCCGCGACCCCCGCCCTGCGGCGCGACTACCGCGCCGGGGTGCGGGAATCGGCCCGACTCGAGGCGGC
>CAYYWA010000079.1:0-19139 GCA_964475255.1 uncultured Sorangium sp.
GGTCGTGGGGCGCTTCGAGTGGACCTCGGACCCGGCAGTGCCGCCGCGATTTCACTGCTCGATCGAGCTCGAAGGGGGAGGGGTCGAGCCGTTCGACTTCCCGCTGCCCGAGCGAGCCCTGCTGAAGCGCGCGTCTCCCGGGGCGATCCTCGGCGCGTACCGGTGATCCGGCGGCGGCTCGAGTCGTCGACGGATCACACGCCGGAGTCTTGCCAGGCGTAGTCCATCTGGCGCGCCGTCGACGCGGCGAGGTCCTCGCCCCCGAGTCGGGCGACGAGGTGCAAGCTCATGTCGATGCCCGCCGAGATCCCGGCAGACGTCACGAGCGGGCCCTCATCGACCCAGCGCGGCCCCTCCATGAGCTGCACGCCCGGGAACATCTCCTGGAAGGCGCGGACGTCTTCCCAGTGCGTGGTGGCACGGAGGCCGTCCAAGAGCCCTGTCTTCGCCAGCAGGAACGCACCCGTGCAGACCGACGCCGTGACGCGCGTCGTCCTGGCGGTCGCGGCGATCCAGCGGATGACGTCGCTCTGCTCGAGCTCCCGCGTGACCTCGCCCCCCGGAACCACGAGCACGTCCAACGGCGGGTGGCTCTCGAAGGACTGGGTGCACGTGAGGGTGAGCCCCGCTCGCGCCCGGACGGGACGAACGCGCTCGCCAATCACGTGGAGCGTGAACAGCTCTTCGGCCGGTACCTTTCCGCGCGTATGAACTCGGGATGCCGTTGCAAACACCTCGAAGGGACCCGCGACGTCCAGAACTTCGACGTCATCGAACACGTAGATGCCGACATCCATTCGAGAGATTCTCCCCATCCTCGCCGCGGTGTCCAGTGCGAGCCGCATGAACGAATAGGAGTCCAGGACTCGAGGAAAGACGCGCCGTTGGCGAGCTCGCGCGACGGATCACACGCTCGGCACACCCCGTCGGCTTTCGCAGATCCGAAACCGGGCGTCGCGGCGAGGCGCAGCTCGGGAAGCGACGGCGGGATTTTCGCGGTGAATGCGCCCGAGCGACTTGGAAGCGCGCTCGACGGATGGTTGGAGGGCCGACCAGGCGCGAGGGCCAGCCGTTTCATCGCGGGTTCGCGTTCGAATTCCGCGCGCTCCGCCGTTTGACCCGTCGGTGACAGTTTCGCGAGAACCCAATTTCACGCGCCGGCGCCGTCGTCGGAAGGCGGCGCGGGCAGAGCAATTTTGGTGTGTCGCGATGGAGGCGCGCGGTGCTCGCGAGCGCGCTTCACTTCTTCTCGTTCGTGCGCGCGTCGTCCTCGGGGCGCTCGCCCTCGAACTTCTTGTCGACGTTGCCGCCGATGCGGCGCTTCGGATCGTAGCGGGGAACGCCGTGCTCATCGACGTACCAACCGCTCGAGGTGACTTCTTCGACCTTCTCCTGGGGATCTTTCCCGTCGACGCCCACCACGGTTCCGTCGGAGTTGAGCCGAATGGGCTCGCGCGCGTAGTCGTGACGCGGCGCGCGGACCGGCGCGTTGCGATCGCGCTCGACGCACGCGACGGCGATCGGGAGGAGCACAGAGAAGATCGCGAGACGCATGCTCCGAGTGCGCCCATCATAGGGCGCACCGAAGGTGGGTCAAGCTGGACGGGAGAGGGGCGCTCGTGCCCCGAAACCGGCCGAGCCCGGCGGAGCACCTCCCCACACGGGCACGCTGCTCGGCGCTGCCGCGTGTTTCGACGCGTTCCGAATAGTGTGTCGTTCTTGGACGAGTCGATGCACGAACCGTTACGTAGGGTAGGGGCGTCGGCGAGCGCGCCGCGCACGCCTTGCACCGGTCTGTGCGCGCTGCGCACGGAGTGCGCGTAGTGACGCGCGCGGGGTCGTGTTTCCCAGCGATCCATGCGGGGCACGGAGCTTGCTGTCCCCGCGTCGAAGCGGCCGTCTGCCCCCGCTTCGACGAGGACCCCCATGCTCACGACCCAGTATCTCGGGCTGGAGCTCGACAGCCCGCTCATTCTCGGGGCTTCGCCATGGTCCCTGGATCTCGACGTGGCACGGCGTGCCGAGGACGCGGGGGCGTCGGCCATCGTGATGGCGTCGTTGTTCGAGGAACAATTGGGCGCGGCCGGCGCGGAGCTCACGTATTACCCGCCGGATCGCGGCGAGTTCATGGTGCGTCCCGACGAGTACCTCGAGCGCATCGCCGCCCTGAAGTCCGCGCTGCGCATTCCGGTGATTGCGTCCTTGAACGGCAGCCGCAAGCACCACTGGCTCTCGTATGCGGCGCTGATGGACCAGGCCGGCGCGGACGCGCTCGAGCTCAACGTTTACCGCGTGAGCACCGATTTCGAGCGCAGCGGTGACTCCCTCGAGCGCGAGACGCTCGACATGGTGCGAATGGTCGTCGAGTCGACCTCCATCCCGGTCGCCGTGAAGCTGCAGCCGTACTACACGTCCCTGGCGCACTTCGCGGGCTCGGTCGTCAACGCCGGCGCGCGCGGCCTGGTCCTGTTCAATCGCTTCTATCAGCCCGACATCGACATCGAGGGCTTCGAGCGCTCACCGCGCATCGAGCTCTCGCGCTCGTCGGAGCTCTTGCTTCGCCTGAGCTGGCTCGCCGCGCTCTCGCCGTTCGTGCGGGCTTCGCTCGCCGCCACTGGGGGAGCGCGCTCGGCCGCGGACGTGCTGAAGGCCGTGCTCGCGGGTGCGGACGCGGTGCAGCTCGTCTCGGAGATTCTCGCGCACGGGGTGGGGCGCTTCACCGCCATTCGCAAGGAGCTCACCGAATGGTTGACGGGGCGCGGGTACCCGTCGCTGGCGTGCATTCGCGGCTCGATGAGCCTGTCGCGGACGCTCGATCCCGCGGCTCTCGAGCGCGTGAACTACCTGCACGTCCTCCATTCGTGGCGCGCGCCGGCCCCGCGCCAGTGATCAGCGACGCTTCTGCCTGCCGGCGGCGAAGCGCGCGCGGTAGGCGGCCTCGTCGAAGCCGACGAGAGCGAAGTCGTCTCCGAACACGAGCGGTCGTTTGATCAGCTTGCCGTCGCGGGCGAGCGCGTCGAGGGCCTCGTTTTCGCTCATCGTGCCGAGCCGCTCTCCGAAGCGCCCTTCGCGGTAGCTCTGCCCGGAGGTGTTGAACAACTTCTTCACGGGGAGCCCGCTCAGTGTGAGAGCCTTGCGGAGCTCCGCCTTCGACGGCGGCTTGGTCACGATGTCGATGCGCTCGTGCTCGACTCCGTGGGCATCGAGGAAGGCGAGCGCCTTCCGGCACGTCGAGCACTTCGGATACTGGTAGACCTTGAGCTTCACGGGGCGTGGAGCATACGCGAAAGTCGGACGATCCGCTGCGGCCTCGGCCATCCCCGTCGGCATGGGCCCCGGAATCTAGGCTGAGCGTCGCGGACCGGAGTGCCCACGCGTCGCTCGCGAGGGACCTCACGCTCCTCGCAACGCCTTCAGGCGTAGCCAGAGAAAGGCCTGATACGCCGCACGGGAGCGGAACGCGCTCTCACTGCCGACGGCCAGGAGAAAGGCATCCGGAACGCTCGCCGTCGCGTGCTCGATGATCTCTCGGGACAGGGACCCCGCGAGCGGGCCGCGAAAGCGGTCGAGCAGAGACAGGCGTTCGGCGAACAGATGCCCGCTCAAGTCCATGGGCTCGGACGGCGTCTCCTGAGTGACCAGGCTCCAATGGTGATGAAAGGGGAGCGCCGCGCCGTGGTCGATGAGCCAGGGTTGTCGCCGCCAGAAGAGGATGTTCGGGTTCGCCGGTGTGCGGTCGTGGTTCATCACGAGCTCGTCGAGGAACAGAACGCGCGCAGCGAGCTCGTCGGAAAGCCCGCGGAGCTCCTCGGGGCGTGGGTCACGGGCGCCGTCGAGCCACCGGAGACCGAGGTTCGTCCCGATGCTGAAGCGCAGCAGATCGGCGAGCTCGTCGTTCTTGTCGTCGCTTGGGACGTCGGGCGGGAGCTCGATGAGCACGCGCTCGGGAACGGCGAGCCCGAGCTGTTCCGCGATTTCCGCGACGATGATCTCGGCTACCAGAGAAAGCACACCCTGACCCGAGCCGCGCAGCTTCGTCACGAAGCGCCCGCCTTCGGTCGCGACGACGATCGGCGATGAGCTCCCTCCGCGGAGGCGTTGTAGAACGCGCGTTGCCGTGAAGGTGTGGAGCGCCGTCACCGGTCGGACGTCCGCGATCCGAAAGCGCCCGCGAGCGCTCCGGGGGTTCCGAGCGGCTCGAGGAGGCGACGGGGGTATCGGGGACCGAGGGCGTCGAATGGGGGCATCGAGGCTCCTCTGCCCACGATAGAACGAACGCGCGCTGTCGGCACCGCCGGAGACGCTTTCTCGGACGAGCGACGGGAGGGCGCGCCGGGCGTACACTGCGCGGGTGCGCGCCGCGAAGAGAACGAAGCACCAAGAACGGCACGCGACGCTGACGACGCGTCCCGACGGCACGTTGCGCCTCGCCGTCGTCGCGGACACGCACTCCGCGCCGCACCCGGCCCTGCTCGAGCTCCTGCGGGAGCGGCGCCCCGACGCGATCCTGCACGCGGGCGACATCGGAGATCTCACCGTGCTCGACGCGCTGTCCACGGTGAGCCCCGTGCTCGCCGTCCGCGGCAACATCGACGTGCACGCGCGCGACCTGCCCGACGTCCTCGTTCTGGATGTCGTCCGCGATGCACCCTCCGCGCGGCTCGCGCTCCGCGTCCTGATGACGCACATCGGCGTGTACGGTCCCAAGCTGCGCGCCGAGGTGGCCCGTCGAGCAATGGCGCACGAGGCGTCCCTCGTCGTGTGCGGTCACTCGCACGTGCCGTTCATCGGTTGTGAGCGCGGCCTCGCCCTCTTCAACCCGGGCTCCGCCGGCCCGCGGCGGTTTCGCCTCCCCATCGTGTTCGGCATCATCGACCTCTCTGCCGATGGGGTGCACCTTCGCCACGTCAGCTGCGAGACCGGTCGAGACTGGACACCCACCCTCGACCCAGCGCTCTGAAATTCCCCTGTGGCGTGAGTCCGAATTCGGGCTGAGCATCAGCGCGAAGTCTGTCTGATGCGACGGGTCGAGTCGGCTCAGCGTGACGGGAGCATTTCCGGGGCTCTTACTGGAGAAAACGGGACGAAACACGGCCGCGCTTCGTGGGCCGATCGTTTCGATTCCGACACTCCCTCGCTCACCACCCGTTGCGTGTGCGGGACGAGCGTTTCTGCGGTGTTGCCAGTCGGGCGCACGCCAGAAGAGGATGGCGTGTGCGTCGAAGGGCGTTAGAATCGAATTCAGGGACCGAGTGATGGCCGGAGTTGCCGGCCGATTGCGATCGGCGTGGCGTTCGTGAGCACGCAGTCGTGTGTGCGATCCGCGGAGCGAGGAACCATGGCGCCAGAGGGACATGTGGCTAGGAACGCGCCGAAGCGAGTGGACGGCGGCGACGAGCAGGGTGCCCGCGTGGAGAGGGGCGGCGCGAGCCGCTCGTGCGTTCTCGGGCTCGTGGCGATCGGCAGGAACGAGGGGAATCGCTTGGAGCGCTGCCTCGCGTCGGCGCTCGAGCACGTGGCTCACGTGGTGTACGTCGATTCCGGATCGACGGACGACAGCGTGGCGCGTGCTCGTGCGCTCGGCGCGGACGTGGTCGAGCTCGACACGAACACCCCATTCACCGCGGCGCGCGCTCGAAACGCAGGGTTCTCACGCTTGAAGGAGCGTGTCGCGGGGCTCGAGCTCGTCCAGTTCATCGACGGAGACTGCGAGCTCCACCCGACCTGGATTCGCGAGGCGCTCGCGACGATGCAGGAGCACCCCGAGGCCGGTATCGTCTGCGGGCGGCGACGCGAACGCTACCCCGAACGGAGCGTGTACAATCACCTCTGCGATCTGGAGTGGGCGACCCCCGTGGGCGAAGCCACCGCGTGCGGCGGCGATTTCTTGGTGCGCGCCGCCGCCTTCGAAGCGGTCTCGGGGTTTCGCCCGGAGCTCATCGCTGGCGAAGAGCCGGACCTATGCCATCGACTCCGCGAGCGCGGCTTTTGCGTCCTCCGGATCGAGCACGAGATGACGTTGCACGACTCGGCGATGAGCCGCTTCTCCCAGTGGTGGCGGCGCAACGTGCGCAGCGGGCACGCCAGCGCCGAGGCGTTTCACCTGCGGGGCTCCGTGAAGGAGCCCACCACGCTCAAGCCCGTCCTCAGCAATCTCGTCTGGGCGCTGCCCGCCGCGTGGCCTCTGTGGCCCGTCCTGTGGTGGCGCATCTTCCAGCGAGCGCACGACCCAACCTTTGCCACGTTCATCGTCCTCGGGAAGCTCCCGCACTGTCAGGGGCAGCTCAAGTTGGCTCGACAGAGCACGCGGAGCTGCCGGCACGCTCATCGAGTACAAGTGAGGAGCGGGCGCCCCGTCCGGAGCGGCTACGCGCCGGAGCTCGCCAGAACCGGCGCGGGGACGTAGTGACGGGGCGGGCGCAACCGGGCGAGCACGCCTGGGAAGAGCACGCTTTCGCGCACGAGATCGCGCAAGAAGTGCGGCGTGTTGGGCTGTCGCCGGAGCGCTCGCTTCACGAGACCGATGCCGTTGCCGCCGATACAGGCGAGGTCGGCGAGAGCAGCGTACGCGAGGCCATGGTTCTTCACGTAGAAGTGGCGCCGCGATTCGAACCAGTAGCGAGGCAGGCGGCGCGGCTCGCCGCCGAGCGCCGTGACTCCCGTGCTTTGCCCGCGAATGTGCATCACACGGCTCTCGGGGACGTGCCAGCACTCGAAGCCCGCTCGGTGCGCGCGCAAACACAGGTCGATTTCCTCGAAGTAGAGGAAGTAGCTCTCGTCGAAGCCGCCGATTCGCTCCAGCACCGCGCGACGGGCCATGAACGCGGCGCCGCAGAGCCAATCGGCTCGCTCCGGCGCGTCGCCCATGGTCTTCGCCACGGCGTGTTCGGTGAGCCAGCGCGACACGAGCCCGATGGAACAGCCGCTTTCGAGCTCCGACCAGACGCTCGGGAAGCGAAAGGCGATGGGCCAGTCACTGCCGTCCGCGTGCTCGATGCGGCTGCCCGCGAAGGCCGCGCGCGGGTGGTGCTCGAGGAAGGTCACGAGCGCGGCCACGGCGCCGCGGCGCACCTCGGTGTCGGGGTTCAAGAAGAAGCAGTAGGCGGGAGGTTCGCGATCGTCGAACAGCGCTCGCAGTCCGAGGTTGTTCCCCGCGCCGAAGCCGCCGTTCACCGGTGAGATGACGAGACGGGCGAAGCTCGCGAAGCGCGCGGCGATCTCACGAGCGAGCACTTCGGCGTCACCCGAAGCGTTCTCGACCACGACGGCGCCGAGCGCGAGCCCCGTGGGCGCGCGCTCGCGGGCGAGCGACTCGAGAGCCCGAAGCGTCAGCTCGGCGCTTCGGTAGTTCACGATGACGACGCCCACGGCGTTGGAAGCGCCCATGGCACCCCCTCAACCGGGTTCCGGTTCTTCCACCAGCTCGCGACTCGGGCGGCGCGCGTTCCTGCGCGTCGCGGGGCGTGCGGGGATGCCGACGACGAGCTCGCCCGGTGCGACGTCGTCGAGGACGACGGCGTTGGCGCCGATGACCGCGTTGTCGCCGACGTGAACGCGGCCGAGGATCTTCGCGCCGGCGCCCACGTTCACGCCGCTGCCGAGGATGGGCGCGTCGTCGAGCCGCTCGAGGTTCCGCAAACCGAGCGTCACGCCCTGACGAAGAATGCAGTCGTCCCCGATCACGGCCTGCGCGTGGATCACGATCCCGTGTTGATGCTCGAACACGACGCGACGCCCGATGCGCGCGTTGTAGGGGAGCTCGATCCCGTACAGGTTGCGCACCGAGCGATAGAGCGCCCGATACAAGACGCTGAACGGCGCGCGCAACAGCTTCGGCCGCAGCCCCATTCGCCACACACCGAAGCGGTGGACGACGAGCGCCTGAAACCCAGGCGTGGTCCAGTCGCGCCGGTGCGCGACGTAGTCCTCCCGAACGAGCTGCCAGAACCCCGGTGTCTCGTCGGCAGCGCCCGACCGTGCGGAGTCAGCCACGAGCACACTATGGGCTCGTCCCCAGTGACTTTCAAACTGCCCGGCGTCCCGCCGGAGCATCGCGCATCGGGGCGCGACGTGGGATTGGGACCCGAGCGCTCCGCGGAAACGGCGAAGAAAAGACCGTGAATTGGGCGCGGCGTCCGATGCCGGATGCTGGGGAAATCCAGCGATCATCGGAGCGACGCTCACGCCGTTGTCACGCGCCGCGGACGGGCGCGGCGCGCCCGCCGTTCACTCCGATGGAGGCTTCGGGTTAGAACACGCTTCGACGAAGATGGCGCCGATCGTTCCCGACAAGAAGAAGATCCGGAGTTTTCGCAGTGAGGCGGCCTTCGAAGCGTGGCTGTCCGAGAACCACGCGCGGGAGACGGAGGTGTGGCTGCGGATCTACAAGAAGGGAGCCGGGAAGCCGACCGTGACTGCCGACCAGGCGGTGGACGTCGCGCTGTGTTGGGGATGGATCGACGGGATCCGGAAGGCGTTCGACGAGCTGTCGTTCCTTCAGCGCTACACCCCGCGCAGGCCGAAGAGCGTGTGGAGCCAGATCAACCGAGACCGCGTCGCGCGGCTCATCGCGGCAGGTCGAATGACCGCGGCGGGCCTCCTGCACATCGAGGCGGCCCAGGCCGACGGGCGCTGGGACGCGGCGTATGCGCCCATTCGGAGCGCGAGCATCGAGAGCATTCCGGAGGACCTGCGCCGAGCGGTGGCGGCGAACCCCCGCGCGCTCGAGACGTTCGAGCGACTCAATCGCCAGAACCTGTTCGCGCTGAAGTTCCGGACCGAGAAGATGAGGACGGAGGCGGGTAGAAAGAGAAAAATCGCCGAGCTCGTGGCGATGCTGGCGCGAGGCGAGACGATCGCGCCGCAGCCCGTGAAGTCCGTGCAGGCGAAGGCGGTCGCTCCTCGGCCGGCGAAGCCACTACGGGCGAAGCGAAAGGCGGCGGAGCCGACGGGGGCGAAGCGAACCCGCGTGGCGCGCAAACGGGTGAAGTAGCCCCGGCGAGCTCGTCGCGTCAGCGGGGGGCACGCGGCGCTGCACGGGGACGCCGGAGCTGCTCGGCGTTGCCGTCGCGATCGTGCGCGGTGCGGGCATCGCGGCGCGGGTCCGACACCTTGCTGGGGCGACGCGGGGGCGAGCCGCCTTTGCCGGGCTTTTCGGTTTCCGGGTGGGTCGTGCTCTGAGCGGGAATGGGCCGCGGGCGCCTTGAGCGGTTCACTTTCATGGACGGTTCGCCATGCAACCAGCGTGCCCCTGCGAGTGCCGCGAGGGAGACCGCGTCGGAACGAGCCGTCGTCGATCCGGAAGGCACGAATCTCGCGGGGCGTGGGCGTGGGAGCGGCGGAAAGGCCGGGCGAGCGATCGGTCCCGCCGAGCTCGAACGCTCACTCCCGGATGATTCGGTTCGGGATCTCGTTCACGTCCCCCGGGCGGACCGGGGCTTTCTCGACGAGCACGGGCTCGAGCCGCGCGATCACGTCGAGGATGCCCTCGACGGTGCGGCCCTCACGAACGTGGCGAACCACGTCATCGACGTAGAAGCGTAGCCCTTCGTCGCCCACGGCAGCGTGAATGCCCATGTCCCCGAGGATGACCACGCGATGCTCGAGCTCGGAGAGGAAGACGAGCAGCCCCGTGCGCTCGCGGGTGTTGTGAAGCCCTCGCTCGGCGAACAGGAGCATCGCCCGCGACTGCGCGGCATCGTCGAGCACCGGAGCGGGAACGAAGCGCCGCAAGAAGGGCCCGAGCCCCGTGAGGAAGTAGACGAGCCCGGCTACCGGGACCTGCAGAAGAATGGCCCAGAGCGGGCTCGCGTCGGGCGCGAGGAACGTGAACGCGATGGCCGCCGCGACACCCCAGCCGGCGGCGGAGACGACACGCCATTGCCAGTAATCGTCGCTCTTGCGGACGACGGCGACGACGAGCTCCGTCGCGCTCCGTTCCTCGACGCGAGCGATCGCTGTCTCGATCGCTTGCTCATCGGAGTGAGAGAGAAGGCCTACCATGAGCCGGACGCGCCTCCGCCGCCGAACCCACCACCGCCGCCGGAGAAGCCGCCGCCGCCGAATCCGCCGCCGAAGCCGCCGCGGGAGTGACCGCCCCAGGAGCGGCCGCCGAAGCCGCCGAGGCCGCCCCAGTGATGCCAGCCGCCATGCCAGCCGCGCGGAGACCGGCGGCCGCCGAGGCCGCCCCAGAACAGGAAGCGCAGCAGCCACGGAATGAGGACGAAGAAGAAGACGAAGAAGATCCAGATGAAGCCGAAGAATCCTCCACCACGACGGCGCCCTTGTGCCCGCGGCGGTGGCAGCGCGGCCTCGCCGCTGCCGCCCGCGGCCTTCATCAGCACGTCGAGGCCCGCCTCGATCCCGCCGGCGAAGTCGCCTTTTCGGAACTCGGGCGTGATCACCTCGCGGATCACTCGGGACGAGACGGCATCGGTGATCGTGCCTTCGAGCCCGTAGCCCACCTCGATGCGCACCTTGCGATCATCCCGAGCGACGAGCAGCAGCAGCCCGTCGTCTTTGCCCTTGGTCCCGAGCTGCCACTTCTCGACGACGCGGATCGAGAAGTCCTCGATGGGATCCCCCTCGAGGCTCGGGACGGTCAGCACCGCGAACTGCTGGCCCGTCGTCTGCTCGTGACCGAGGAGTTTTTGGGTGATGCGCTGCTCCGCCTCGGGCGGGACGATCTCGGCGAGATCCGTGATGCGCCCGCGCAGGGGCGGCACCTCGAGAGCCCGCGCGAGCGCCGGAAGGAACCCGATGAAGAGGAGCGCGCCGAGGAAGAACCAGAGTCGCGCCGGGCTCGGCAAAAAGCTCATTTCAGAGGTTGATCTCCGGCGGTTTCTCGAGCTCCGGCGCGGCCTCGAACGTGGGACGGACGCTCTTGTTGCGAAGCCCGGCACCGATGCTGGTGGGGAAGCGCTGGACGACCTTGTTGTACTCGGCCACGGCCTCGATATAGCGCTTGCGCGCGACCGCGATGCGGTTCTCGGTGCCTTCGATCTGCGACTGCAAGTCGCGGAACTGCGCGCTCGCCTTGAGCTCCGGATAGCGCTCGGCCACGACCAGGAGGCGCGAGAGCGCACCGCCGAGCTGCTGCTGCGCCTGATTGAACTGCTGGAGGCGCTGTGGATCGTCCACGATCGAGCTGTCCACCTGGATGCTCGTCGCCTTCGAGCGCGCCTCGATCACTTGCTGGAGCGTTTCCTTCTCGAAGCTCGCGGCACCCTGCACGACCTTCACGAGATTCGGAATGAGGTCGCTCCGTCGCTTGTACTGGTTCTGGACCTCTGCCCAAGCGGCCTTGACGTCTTCGTCACGCTCGATGACCTCGTTGTAGCCGCAGCCCGAGGCCAAGACGGCGAGCGCCATGAGGGTGAGGAGGAGCAGCAGGCGCCGGGGAACGACGAGTCGGAAGAAAGGGGACGCGAGTCGGTGTCTGTTCATGAGCGAACCGCCTGAAAGCGGGGGAACGGAGCCGAAAGCCGCGCGCCGTCCGGTAGGCCAGGCGCTCCTTCGGGGAGCGCCCGTGAATCTGGGCGCGCGGGGTCCCCGTGCTAGTAAGGCTTGAACGGCATTGCGGCAAGGTGGCCGCCGCGAAATCCGCACCGCGACGAGACGCGAGGGCGAGGCACTTCGAGGGGGCCCGCGATTCGACCGTGCCGCGCTCGCGCGCGCTTCGACCACGCTCGACGGTCGTCGCGAACGAGCCCGTCGCCCGGCACGCGCACTGCGGCGGAGCGGCACGCACATTGCAAAGCGACCGCATTGCAATGTAAGGGTGGGGGCTAAAGTCGAGGCTGCTTTGGTCGTGTAGACGCAGCCTGGTACGATCTTCGAAAGGACACACTTTCATGATTCAGCTCACGAAGCCTGCTCTGCTCCTCTCGCTCCTTCTCGGTGGTGCTGCCGTCGCGTGCGGTGGAAGTACGCCACCGGCCGAACAGCCCGAAGGGTCGATGGAGGAAGCGGGGGAAGCCGTGGATGAGGCCGCGGAAGATGCCGGCGACGCTGCCGACGCGGCGGCCGAGGAAGCCGGCGATGCGGCTGAAGACGCGGGTGACGCCGCCGAAGAAGTGACGGAATGAGCCCGCGTTGGCGAGCGCCGTAGCGGCGCTGCCGAGAGCCCCGCGGCGGATTCCGCCGCCGCGGGCGCTCTCGAGTCTCAGCCTCGCTCGCCTCGTTTCGCAGGGTTGGCGCGCGCGACGGGCGCGAAGGCGGCGGAAAGACGTGAGGGATCGGCCTCCCTCGACGAGGAGGCCCGAAATCTAGGCTCAGCGAGAGGGGCTCGCCGCCGCTTCATCACGGGGAGTGGGCGCCGACGACGGGGTCCGTGCGAACGCGCGTCCGGCCGCCCGCGACGGTGCGCGTCGGGAACGCTCGGTAGTCGCGTCGCGTTCGCGTACAATCGCTGTCCCTTCGACGGAGGGTTGGCAGCAGATGACGATCATCGATCACGTGGGCATTCAGGTGAGTGATTACGGCCGCGCCAAGGCCTTCTACGAGAAGGCGCTCGCGCCGCTCGGGATCACGCTCCTCCGCGACTACGGGCACGTTGGAGGCTTCGGACGGGAAGGCAAGCCGGAGCTCTGGCTCGGCGCGGACCCGGGCGGCTCGAAGGGAATCCAGAAGGTTCACGTGGCGGTCGTCGCGCGCAATCGCGAAGAGGTCGATTCGTTCTACAAGGCAGCGCTCGCCGCCGGGGGGCGTGACAACGGCTCGCCCGGGCTCAGGCCGCACTATCACGAGAGGTACTACGGCGCGTTCGTGCTCGACCCCGACGGCCACAACGTCGAGGCCGTGTATCACGGCGGCTGACGCTCGAAGCGCTATCGCCTGCGGCGTTCGAGCGGCGCGACGCGCTCGAGGACCTCGAAGTTGCGAGAGGTCGGGTGGCCGCGGCGCGCGAGCGCGAACGGCCACTCGACGCGCCGGACGCCAAAGTCCCCCGACGTCAGCGCCTTCGTGAGGATTGGCACTTCGGGCGTGACGATCTCGCGCTCGTCCAGGGCGATGAGCAGGTACTCGGCGTCCCAAACGCCGAGCGACAGGCTGTAGGCATCTTCACGCGCGGAAACCTGGGGCACGGTGAAGGCGCTGGCGCTCACGCGGGCGTCTTCCGGGATGTCCGCGAGCAGTCGATCGAGCGCTTCGCGGCGCTCGCGATCGGCGCTGGTGACGTCGAAGCGGTAGGGGATGGGACCGCCGCGCGCCGTGTCCTGCTGCAGCACGGCGCCGTACTGGTACGAGAGCACGAGGGCACCGGCGGTGATCGCCGCGCCCGCGCCCGCCATTCGTGCGGGACTCGCGCGCAGGCGTTCGAGCGCGAGCACCGCGGCCGGGAGAGCGAACGCGAGCAGGTGCAGCGAGTACTGGTAGCCGATGTCGATGAGCGCCGGATACTCGGTCGACAAGAGGCAGAACACGAAGCCCGGGAGGAGCAAGAACCAACCCTGACCGATGCGCAGCGGCAAGAGCGCGAGCGGCACCAAAAGCTGCATCGAAAAGACGAGCTTTGCGGGCTCGAGCAGCGTGCGAACGGTGTAGCCAGGGTTCGTGACGACGGTCGCGATCACTCCGCCGAAGTTCGGCATCCCGTTCGGGATGAGCAGCCGATACATGTGAACGAGCTCGTCCGTCCCTCCCGCGAACCGCGGCATGATCCCGAACTTCACGATGGCGGTGTAGGCGAGCGCGGCGACCGTGAGCCCGAGCCCGAACAGCGGGCGCCCGCGGAACAGCACCGCCCACGCACCCAGCACCGCGATCCACGTCGCGACGTCCTCGCGCACACTCAGCGTGAGCACCGCGGCGATCGCGGCGGCACCGAGGCGTCCGCGCTCGAGAAAGAGCAGGCACGACCAGAACGGCAAGAGCCCGAGCTTGATGTAGTGGAACTCGTAGAGGTTCGCGCCGTGCAGCGCCGGGTGCATCAGGTACACCGCCGCGACGAGCGCGGCGTACGCGTTCCCGATGCGCGTCCGCGCGAAGAGAAAGAGCGGAATCGCCGCTGCTCCGAGGACGACGGCTTGCAGCACGAGCAGCGTGCTCGCTTCCTGATATAGCGCGTACAGCGGCAGCAGGAGATAGCTCACGAGTGTCGCGTGGCGCGCGAAGTGCGAGCCCTCGGGTCCGTAGATGGGCGACGCTTTGAAGAACGCGTTGCCGTGGAGCAGGTTCCAGAGGATGTTGTCCTCGATGGCGAGATCCCACCCGGAGCGCGCCGTCCAGTGCCACCGCACGGTGTGAAACGAAAAATAGAGCGCATACGCGAGCGCGCCGGCGACAACCGCGACGAGCCAGGCGTCGCGTCGGAGCGCGGGGGCCGCGCGCGCTGCCCGATTGCCGCGCTCGCGCAAGCGCTCGAGCTCCCGCGCGACGGCGGGAACGGCTCCGAGCCCCTTCGCGATCGAGGCGCCCAGCGCGAGCGACACGCCGAGCGCGACGAACAGGAACTCGAGATCGTGCCCTTGCCACGCCGACACGTCGAAGAGCCACGGAAGGAGCGCCAGCGGCCCGAGCGGGGAGAGGAGCTTGGCGAGGCGCGCGAGCTCGTCGACAGCGGCGGCGCGCTCGTTCGCGCGGAAGAAGAAGACGAGCCCGCCGCCCGCTGCGAGGAGGCCAGCGCCGAGGGTCATCGCCAGCGCGCGCAGGTGAGCGCCTCGCGCGGCGACGTTCTTCCAGAGGTAGACACGGCTCGTGGTGTCTGCGAGCCAGATGCCGAGCACGACGGCGCTCGCCGTCAGGGCCAAAAGGACGAGCGCGCGGGCGAGCTTCGAGCCGTCGATCGTGCGAGCGAATCGCTGCTCGGGCGCGGCGGTGCGCGCGGGTGCCGTTGGTGCGGGCGCCTCGAGATCCTCGGCGGGAGTGCCCATGGAGGCCGCCGCGCAGGGTTGCACGCCGGCGCGCGCGGGTCACGCCTCGAAAGCGGCGGCGGTGACCAGCCCGAAGACGAGCGTATGAAAAAAGAGCAGGCCGGGCTCGCCGCGCGGCCAGGCGCGAACCGGGGGAGTCGCGCCGGTCGCCGGAAGGAGCAGAAGCTCGACTGCCCAGACGGCCACGCCGAGGCGAGCGCCGGCGCGCGCCGACGAGCCAGGGAGAAGGCCCCGCGTCGCTCCGTACCCGGCGCCGAGCAGCGCGGCATACGGGAAGCGGAGCGTGAGGCCGCGTCGAGGCGCGCCAGGAACGCGGGCCGAGAGCCGCGCCGCGACGCGGGCCGGGACGTACACGGGCTCGCGGCCGAGCAGCGCGCGCTCCAAGGCATCGCTCACCGCGAGCGCGACCGCGCCGGCGATGCCGGCGAGCGCGCCGCGGACGATGTCCGCGCGCTCGGCGCGAACGGCGCGCCGACTTGCGTGGGCGCCGAAGCCGGGCTCAGTACGCGAGCGTGATGCGCTCGTGAGCATGCGCGCCCTGCTCGAGGACGTCGAGCAAGCCGACGGCGTAGTCTTCCGCCGAAATGCGGCTCTGACCGCGCTCGTCCACGAGCAGGTCGTCGTGGCCGACGCGGTAGCGCCCCGTGCGCTCACCGGGCTCGATGAATGCCGCCGGGCTCACGTACGTCCAGCTGATCTCCTTGACCTTGCGCCAGAGCTCGAGCGCTTCGCGATGCGCGAGCGCGATGGGTTTCCATGCCTCGGGGAAGTCGGGGGTGGCGAGCAGCTCGATGCCGGGTTTCACGGCGAGGCTGCCGGCGCCGCCCACGATGAACACACGATGCACGTTCGCGCGCATGCACGCGGCGGCGATCGCACGCGTCGCATCCACGAGCATCGACGGAGACTCTCCCGCTGCCGGCCCGACCGCGCTGATCACCGCGTCGTGCCCTTCCAACACGCGCAGCAGCTCGTCGCTCTTCGTCGCGTCGGCCTGTGCTGGCCGGAGCCGCTCCGCGGCTTCGATGCGGGATGGATGGCGGGCGATGCCCGTGACGGAGTGACCCCGCTGGAGCGCTTCCCGGACGATGCGCCGGCCGATGGTCCCACTGGCTCCCAGTACCGCGATTTTCATGCTGCCTCCTAGGCGTTCCGCTCCGTCGCGAACGGGCGAGGCCCGCACGGATTGCGTGCAGACCAGCCATGATGGAGCATTTCCGCCCGGACCCTATTGCAAGGGCCGGACCAGATCTCTCGTCGCGCGCGACCGCGCCGTGAACGGCGGAGCGTCCGCCGGAGCCTGCGCCGAGAGCACTGGCATGTTGGTTGCGTAAGACGAGGTGACACCGATGCCGATCGCCAGCGTGGATCCGAGAACCGGCGAGACGCGCGCCACGTTCGAGTCGCTGAACGAGGCCGCGCTGAACGAGAAGCTCGCGCTCGCAAAGCAAGCATTTCGCGCCTTCCGTCGAACGTCGTTCGCGGAGCGCGCCGCGCTCCTCCGGCGCGTCGCCGATCTGCTCGAGTCCGAGAAGGACGCGCTCGGTCGGCTGATGACGGAGGAAATGGGCAAGACGCTGGTCTCCGCCGTCGCGGAGGCGGAGAAATGCGCGCGCGCCTGCCGCTTCTACGCCGAGCACGGAGCGGCCATGCTCGCCGATCGCCCCGTCGCGACCGAAGCTGCGGCCAGCTACGTGCGTCCCTTGCCGCTCGGCCCCGTGCTCGCGGTGATGCCCTGGAACTTCCCCTTTTGGCAGGTGTTCCGCTTTGCGGCGCCGGCGCTCATGGCCGGCAACGTCGGTCTCTTGAAGCACGCCTCGAACGTCCCGCGCTGCGCCCTCGCGATCGAGGACCTCTTCCGTCGTGCCGGGCTGCCCGAGGGCGCGTTTCAAACGCTGCTGATCGGCGCGGATGCGGTGGCGCGCGTGGTGCGCGATCCGCGCGTCGCCGCGGCGACGCTCACGGGGAGCACCGGAGCGGGTGCGGCCGTGGCGGGCGAAGCCGGCAAGCACATCAAGCCGACCGTGCTCGAGCTCGGCGGCAGCGACGCGTTCGTCGTCATGCCCTCCGCGGATCTCGACGACGCCGTTCGGACGGGCCTCGCCGCGCGCATCCTGAACAACGGCCAGTCCTGCATCAACGCGAAGCGCTTCATCGTGCACCGCGACGTCTACGACGCGTTCGAGCAGCGCTTGGTCGCGGCGTTCGAGGCCGTCCGCGTCGGCGATCCGATGGATCCCGAGACGGACGTCGGCCCCCTTGCGATGGCTTCCGTGCGCGACGGCGTCATGGCGCAGGTCGAAGCCTCGGTTCGCAAAGGCGCCCGCCGCCTCACCGGCGCGACCCCGATCGAAGGCAACGGCTACTGGTTCCGCCCCGGCGTTCTCGCGCAGATTCCGGAAGGCACTCCCGCCGCCGACGAAGAAGTCTTCGGCCCCGTCGCCCTCCTCTTTCGCGCCAACGACCTCGACGAGGCCATCGCCCTCGCCAACCGGAGCCCGTTCGGCCTCGGCAGCAGCGTGTGGACCCGAGACCGCGCCGAGCAGCGCCGTTTCATCGACGAGCTCGAAGCCGGCCAAACCTTCGTCAACGCCATGGTCGCCTCCGACCCCCGCCTCCCCTTCGGTGGCATCAAACAAAGCGGCTACGGCCGCGAGCTCTCCACCGAAGGCATCCACGCCTTCGTCAACCTGAAAACCGTCTTCGTCGCCAAGGGCACCCCCTGGGACGAACCCGTGACGGAGTGACCGCGCCGGGTCGCACGGCACTACCAACAAGTGCACCGCAGGTCAGACGGCGAGTAATCGTCCCGGGGCGATTGCCGCACAATTGGTGCCGGATTCAGAGGGGGCGCGGGACTCCGAAGGCAACTCGTGCAACAGCGACCTATGGCAGGTGTGCTCGTCAACCCTTTTGCGAGGATGTCCAAGGTGACTTCGACTCATGTGCGGTGTACTGGCCCTATCAGCACCTAGTGCAGCGCAGATGAGATGCGGTCAATTCCGCGGGACCTGGCTCCAGCATCAATCGTGCTGCAGTTGCCGTCCGGGATGGTTGCTCGCATCTGACTTGCGGTGCACTAGTCTGTGTTCTCAGACGTGGAGAGAGGCGCTCAGTCTGACTATCCGGAATTCGCGGATCGTCGGGTGTGGCGATCGGGTAGAGAGCCGGGGCAGGTGATTCCTGATCCGGAATGCTGAAATGAGTGGAGCCCCGGAGGACGAATACCTTGGGCCTTCGTCCAGACAAGGGGGAAATCGCTCGCTTCATGGCGCCCAAGCAGCCCTGCAAGGCACTTGCGAATCTGAAGCCTGGTCAGGGTCTCACTGCGCTGGACCTGTGACGAGAGGAGAGTGCAGACCAGTTCCTGAACCTGGTCCAGCCACGACGCGGTCGTCGGCGCGTAGTGAAGGCGGATCTTCGCATGCTCCAGAAGCGGAGGTTGCAGAGCGCTGCGAGTATGTGCGCTGGAGTTGTCCACGAGGACGTGAAGCTCCTCCGAGTCGTGCCTGGCGACGAGGCCGGATGCTGAGCGAGCACGTGCGCCAGGTCCTTGGCGAGGGTTTCCTTCAGCGTCAGCTTCTTCGCTTCCGGTCCGCGCCCGAACCGAATCGCGGAGATGAGGTCGCCTTTCGAGTCGCAGAAGGCCAGCGTGTTACGACGCCGCCTCTTTGAAAAGCATTTGCGCCGCCTCCATGATGGGCATCACGAAGGCGGCGCGAGGGGTGTCAGTCGGACGATGGGCATCATCCGACGGGCTTGGGGGTGATCCCGTCAGCGTGCGGCGTCTTGAGGACGACGCTGACGATGTCTCGGTCGACGGTTTTGCGTTTTCTCCTGGCGGCGTGGCGGAGGCAGGTGGCTGCGAGACGATCGAGATCGCGTAGTGCGCCGCCGGTGGCCTCGTGCAGGAGGGTGACGCTATCTCGGGGAAAGAGCTCGCGCTCACAGCCGGCGCGTCGGAGTCGCACGGCGAGGTATTCGCCGGTGTCCTCGGGGGTGAGCGGGTCGATGGTGAGGCGGCGCGAGAGCCGCGAGTAGAGCGAGCGGCTTCGGCCGAGACGGAGACGCGCCTCGAGGTCGCTGAGACCGACGAGCACGAGCGAGAGGAGCGACTTGGAATCCCACTCGTAGTTGAGCAGGATGTGCAAGTGATCGAGGGTGTCTTGATGAAGGAGGTGGGCCTCGTCGAGCAGGAAGACGGGGTGGAGCCGCTCCTGCGAGAAATCCTGCACACGCTGACTGACGGCATAGAACACCGCAGCA
>CAYYWA010000080.1:0-19133 GCA_964475255.1 uncultured Sorangium sp.
GGGTCAGCCGGAGGCGCGCGCTCGGCGTCGGGCGCGCGCGAAGGACGCGGCGAGGGCGAGCGCGAGCGCGCCGAGCCCGAACGCGCCGTTCGAGCCGGCACCGGCGCGGCTCGCGGAGCAGCCATCGTCGGGCTTGCCGCAATCGGACGAAAAGCCGTGCCGCGGCGTGCAGCTTTGAGTCTCCGGCGTCCGATCCGGCGAGAGAGCGTCGCAGATACCCGCGATGTCGTCCTCCGACAGCTCGGTGAGGCCGTCGCCGATCTCGTAGGCCGGGCGCATCGTCGCGCCGCGGGCCCGCGTGTGCGAGAGCCCGAGGAAGTGGCCGACCTCGTGGGTGAGGATCGACGCGAGATCCGCGGCGCCGCGGCGCGGCTCGCCCACGCTGATCGGGATCTCCGTCGCGCCGTTGATCTCGACGTCCACGTCGTAGATGCGACCGCTCGTCGGGTCGAAGCGGATCGTCGAGAGGCCGAGCGCGTCCTCGCCGCCCACGTACGGCCACTCGGTATCGCGAAACATGAACACGTTCGCGTTTCCGTCGCGCTGGTTGTACTCCACGCGATCGCACTCGACGGGGCCGAGGTTCTGGACCGTGAGCAACGGCGACCGGCCGTCGCCGCAGTCCACGTCTAGCCAGCGCCGGAACGCGGCGTACACTTCGTCGGCGAACAAGGTCGCGTCGATCCCGTGCCGGGGGGACCCGTCCTGGTGCACCGCGAACGTCACGCACTCGCTCGCCCAGTAGAGGGGCGAGCCCGCGGTGAGGCAGCCTTCGCTGTCCTCTTCGCAGTCGCGCCGGCGCGGGTCGCACGTGTTCGTTCGGCAATAGGCGAGCGCGTCGCTCGCCACGAGCACCATCATCGCGGCCACACCCAAAACCGCGTGTCGCTTCATCGGGCGAGCGCCTCCTGAATCAGGCGACGAGCACCCTCGATGTCGAGCCCTCGAAGGCGACGGACGGCGGAACGCTCCGGATGAACGAGCTCGGGGAGCCGCGGGCTCGGACGCAGGCGCTCGACGCGCTCGGCATCCGCGTACAGGGGATAGTGACCCTGCGCCATCCCCGTCGGTTGATGGATCGCGTCCGGCCGGAGCCGCAAGAACAACACCGAGCGCTCGCCGAGCGAGAGCTCGGCCTCGCCGTGCACGAGCTCGCCGAGGTCTCCAATCACCCCGCCGAGTGTTCGCACCAGAACCTCGCTTTCACCCGGCTCCGCCTTGGCGAGCGGGGCCTCCACGGCAAAGCGGGTATCCGTCACGATCCGTCGCTTGCCGCCGATGTACTCGAAGCGACACGTGGCCTCGAGCGCGGTGCCGACCAGGATGTGCTCGCTCCTTCGCGCGAGCACGTCGAGCGGAATTCCCCGCGCGATGGTGGCGCTCGCGTTCAGGGGCCAGATGCCGGCCGCGACCGTCGCTCCCACTCCGAGGAGCATCCCCCGCCGCGTCACCGAGCCATTTTGCCGAAGAGAAGGAGAAGGGGTGGACCGTTCGTCACTCGACTGGATTGGGCGCACGTCCGAACGAATCTAGCATGCGCGCTCTGTTTTCGCGGTGCCGGACGTGCGGCGCGCGCGCCCAAAGCCCCGAGCGCCGGAGGGAGAGCCAGCGCCCAGCGCGCGGAAGGGACGGCGAGGACGAGAAACGCCCTCGCGCGGCGGTTTTCCCGAGAAGCCGGCGCGCGCTCCTCCCGGACGGGGGGCCGATCCGCCTCTTTCCCCGGAGCCGCACCCGGGAGCGCGCCCTCGCACAGGAATCCCCGGAGGTGGGCAGGTCGTGCGCTATATAGAGCGGCTGACCGGAGCGGCTTCGGCCGACACCAGCATGCCCCCCCACGTTGCCCCCGCTTCCGCGCAGGGAGCCGTTCTCGAATCCGTCACGCTCGCCACGGAGCTCAAGAGCTACCTTGCGAACCATCGCTCGACCGTCGAGGCGAAAGTCCGCACGGGCGAGGCGGAGGCGGGCCTGCCCGCGGCGGAACGGCTCGCCAAAGCCTACGACGGCCTCTTTTGCTCGCTCTTCAAGGCGGTCGAGTGCTCGCTCAACGCCAAGGACCAGTGGACCGCGAACGTGGCGCTCGCCGCGGTCGGCAGCTACGGGCGCGGGGCGCTCGCGCTCCACAGCGATTTGGACGTGCGGCTCGTCACGGGCGGGCGGGCGGAGAAGGTCCGGCACATCGCCGAGGCCGTGCTGTACCCGCTTTGGGACGCGGGGCTCTCGATCGGCCATCAGATCGTGACGCCGGGCGACCAGCTCGAGCTCGCGAAGACGGACTTGCCGACGGCGACCGCGCTGCTCGACTTTCGCCTGCTCGCGGGCGACCGGACGACGACGGATAAGATGCTCGAGCGGGCCTACGACGGCCTGTTTCACATCTCCAACATCGGTCGCTTCCTCGCCCTGCTGAGCGATCGCGCCGAGGAGCGGGCCGCGCGCTTCGGCGACTCCGTGTACCTGCTGGAGCCCGACGTCCGCAACGGCATCGGTGGGCTCCGAGATCTCGACCTCATGCACTGGGTGGCGCGCGCGCGGTGGCGCGCCGCGCGGCTCTCGGATCTCGTCCAGCTCAGCGTGCTGCTCCCGCGAGAGTGGGCGCAGATAGACGCCGCGGCCCGCTTCGCCTGGAGGGTTCGGAACCTCTTGCACCTGCACGCGGGGCGGCGATCCGACCGGCTGAGCTTCGACCAGCAGGAGCTCATCGCCGGCAAGCTCGGCTACGGCAGCTCCGGGCCGGGCGTCGAGACGTTCATGAGCGAGTACTACCGGCACGCGCGCAGCCTCTGGCAGTGCCGGAGCATGCTTCTGCAACGCGCGGAGCCCCCGCCGAAGCGGCGTCCGCGCGAGGTGCTGATCGGAAACGGCCTCAAGCTCACCAACGAGCAGGTCTCGATCGAGGATCCGGGTCAGCTCGAGGTGGAGCCCGCGCTCGCCCTGCGCGTCTACGACGAGGCGGTTCGGCGCGATCTGCCGGTGTATCCGTTCGCGCGCGACTCGATCGCGCGAGCCGTCGCTTCTCCGGAGGTGTGCGAGCGGCTCCGGGAGAGCCCCGAGGCGCAACGGTTGTTCCAGCGCCTCTGCACGACCGTGCAGCGGACGCGGCTCCGCGGCGGCTCGGTGCTGAAGGAGCTCCACGACATCGGCGTCCTCGTCGCGATGATCCCCGAGTTTGCGCCGGTGGTCGGCCGCGTGCACCACGACGTGTACCACGTGTACACGGTCGACGTGCACTCGGTGGCCTGCGTCGATCGCCTGCGGGAGCTCTGCCGGGGAGAGCTCGCCACCGAGCACCCGCTCGCGTCCCACCTCGCGGCGGAGATCTCACGGCCGAACGTGCTCTTCTTCGCGGCGCTCCTGCACGACGTGGGCAAGGACATCGGCGGCAAGCAGCACGCCGTGCGCGGGCACGAGATGGCCGGCGAGATCCTCCGGAGGCTCGGCGTTGCGGAGGAAGACGTGCGCGAGGCGCAGCACCTCGTGCTCAAGCACCTGCTCATGTACCACGTCGCGACCCGCCGTGACCTCGACGATCCCCGCACGATCGAGTCGTTCTGCGAGGAGGTGCACGGGCGCGAAGGGCTCCGCGAGCTCTACGTGCTCACGCTCTGCGACGTCTCGACGACGAGCCCTACGGCGCTCACGAGCTGGAAAGCGCGCATGCTCGAGGAGCTCTATCTCGCCGCCGATCGCTACCTCGAGAGCGGAGGACGGCACGGCAGCGAGCGGCTCGACCAAGTGAAGAAGAGCGTGCTCGCCATGTGTCCCGAACGCGGCGAGCGCGAGTTCCTCGAGTACTACCTGAACGCGGTGCCCGAGCGGTACCTCTACTCGAACGTGCCCGAGGAGATCGTTCGGCACTCGCGGTTCGCGCGCGCGGCTCAGATGCAGCAGGTCAACGTCACCGTGATGACCACCGCCGAGCCCTACGTCGAGCTCGCGTTCATCGCAGACGATCGACCCGGCTTGCTCGCGATGGTCACGGCGACGCTCGCTGCCGCACGCTTCAAGGTGATCAGCGCGCAAGTGTACTCGTGGGTGGACGCGTTCGGTCGGGCGCGCGCGCTCGATCTCTTCTGGGTGCGCGGGAGCACGGTCGAGGCCGTGATCTCGGCGCTCGGCCGGCTGGAGCGGGATTTCGGGCGGCTCCTCAGCCAGGAGCTCACGCCCGCGGCGCTCGTCACGGGCGGGGGGCGAACCGCCCACTGGTCCGATCGCCCGACGCCCGGCGTGCAGTCCGAGGTGGTCGTGGACAATCGCTGCGCGACGAGCGACACCGTGATCGAGGTCACGACGCGCGACCGCTTGGGCCTTCTATTCTGGCTCTCGAATGCGATACAGTCCCTGGGTCTTCAGATCTCGCTCGCCAAGATCAACACCGAAGGCACGCAGGTGGCGGACGTGTTCTACGTCACCGACGCGAACGGAGCGAAAGTGACGGACCCCGTGCGGATCGAGGCGATCAAACAGCGTTTGCTCTCCACCGTCGCGCGGCTCGAAAACGGAAGCGTGGATCCATGAAATTCCCGAGTCTCGTCCTCCGGCCGCTCGCGGGTGGCCTGGCCGTGTTCGTTCTCTCGATGGCCTGCGGCGGCAGCACGCCCCCGCCCGAGGCGCCCGATCCGTCGCTCGAGGAGTCGGAAGGATCCGAAGCCGGTGCGGTCGCGCCGACGTCGAACGCGAGCGTGCGCGCCGGCGTGGACGCGATCCAGCGCGGCGATTTCGAGGCTGCCAAGCGAGCGCTCGAACAGGCGCGAAGTGAAGCGCCGAACGACCCGCAGGCCGCGTTCTATCACGGGGTCGCTCTGCAGAACCTGGGCGACGTGGACGGCGCCCGTGCCGCCTACGAGCGAGCGCTCGAGCTCGACGCGAAGCTCGTCGAAGCGAGCGTGAACCTGTCGGCATTGCTCCTCGACACCGGGGCCTCCGAGCGCGCTGCTGAAGTCGCCGCACAAGGGCTCGCCGCGGCGCCGGGCCACGCGGACCTGCTCTTGAACCGCGCGCTCGCGCTCGAGAACACGGGCAAGCGCGACGAGGCCATCGCCGCGTACGGGAAGGCCGTCGACGCGCGCCCGAACGATGCCGAGACCCGCATCGCATACGCCGATCTGCTCGCCGCCAGCGGCAAGCGCGACCTCGCCCTCGAACAGCTGAAGCAAGCGAGCGAGACCGACGATCCGAAGCTCCTCGCCGCGGTGGCGCACTGGTTCGGGCGGCTCAAGGCGCCGGCGGAGTGCATCGCGGCGCTGGATCGCGCGATCGAGCGGAGCGCGACGGCGGAGCTCCACACGCGGCGCGGCGTCTGTCGCAACGAGCAGGGCGACTCGGCCGGTGCCAAGGCCGACTACGATCGGGCCCTCGCCATGGACGAGAGCTTCGCGCCCGCACACTACTATCTCGGGATGCACCTTCGCGCGAAGGACAAGAAGGCGGCCCTCACGCACTTGAAGAAGGCGAGCGAGCTCGGCAAGGACGGTCCGGTCGGCAAAGCGGCGCGCGATGCCGTCGCCGAGCTCGAAAAACGGAAGTAGGCCCAAGGCGTTCGGACCCCTCCCCACGGGGGCACCCTTTTCGACGCTGTCTTCCGCATACTTCGGCGCGTTCCTAGCCGTTTGTCGCTCTGGAGCGGCAGAGATCTCTTCCCGCGAGCGGATCGCGTCGGGGTGCTCGAGGGGGCGGTGAGCCCCTCGAGGAGGACTCCGGTGGGAGCCGGTGGGCGGGACAGGACTAGTCCCGCGCCAAATTCACTTCGGTGGCGAGGGGCGGCGTGAGCCGCCCCCGCGAGAAAGGCGAGAACGCCGAGCCGTCAAACGGATCGGCGTTCTAGAGCAGAATGTCGAGGATGCGATCCAGCTCGTCCCATGACGAGTAGCGAATCACGATGTCGCCCTTGCCATCTCGGTCGGTCACGGACACGGGCGTGCCGAGGCGACGGGTGAGGCGCGTCTCGAGGTCGCGCACGCTCGGAGTCTTTTCGGCCGGTCCGCCGCGCCCACCGGAAGGGCGCCCCGTGCCGCCGGTCTTCGCGGCGCGCACGAGCTCCTCGGTTTGACGCACGCTGAGCTTGCCGCGCAGGACCTTCTCGGCGAGCGCGGTGAGCGCGGCCTCGTCGGGGGCGCCGAGCAGCGCGCGAGCGTGCCCCTCGCTGAGCTCGCCCGTCACGACCCGCTCGCGCACCGTCCTCGGGAGCTTGAGCAAGCGGAGTGCGTTCGCGATCGTGGAGCGATCCTTGCCGAGGCGGCTCGCCAGCGTCTCCTGCGTGTGGCCGTGCTCGCGGATCAACCGCTCGAGCGCCTCCGCGAACTCGATCGGATCGAGATCCTCGCGCTGGACGTTCTCGATCAGCGCGAGCTCGTACGCGTCCTTCGCGGAGACGTCGCGGACGACGACCAAGACCTCCCGGAGCGCGGCCTTCTGCGCCGCGCGCCAGCGCCGTTCACCGGCGACGATCTCGAAGGTGTCCGTGCCGGAGCGCCGCCGGACCACCAGCGGCTCGATGAGCCCGTGCTCGCGCAGCGACTGCGCGAGCTCCTCGAGCTTCTCCGCGTCGAAGTGTTGGCGCGGCTGACCCCGATTCGGAACGATCTTGTCGATCGGGCACAGAAAGACGTTGCCTTCGCCATAGCTCGTGCTTGGCCGCTCGGAGACGACGGCGCTGCTCGGCGGCGGGGCAGGGGGAGCGGCCGGGCGCAGCGGCAAGAGCGCATCGAGCCCGCGGCCGAGCCCACGCAGCGGCTTCTTCGGGCCTTCGCTCACGCCGGCACCTCGAGCAGCTCGCGGGCGAGGCTCAAGTAGCCCTGCGCGCCCTTGCTGCTCACGTCGTAGAGCAGCGCGGGCACGCCGTGCGACGGCGCCTCCGAGAGCCGGACGTTGCGGGGGATGATGGCTTCGAACACGCGGAAATGCTTCTTCACTTCGGCAGCCACCTGGTGAGCGAGGCGATTGCGCGGATCCCACATGGTCAGCACGATACCCTCCACCGTGAGGTCCGGGTTCAGCGACGCGCGCACGCGATCGATCGTGGCCATGAGGTACGTGATGCCCTCGAGCGCGTAGTACTCGGGCTGCAGGGGCACGATCACGCGTTGTGCCGCGACGAGCACGTTCAGCGTGAGCACGCCGAGCGACGGCGGGGAATCGACGATCACGTAGTCGTACTTCTCGACGACCGGGCTCGAGAGCACCTGGCGCAGATGCGTGCCTCGCTCGTCATCGAAGAGCTCGTACTCCACGGCCGTGAGGTCCTGCGTGGCGGGCGCGACGTCGAGCGTGTCGATGCGCGTCTTCTGGATGACTTCTTCGAGCGGAGCCGCGCCGATCAGCGCGTCGTAGATCGTGCGCGCGGACGTCCCCGGCGCGACGCCCACGCCGCTCGACGCGTTCGCTTGCGGGTCGAGATCCACGAGCAACGTCGGTCGCTCGGCCGCGGCGAGGCTCGCCGCGAGGTTCACGGCCGTGGTGGTCTTTCCCACGCCCCCCTTCTGGTTGGCGATGGCGATGATGGCGGGCTTTCGAGACGTGGGCATGGTCGGGGCCGAGGCGCGCGGGAGTGGGTGCGGGTTCTTCCGGCGGGCTCGAGGCTACGCCTGGAGCGTCCGAGGTGCACCGGGGAGCGCGGTGGGCTCGGTCGGCTCCCGCGCCGGAGCAGCGGGCCCGTTCTTATCGAAATACGTGAGCCGGAGCGCGATTTTTTGGACCTGCGCTCGAGCTCGGGTAGGTTGTGAGTAGATGTAGGTGAGGGTAGTCGAACGTGAGCGAAACATCTCATCTTTCGTGTACCCCGTTGCAGGTCGCCCTGCGGCGGGCGCTCCGTGGCCCGAAGACTCCGCGCGCCGCCCGCGCTGAAGCACGGCGATCGCGCATTCTCCGGGACGGGTTCTTCCGCTCGCCCTCGCGCGTCACCCTCGCCTCCGTCCACGTGCTCCCCGTCCGCCGGCCTGTCGGCGTCGGGCCGAGCGCATCCGACAGCGAGGAGACTTAGACGCCATGGCACGCCTTCCGAAATATTCGAGCTTCGCCGACTTCGAGCGCGAGGAGATTCGCCCGTCACTCCGGATCGGGTGGAGCGTGGACGAGATCGAGAGCGAAGGTCCCGCTCTCGAGTTCGATGCCGACCCGTTCGAAGCCGCGCTCGTACGCATGGAGGAAGAGGAAGACGACGAGTGAGCGAGAGTTGTGGACCGTCCCCCTCCCGGGACGAGCCGACCCCGCCGGATGCCTCCCGGCGGGGTCCTTTTTTTGCCCGCGCGCCCGTTCCTTTTTTGGGGTGATGCACGCGGCCCCCTCCCGGAACACGGAGCGCTGCAGTTTGGCGCAGCGCGGGTCGTTCGTCGCTTGACCCGCGGGGTTCCAAAGGTAAGGTGGCGGGCCCCAACATGCAGGTCACGCTTCAAAAGCTGAGCCCGGTTCTCGTGGAGTTCGACGTGGAGGTCGCGGCCGATCGCGTCAAGAACGAGCTCGACCGTGCCTATACCGAGGTTGCGCGTTCGGCGCGTGTTCCGGGTTTCCGTCCCGGCAAGGCGCCGCGCCGCGTTCTCTCCCACTACTTCGGCGCGAGGATCCAGGCGGACGTCGTGCAGAAGCTCGTGGACGAGACGTTCCCCCGAGCCGTCACCGAGCACCAGCTGCAACCGGTGACACAGCCCGCCATCGAGGCGCAGAAGATCGTCGAGAACGGTCCGTTCACGTACAAGGCGCGGGTCGAGATCCTCCCCGCGATCGAGGCCGTCGAGTACTCGGGCTTGTCGGCGAAGCGACCGAAGGTCGAGGTGACCGACGAGCAGGTGAACGAAGAGATCGAGAACCTGCGCCGCGCGCACGCGACGCTGCAAGCGCCCGAGCCGGCGCGTCCCGCGCAAGCGGGCGACGTCGTCACCATCGACCTCAGCGTCGAGGCGGGCGGGCAAGAGGTGCGGGACGCGAGCGCCACGGATCTCGCGCTCGAGCTCGGGGCGGGCCAGCTCTTGCCGGAAATCGACCAGAGCCTGCAGGGCAAGAGCGTCGGTGAGACGGCGCGCGTGGATGTCAGCCTTCCGGCGCAGCATCCCCACCCGAAACTCCGCGGCAAGACCGCGACGTTCACGCTCGTGGTCAAGGAGATCAAGGCGCGCGTCCTGCCGGCGGCGGACGACGAGTTCGCGAAGGACGTCGGCGACTTCGAGTCGCTGCAGGCCCTGCGCGACCATCTGCGCGGCAACCTCGAGAAGCGCGCCAAGGAAGCCTCCGAGAATCAGCTCGCCGAGCAGCTCGTGGCCGAGCTCGTGAAGCGCAACCCGATCCCGGTGCCGCCGTCGCTCGTCGAGCAGCAGATGCGCATCACCGAGCAGGAAATCCTGGCGCGTGCCCGCGCTTACGGGCAGCCCGCGAGCTCCCTGGGCGGCGATCTGCGCCAGCAGATCGAGCAGGACAGCGAGGTCAAGGTGCGCGCGGGGCTCCTCATGGCCGAGATCGCCAAGAAGGAAGGGATCCAGATCGGTCAGGCGGAGATCGACGAGGGGCTCAAGGAGCTCGCCGAGCAAACCGGCAAGAACATCGCGAAGCTCCGCGCCGAGTACCGTGAGCAGAAGAAGCGCGAGATGCTCATTGGCATGATCCTGGAAAGCAAGGTGCTGGACATCATCCAGGCGAAGGCCCAGATTGAGGAAGGCTAGCCCCAAAGCAAGGATTCCCCCATATGGTGAAGCGACCCGAGACCCGTGACGACGCGCTCCGGCTCCTCGAGGGCCTGAGCGAGCCCGCCCGCGCCGGCATCATCTACCCGCACGTGGTCGAGACCACGCATCGCGGGGAGCGGACCTGGGACATCTTCAGCCGTCTGCTCAAGGACCGCATCGTCTTTCTCGGCAGCGCCGTGGACGATGACGTTGCCAACATCGTGATCGCGCAGTTCCTGTTCCTCGAGAGCGAGGATCCGGACAAGGACATCCAGCTCTACATCAACTCGCCCGGCGGCGTGGTCACGGCCGGGCTCGCCATCTATGACACCATGCAGTACGTGCGCTGCCCTGTGAGCACGATTTGCATTGGGCAGGCGGCGAGCATGGGCGCGCTGCTGCTCGGCGCCGGCCAAAAGGGCCGCCGCCATGCGCTGCCGAACTCACGGATCATGATCCACCAGCCGCTCGGTGGTGCTCGAGGGCAGGCGACGGACATCGAGATCCAGGCTCGTGAGATCCGCCACATGAAGGACGTGGTCACGGACATCCTGGTCCGGTCCACGGGCAAGTCGAAGGCCGACATTGCCCGCGACATCGAGCGCGACTTCTACATGGGACCAGCTCAGGCCAAAGAATACGGTCTCATCGACGAAATTTTCGAGCCCAAGAAGAAGGGCTGAGTGCCTCGCCTGCCCAAAGGTAGGGGCGATCGCGGGCTCTCCCCGTCCCTCTGGGGCGGTCGGGCTACCTGGACGTGGCCTTGCGGGGACAGGGTCGCGGGTCTAGAATTTTTTCAAATTTAGGCAGAACTCCGGCACCTACACGGAAATCCGAGATGGAGAGACGCCGCGACGAATCGAACGGCAACCTGTGTTGCTCCTTCTGCGGCAAGTCGCAGAAGGAGGTGAAGAAGCTCATCGCAGGGCCGACCGTCTACATCTGCGACGAGTGCATCGCGCTCTGCAACGACATCATCGCCGAGGAGGTGGAGAAGGACGAGCCGACGACCGGCTCCGATCCGATGCCGAAGCCGGCAGAGATCAAGTCCATCCTCGACGACTACGTCGTTGGCCAGGAGCGGGCGAAGAAGATCCTCTCCGTCGCGGTCTACAACCACTACAAGCGCATCGACACCAAGGTGTCGACGGACGATGTCGAGCTCGGGAAGAGCAACATCATGCTCCTCGGCCCGACCGGCAGCGGCAAGACGCTGCTCGCGCAGACGCTCGCCAAGATCCTGAAGGTGCCGTTCGCCATCGCGGACGCGACGACCCTCACGGAGGCGGGCTACGTCGGTGAGGACGTCGAGAACATCATCGTCCAGCTCCTCCAGAACGCCGATCACGACGTCGAGCGGGCGCAGCGCGGCATCGTCTACATCGACGAGATCGACAAGATCAGCCGCAAGAGCGACAACCCCTCGATAACACGCGACGTCTCGGGGGAGGGCGTCCAGCAGGCGCTGCTCAAGATCATCGAAGGCACGATCGCCAACGTCCCGCCGAAGGGGGGGCGCAAGCATCCTCAGCAGGATTTCCTGCAGGTGGACACGAGCAACATCCTGTTCATCTGCGGCGGCGCCTTCGTCGGCCTCGATCAGATCATCCAGCGGCGGCTCGGGCAGTCGCGCCTCGGCTTCGGCGCCGAGGTGAAGAGCAAGAACGCCATGAAGCTCGGCGAGCTCGTGTCGCACGTGGAGCCCGAGGGTCTGCTCAAGTTCGGCCGCATCCCCGAGTTAAACGGGCGCTTGCCCGTGATCGCGACGCTCCACGAGCTCAACGAGGATGCGTTGATCGACATCCTCACCAAGCCGAAGAACAGCCTGGTGAAGCAGTTCCAAAAGCTGCTCGAGATGGATGGCGTGAAGCTCAAGTTCGCCAAGGGCGCTCTGCAGGCGATTGCCCGCAAGGCCCTCGCGCGCGAGAGCGGTGCGCGCGGCCTCCGCGCGATCCTCGAGGAAGCGATGCTCGACATCATGTACGACATCCCCTCGAAACAAGGCATCAAGGAGGTGGTCGTCAGCGAGGAGGCGATCGCGAGCGGCGATAACCCGCTCATCGTTTATCACAAGGAGGCCGGCGTCGGCTGATTCGCGCCGGCCATCGCCGGCCGACTGGCGTTTGTCGCTCAAGGCATGTTCTTCAAAAACGAACCCATCGACAAGGCGGGGGGTGGGAGGCGCACGCTGCCGGCGCTGCCCCTCCGTGACATCATCGTTTTCCCCTACATGGTCACGCAGCTCTTCGTCGGCCGCGAGAAGAGCATCCTCGCGCTCGACGAGGCCATGGCGCAGAAAAAGGAGATCTTCCTCGCTGCGCAGAAGAGCGCGAAGACGAACGACCCGGGCGCTGACGACATCTACACGGTGGGGACGGTCGGTCTCATCGTGCAGCTATTGCGGCTCGCCGATGGCACCGTGAAGGTGCTCGTGGAAGGGCGACACCGCGCGCGGATTCGTCGCTTCGTCGACACCGATTCGTTCTTCCTCGTGGAGGTCGACGAGATTCAGGAGGTCCCTCAGACCGACGTCGAGGTCGAAGCGCTGATCCGGAGCGTGCAGAGCACCTTCGAGGTCTACGTCAAGCTCAACAAGAAGGTGCAGCCGGAAGCGCTGATGAGCGTGCAGAGCATCGACGACGCCGCACGCTTGAGCGACACCATCGCCGCCAATCTCCCGACGATCAAGCTCGCCGATCGTCAAGGTCTGCTCGAGATGGAGGAGCCGAAGAAGCGGCTCGAACGCCTGTACGAGCTCATGCAGGCGGAAATCGAGATCCTCCAAGTCGAACGGAAGATCCGCTCCCGCGTCAAGAAGCAGATGGAGAAGACGCAGAAGGAGTACTACCTCAACGAGCAGATGCAGGCGATCCAGAAGGAGCTCGGTGGGGGGGAGCGGGACGAGTTCAAGACCGAGATCCAAGAGATCGAAGACAAGCTCAAGAGCAAGAAGCTCAGCGACGAAGCCGCGCAGAAGGTCAAGAAGGAGCTCAAGAAGCTCAAGTTGATGCATCCGACGAGCGCCGAGGCGACCGTCGTCAGAAACTACGTCGACTGGATCTTGAGCCTGCCCTGGGGCGAGAAGACCGAGGAGCGCTTCGACATCAAGGAGGCCGAGCGCATCCTCGACGAGGACCACTATGGTCTCAAGAAGTGCAAGGAGCGCATCGTCGAGTATCTCGCGGTGCAGGCGCTCACGAAGCACCTCAAGGGGCCGATTCTGTGCTTCGTCGGGCCGCCCGGCGTCGGCAAGACGAGCATCGCCAAGAGCATCGCGCGCGCGACGGGGCGGAAGTTCGTGCGTCTCTCGCTCGGCGGCGTGCGGGACGAGGCGGAGATTCGTGGGCATCGGCGCACGTACATCGGCGCGCTGCCCGGGAAGATCATCCAGAATCTGAAGAAGGTCGGCTCCAACAATCCCGTGTTCTTGCTCGACGAGATCGACAAGATGAGCACGGATTTCCGTGGGGATCCCGCGGCGGCCTTGCTCGAGGTGCTCGATCCCGAGCAGAACTCGACCTTCAACGACCACTATCTCGATCTCGATTACGACCTCTCCGACGTGATGTTCCTCACGACGGCGAACACGCTGGGCGGCATTCCGCTGCCGCTCCAGGATCGGATGGAGATCATCCAGCTCACGAGCTACACGGAGTTCGAGAAGCTCAACATCGCCCGGCGCTATCTCGTGCCGCGACAGCGCAAGGAGTGCGGCCTCGAGGAGGTGGACGTCGACATCACCGAGAACGCGGTGCGCACGGTGATCCACCACTACACGCGCGAGGCCGGCGTCCGCTCGCTCGAGCGGGAGATCGCGAGCCTGTGCCGCAAGGTCGCGCTGCGCGTGCTCAAGGAAGGCAAGGAGCAGAAGCTCGAGATCCGTGGCACGGACGTGCCGAAGTACCTCGGCGTCCCGCGCTATCGCCTCGGCAAGAAGGACGAGACGGACCTGATCGGTCTGACGCACGGTCTCAGCGTCTCCGACCACGGCGGCGACATCCTCGACTGCGAGGTGAGCGTGGTGGCCGGCAAGGGCAAGCTCGTGATCACCGGCTTGCTCGAGAAGGGCATGGAGGAGAGCGCTCAGGCGGCGATGAGCTACATCCGCTCGCGCGCGATGGCGCTCAAGCTCGAGAGCGACTTCTACCAGAAGGTCGACGTGCACGTGCACTTCCCGGATTTCGTCCGCAAGGACGGGCCGAGCGCGGGCGTGACGATGGCCACGAGCATCGCGAGCGCGCTCACGCGCGTTCCCGTGCGCTCGGACCTCGCCATGACCGGCGAGATCACGTTGCGCGGTCGGGTGATGCCGATCGGCGGCCTGAAGGAGAAGCTGCTCGCGGCGCACCGCAATCAGATCCAAACGGTGCTGATCCCGAAGGAGAACCGGAAGGACCTGAAGGAGATCCCGCGGCGCGTGCTCGCGGCGATGCGCATCGTCCTCGTCGACCACATGGACGACGTGCTGCGCGAGGCACTCTGCTTCGAAGACGCCGAGGCCCTGTTCGGCCCGCGACGGCTGGTCCTCGAGTACCGAAACGGGGAGCTCATCGAGGGAGAGGAGCCGCGCGGGATCCGGCCATCGCGCCCGCCCGCGGCACCGGGCGAGCCGCCGGGGCCGCCGCCGGAGCAACCCGGCCTTTCCTGACTCGGGTCTCCGAAAGCCGGACCGAGCCGGAGCTCGCTCGCGAGCGCCGGCTCGACGCGCGCCGTTTCACTGCATTCAGCGCCCCGTGAAGCGGTGCGCGGACCCGTGGTTTTCGAGAGCGCGGCGCTTTGGCTCGGAGTCTAGGCTTTAGTCCGCGAACGTGCCGCCGTCGTAGCCGAAGAGGTGGGGCTCGATGTTCGTGAACTCGAGGTAGATGCGGTTCTGCGGCACACCGGTGCCCTCGCAGAGCAGGCGACAGAGCGTCGTGCTGAGGCGCTGCGTGACGTCGGGCGTGAGCGTACCGATGTTCTTGATCGCGGCGTAGCAAGCGGGCTCGGTGGTGGCCGCGAACGTCATCCGCGTCTCCGGCAGGAGGCAGGTCATCACGTAGGCTTCGGGCTTGCCCAGCTCGCTCGCGAGCGCGGAGGAGAGCCTCTTCAACAACGTCGCGGACTCCTCGGGACCGAGGCGCGCAGAAGACGTGTAGACGGTGATGAGCGGCATACGCTGAGGGTATCACGAAGTCTCGAGAGCGCTCTCGTCGGCGCGGGCGCGGCGCACCTTCGAGTCAGCGTGAAACGCGGGGTGCCGTGCGGGCATCCTGCCGCGGGAATGCCAGAGTGCCCCGCAGAGGAGATTCTGCTCCCGTCGTTCCAACACGAGTGATCCTACGGATTCTGTGCGCCGTGAAATCGGGTGGATCTGCGGAGATCGCTTCGAAATTGCGTATCACGCTGCGACCGCAATCCGACGGAGGCACGGATGTCACCGTGCTGCCGCCGGATTGCGCATTGCCGCACCGTCCGGTGTGCGATCCGGTACAGCCGGAATACGGCGAGTGGGGGGTCCTGTTCGGAGCTCGGCCTAGATTTCGGGCTTCCTAGTCTAGTCGGGGAAGGCCGATCATCGCGTCTTTCCGCCTCCATCGTGCCGTCGTGCTCGCGACAGCGCTGCTCTCGCTGCGCGCGCCGAACGCGAACTCGGCTTCCAAATCCGCTTCGGTCTCGACCGTCCCCCTCCGGCGCCAGCCCGAAATCTAGGCTCAGATGGGGAGCGCCGAGGCGCGGGCGATTTCGGAGATCGCTCGTGCGAGGGGGAGCGAGCGCTGGTGCGCGCCGTCCCGCAGCGATACGGTCTCGGACGCTGCTTCGCGCGGCCCGACCACGAGCACGAACGCGGACGCCGCTTCGTGGGACGCGAGCACCTTCTTCGAGAGGGACTCGTCGCGGTCGTCGAGGCGCACGCGGACGCCGGCGTCCGAGAGCTCGCCCGCGACCCGTGCTCCGTACTCCCGATCGCTCGCCGTGACCGGGAGCACGGCTGCCTGTTCTGGCGCGAGCCACGGGGGAAGCTCGTTCGCGTGGTGCTCGAGCAGCACGCCGAGGAACCGCTCGAGGCTCCCGAGCGTCGCGCGGTGCAGCAGCACGGGGCGCGCCCGCCCGCCGGACCTCGTCACGGACTCGACGTCGAAGCGCTCCGGCAGCACGAGATCGATTTGGATCGTGCCGCACTGCCAGGAGCGCCCGAGTCGATCGGCGAGCGTGAACTCGAGCTTCGGGCCGTAGAAGGCGCCCGATTTGGGCGCGGGCTTCGGCGAGAGGCCCGCGCGCTTCGCCGACTGGAGGAGCAGCGCTTCGGCGCGATCCCAAACGGCGTCGCTGCCTTCACGGTCGTCGGGGCGTGAGGCGAACCAGACCTCGAGCTTCGCGAAGCCGAGCGCCGCGTAGAGCTCCTCCAGGGAGCGCGCGAACCGCTCGATCTCCGCCGCGACGTGCTCGCCCTCGCAGAAGATGTGCCCGTCGTCTTGTGTGAACTGGCGAAGCCGGAACAAGCCGTGGAGCGTGCCGCTCGGCTCGTCGCGGTGAACCACGCCGAGCTCCGCGTACCGAACGGGGAGCTCTCGGTACGACACGCTGCGATGCTTGAAGAGCTCCATGTGTCCCGGACAGCTCACCGGCTTGATGGCGCTCGCGTCCTTCCCTTCGCCCGTCAGGAACATGTGTTGCCCCGCGTGGCGGAGGTGGCCGCTCGTCTCCCAGACGCTCCGGCGCAGCACCTGGGGTGTTCGCACCTCGAGGAACCCGTCGCGTCGAACGTGGCGCTGGATCACGCCTTCGAGCATCCGATACAGCGCGAGCCCGCGCGGATGCCAGAACACCATGCCCGGCGCTTCTTCTTGGAAGTGAAAGAGGTCGAGTCGTCTCCCGATTTCGCGATGATCGTCGTCGGCAAGCATCGTGGTTTCTCCGTGGTCGAGCCGAGCCGACGGGCCACGCGCTGCACCGAACCGTGCCCCGACCGACTCGGCGGGGCAGCTTCGCTTTGCTCTCGTTCCTCACGCGCGCACGAATCCGCTCCCGCCTAGCGGGTAGTGGTCGTGCCGGCCGTGAGCGAACGGAACATCGAAGTTGACAATGCACCTCCGGCGAGACCCTGTCAAGCAGGCGCTCGCTGGCGCGGCATCGATGCTACACCTGAGTCGTGACGACACGCGGGTTCACCGTCTTCGATTCGCCGATCGGCCCCGTTGGGATCGCGTGGAGTGCTGCTGGCATCATCGGCGTCCAGCTCCCCGAAGGGTCGACCGCGAAAACTCGGGCGCGCCTCCGGGAACGGTGGCCCGGCGCGGTGGAAGGGGAGCCGCCCCGCGCCATACGACGGACCATCGACGCGATCACCCGCTTGCTCCGCGGCAAGCCCGCGACGCTCACCGAGGTCGTCCTCGACATGGAGGGCGTTCCTCCGTTTCACCAGCGCGTCTACACAGCCGCGCGGTCCATCCCGCCGGGCCAGACCCTGAGCTACGGCGAGCTCGCGGCGCAGCTCGGAGTTCCTGGCGGTGCCCGCGCCGTCGGTCAGGCCCTCGCCAAGAACCCCTTCGCCCTCATCGTCCCGTGCCACCGCGTCCTCGCCGCCTCCGGCCGGGTCGGCGGCTTCACGGCAAACGGCGGCGTCTCCACCAAGCTTCGTCTGCTCACCCTAGAAGGGACGTCCCTCCCGTCCAAGAAGCCTCCGCGGCGTGGGCCCCACGCGCTTCGCGTTTAGGGGGTGAGTCGAAGCGACGGGCGCACCCGAGCCGTTGGCATCGAGGGCCGGCCGCCGTCCTCGCACGAGCCCCTCGCGAACACCACTGCACCCGAGCAAGGAGCCGCTACCAACTGAAGTAGGCCTCGGCGCCGACAGGCCAGGGAGCAATGCGGCTGGTCGCCTTCGCGCTCCTCTCGCGGCTTGGCCCTGCGCCAGCTCGCGCATTGCCATGCGCGATTCAGGGCTGAACGGACGCTCGGCTCGTTTGGGCGACCCAAGCGCGACTTGTCTCGTTCAGGCGAGCAGCAAGCGCTGCTTCGGGAGCTTTCGGCGGGGCGGACGGGACTCGAACCCGCGGCCTCCGGCGTGACAGGCCGGCGTTATAACCAACTTAACTACCGCCCCGAAAGCGAGGGCGGGCGGTTAATAGCACAGGCGCTCCGCTTCTCAACAAGAGAAAAGTGCTCGCCGTGAGAATCCGCGTCGCGACGCGGCGGGACTTGTTCGGGAGGACTGCGCGGCCTAATCTCCCTCGCCCCGAGTTCCCCGCTACACCGGGAGGCCGGCCGATCCCGGTCCTCTCCGTATCGGGCCCGGGCGGGTAGCTCAGCGGTAGAGCGCTGGCCTTACAAGCCGGATGTCGCAGGTTCGAACCCTGTCCCGCCCACCAAGAAGAAGCGCCCGCCACCGCTTGCTAAACTCCCGGCGTGATTGTCGAGCACCGCCTCGATGCTTTCGGCAAGCCCTACACGGTGCTGATTGCCGAGAACGAGCGCGAGCGGCGTGTGCTCGCAGAGCAACACGTCTCGGGGCTGGCCCTGGGGGAGACGGAAGACCTCTGTGACGAGGACCGCCCGATCCTCACTGCGTCGCCGAGGGGGCGTGAGCGACGGCACTGTCGGAGACGGCGGTGCCGGAGGCGGCAGCATCGGAGGCGCCAACGCCGGAGGCGCGAAGGATGCCCGCGGAGGCGTCGGCGGTGTCGTCGTCGCTCTTCGCGCGTTCCGCGCCCTCGCTGACCTTCGCGCGTTCCGCGCCCTCGCTGACGGTAAAGGGGCGCTCCTGCGCATCAGCGAGGGACACCCGCCAGCTCCCGGGAGCTGATTCTGCGCACCGACCCGCCCTCGCCAGCTGCCGGGAGCTCCCTCGAGGGGGAGAGCCCGCCGGATTTCGACTCCCGGGAGCTCGCTCGCGCGACCCGTTGTCCGCGAATCACCTGCCGGGAGCTTCCGAGACCCATCACGTCCGTCAACGGCCAGCTGCCGGAAGCTGGCGGAGCTGCGGCTCAGCGCTGGGTGCGGCGGTGCTGGACGGCGTTGGCAAGGAGGTCGAGCACGCGGCGGGTGTCGTCCCAGCCGAGGCAGCCGTCGGTGATGCTCTGGCCGTAGGTGAGGGGGGTGCCTGGAACGACGTCCTGGCGGCCCGGGACGAGAAAGCTCTCGAGCATGACGCCGAAGATCGCGGAGCTTCCGCCGGCGATCTGGTCCGCGATCGCGCGGGCGACCTCGGGCTGGCGCTCGGGCTTCTTGCTGCTGTTGGCGTGGCTGCAGTCGACGAGCACGCTCGGGCGTTGGCCGGCCTTCTCGAGCGCCTGCGCGGCTTTGCCCACGGCCTCGGCGGAGTAGTTCGGGCCGTTCGCGCCGCCGCGCAAGATGACGTGGCACTGCGGGTTTCCCCGCGTCGCCACGATGGCCGCGAGACCCTGCTTCGTGACGGCCAGGAAATGGTGCGGCGCGGCAGCCGACGCGACGGCAGCCACCGCGACCTTCAAGGTGCCGTCGGTGCCGTTCTTGAAGCCCACCGGCATGGAG
>CAYYWA010000081.1:0-7663 GCA_964475255.1 uncultured Sorangium sp.
CGCTATCGCGAGCACGACGGGCGCGAAGGCGGCGGAAAGACGCGAGGGATCGGCCATCCCCTCCGGCGTCAGCCAGAAATCGAGGCTCAGGGCAGGCCCTGCGCGAGGACCTCGACGAGGCGATCGAGGATCAGCGCGGTGACGGCGAGCAGGGCGACGCCGCGCAGCGGAGCGAGGAGCGTCGTGACGTGCGCGGGGAGCGCGGCGCGGGCGATGAGCCCCTCGGCGACGCTGAGGACGATGGCCGCGACGGCGACCGGAGCGGCGACGGCGACGGCGATCGAAACGGAGGAAAGGACCGCGGCCGCCGCGCTCGCTGCCAACGGTGCGTTGGGATCGAGCGTCACGAGCGCCTGCACGATGCGCGCGGCCCCGCCGGTCTGGAGGAACACGACCACGACCAATAGGCCGAGCAACGCGCCGAGCGGCGATGTTTGACCGGAGAGCGGCGGCAGCGTGCCGCTCTCTCGCGCGGCGCGCAAATCATCGATCGCCCCGCCGGCCATGACGGCGGCGTAGACGAGCGCGGCGGCACCGAGCGCCGGAGGGGTGCCGATGGCGAGCTCCGAGAGGAGCTGCACCGCGAGCGGACCGTTCGCGGGGATGCCGGGGCCGAGCGCCGGAGCGGCGGAGACCGCGAGCGCGACAGCGAGGCCCGCGCGCGCCGGACCCGGCAGCGCGGCACCGCCAAAGGCGGGCACCAAGAGGAGCGCAGGTAGGAGTCGCGCCCACGCACGGAGCCAGCTCGCGAGATCGAGCCCGGCCGCGGAAAGCACCGTGTCGAGGAGCTCGAAGAGGCCCGATCCCATGCTCCCGTCCGAACCTCAGGTTGACTCTACCAAGGGGGGCGCGCTAACGGTGTCGCCTCGCCCAACAGGGGTTGCCCGATGCGTCCGGACCTTTCCACAGTCGGCCATCAGACGGAAGCCTTCCGTTTCGAATATGGCTTCCGCGATACGATCCTCTATGCGCTCGGCGTCGGCGCGCTCGCGGACGAGCTCGACTACTTGTACGAGGGGCGCGGCCCCCGCGTGCTGCCGTCGTTCGCGGTCGTCCCGGCGTACGCACCGGTCGTCCACTTGTTCGAGAAGACGCGCTGTGACCTGACGCGACTCGTGCACCACACGCAGACCGTGCGGGTCCACCGCCCCTTCCCGCCCTCCGCCCTGGTGGAGACGGTCGGGCGCGTGCAGGGCATCTACGACATGAAGCGCCTGGCGCTCGTCGTGTTCGAGACCCGCACCACGCTGGCCGGCGAGCTCCTCGCCGAGACCGAGTGGTCGATGCTGATCCGCGACGCCGGCGGCTTCGACGGCCCGCGACCGCCGCGCACCGAGCAGCCGAAGATCCCCGAGGGGGCGACGCCCGCGTTCGACATCGCGTTGCCGACGACGCGTGAGCAGGCGCTGCTCTACCGGCTCTCGGGCGACTACAACCCGCTGCACGCCGACCCCGAGTTCGCGGCGCGTGCCGGCTTCGCGGAAGGGCCGATCCTGCACGGCCTGGCCACCTTCGGAGTGATGACCCGGGCGCTCCTCAAGCACCTCGGCAAAGCGCCGCTGCGAGTCACCGGGCTCGGCGCTCAGTTCCGACGCCCGGTTTGGCCAGGAGAAACGCTGCGCACGACGGGCTTCGCCCTCGGCGAGGGCCGCTTCGCGCTCGAGGTCTTCGCCGCCGAGCGCCCCGACCCCGTCATCACGAACGCGTGGGCGAGCGTCGGATCGAGTTCTTGATTTCTGCGTGCTCCGGCGCGCTCGCGCGAGCAGCGCCGAGGACACCCGCTACCAATCTGGAGAGCCATGTCCGAAACTGAGTCGAAGAAGCCCCTGTCGGATCCCGCCCCCGCTACGGACGAGCTCGATGCCGAGTGGAACGAATCCACGACGCCCTCCGGCAGCGCGCCTGCCGCGAAGGCGAGCGACCCCGTTTCGCGACCGCCCCGCGCGGAGAGCGCAGCCGAGGAGGCAGCCGACCGCGACGAGGACGACGACGAGGACGAGGATCGCGACGAAGACGAAGACGAAGACGAGGAGGACGAGGACGAGGACGAAGCGCACGACCGCCGTCGTTCCCGCCCCGAAGCCTCCAACAAGGAGGGCTCGGGAGATTTCTTCCCGGATTGGGCGCCGTGGGCGACCCTCGGCGGCTTGGTCCTGCTCGGTCTCGTGGGCGGCCTCGGCGGCTTGAACGGCATCATCCGACTCGAGGAGCGCCGCCCCGCAGAACCCGAGGTGAAGGCCGCCGTGCAGCCGGCCCAACCCGCGGCGCACACGGAAGCGACGGCCCGCCGGCCCCGCACGCCGCGCCCGGCTGCCTCGGCCCGCGCTGCCGCCGCGGCGAACGAGGCAAAGGTCGAGGCCTCGCACCTGCTCGTCGCGTACAAGGGAGCGCGCCGTGCTCGGGCGACCGTCACGCGCACGAAGGAGGAAGCGCAGAAGCGGGCCCAGGAAGCCCTCGCCAAGGCGAAGAAGGGCGTCGACTTCGAGAAGCTCGTCGCCGAGTACTCGGACGAGCCGAACGCGGCACAACGAGGTGGCAAGCTGGGTGCCTTCACCCGACGGCGGATGGTGAAGCAGTTCTCCGACGCCGCCTTCGCGCTCAAGCCGGGTGAGCTGTCCGACGTCGTCGAGACGCCGTTCGGCTTCCATGTCATCCTGCGCACGAAGTGAACCGCTCGATACCGCTCCTCGCGCTCTTCGCGTGGGCCCCAGCGTGCGTGGTGACCACCTTCGAAGGCCCCGGTGATCCGCCGCGCATCGCCCCGCCTCCGGGCAAACCGAGCCGCGCCGCGACGCTCGAGGAGGAGACCCGCGCTCCGGAACCGCCGGAGACCGCGAGCGCGCGCCACCTCCTCGTCTCGTATCGCGGCGCCCTCCGAGCGGCGCCCGAGGTGACGCGCACGAAGGAAGAGGCGCGCGCGCGGGCCGAGGAAGCGCTCGGACGCGCCAAGGCCGGCGAAGATTTCACGAAGCTCGTGGCCGAGTACTCCGACGAGCCGGGCGCGGCGGAGCGCGGCGGCGATCTCGGTCGGTTCGAGCGGCGGCAGATGGTCAAGCCGTTCGCCGATGCCGCCTTCGCGCTCGAACCGGGGCAGATCTCCGACGTGGTCGAGACGCCCTTCGGGTTTCACGTGATCCAGCGCACCGAGTGAGCGCGCGCCCCGCGGGGGCGCTCGCGTTCACTCGCGGAGCAGGTGTTTCGCGATCACCATGCGTTGCACCTGGCTCGTGCCCTCGCCGATTTCGCAGAGCTTGGCGTCGCGCAGGTGCCGCTCGATGTCGAACTCGCGCGTGTAGCCGTAGCCCCCGTGGATCTGCATGGAGTCGTTGCACACGCGCGTCGCGACCTCGCTCGCGAAGAGCTTCGCCATGGAGGCCTCGGCGGTGTAGCGGCGGCCCTGATCGGCGAGCCAGGCAGCGCGATACGTGAGCAGCGCAGCCGCATCGAGATCCGTGCGCGCGTCGGCGAGCAGCCACTGAATGGCCTGGAAATCCGAGATGGGGTGGCCGAACGCGCTCCGCTCCTTCGAGTAGCGGAGGGCCATGTCGAGCGCGCCGCGGCCGAGGCCGAGCGCCATCGCGGCGATCGAGACGCGCCCCGAGTCGAGGATGCGCATCGTGTCTCGGAACCCCTGATCCACCTCGCCGAGGCGCGCCGTGTCCGGTACGCGCACGTCGTCGAGGCGCACTTCCACCGTATCGCTCGAGCGGCAGCCGTACTTCTCGAGCTTCTTGCCGACGGAGTAGCCGGAAGCGTTGGTCTCGACGATGAACGCGGTGATCCCGCGCTGCGCCGGAACCTCGAAGTTGGTGCGCGCGAGCACGACGCAAAACCCGCCGACGGAGCCCTGCGTGATGAACATCTTGGTGCCGCGGATCACCCACTCGTCGCCTTCGCGCCGCGCCGTGGTCTTCAGCGCGGCGCTGTCGGAACCGGACCCGGGCTCGGTGAGCGCCCACGCGGCGAGCCATTCGCCCTTCGCGGCGCGCGGCAAGTACTTCTGCTTCTGCGCCTCGGTGCCGACGGCGAGCACGTGACCCGTGCCGAGGCCGTTGTGGCTCGCGACCGTGAGCGCGAGCGAGCCGTCCACCCGGGCGATCTCCTCGACGCACAGGGCGTAGGCGAGCATGTCGAGCCCGGCGCCGCCGAACGCCTCGGGGATACGAATCCCGAGCAGGCCGAGCTCGGCGAGGCGGGGCACGATCTCGTGTGGAAAACGCTCCTCCCGATCCCACTCGCGCGCGCGCGGGGCGATTTCCCGCGCGGCGAACTCACGGACCGTGTCTCGGAGGAGCCGGTGCGGCTCGGGTAGATCGAAGTCCAAGGCCTCCCTTGATGTAGCGGAGCCGACGCCCGCGCGCAAAACGGGAAACGATGGACCGCCGCTCACCGCGCGGAGGCGGGAGCGGAGCCGCCGGAGGCGAGCAGTGCCTGAAGCTTCAGGAGCTTCTGCGAGTCGGTGAGGCGCGGGGCATCCACCCCCTCTTTCGCGAGCTGGAACGCGTCGTCTCCTACACCGGCGACCAAGCTTCCCATCCGTCCCACCACCCACTCGGCCTTCGGCGCGCCGTCGCTCTCGCGCACCGGCACGACGTGCGCCTCGTACGCGGCGCCCTTGATGCGATGCGCTCCTTCGAGGCGGCTCAGGGTTCGGAGGGTGTCCTTCGCCGCCTCCTCGTCCGCTCGAACGCCCATGAGCACGCGATACCGCTGCTTGCCATCCTGGTAGAAGCCGACCGCTCCTCGTCCCGCTCCCGAGACCCCGAACAGATCGCGGTACTCGTAGTGGACCCCCGAGGGAATTCGGTTCGCCTCCGGCAAGCGGACGGCGGCAACCGGCACCGTCTTTTCTCCCGGCAACCGATCCCCGAGCGCCTTGGCGACGACGGGCAGGACGCGCGCGCTGCTCGCCTTGATCTGCTCGGGCGACTCGAGCTCGTGGACGTAGCGGAGCTCGGCCACCATCTCGCCGCGATAGACGTAGGCCATGCCCGTCCCGAGGGCGCCGGCAGCGCCGGCGTCGAGCGGCGCGGGAGCGACCTCCAGCGGATCGCCGTCTGCGACCACGCGCTTCGTGAAGAAGCCGTAGGCCGCCTCGGGCGAATCGAAGCGAGAGAGCGTCACGGTCACGGTCCCCGGCGACCCCTTCCCGTCGATGTACTGCACCGTGACCACGCGCTCGAGACCGAAGCGCTTGTACACTTCGCACTCGCCGTCGAAGAGGTCGCACACTGCGTCGAGGGGCGCGCCGGCCTGCTCACCGAAGGTCTTCGCCTCGCCGTGCGGATCGATGCAGTAGTCGCCGGCGAGCCGCGGGAGGTGCGGCTCGCTCACCGCGTCCTTCACGGTGCCGCCTCCCGAGGCGCACGCTCCCGGCTGCGAGCTTTCGACCGGAGGCGGCGGCGCGGCGCCTTCGCTCGGGTCCGGGCTCTTCTTGCACGCGACGAAGGCGACCAACAGGAGCAGGCTTTGTCGATGACGCATCATGTGAGTCTTCTGCCTCCCCTCCCCGCGCTTCGCGCACCATAGCCGCACGCGGCCGCCGGGCAAAGCCGGCGGGCTCGGACTCTGCAACGGTTGCGGAGCCCTGCAACGGTTACCGACGCGGGAACCAAAGCAGCCCGGATCTCCCGCGATTTGGCGCCGCCCGCTCCTGCACCGACCGGGCACATCCCTTGCTCTTCGGGGGCCAGCCCCGTGTCCGACCTTCCACCTCAGCTCGCCCCGCGGCTCCGCTTCTCCCGCTCTCGCCGCGGCTTCACGTTGATCGAGCTCCTCGTGGTGGTGGTGCTGGTCGCGATCCTCGCGACCATCGCGGTCCCCGGGGTCGTCGAGCGCTTCCGCGAGCGCCGCTCGTCGGAGGCCGCCCAGCGCATCGCGGCCTTGTATCGCTCGGCCCGCATGCGCGCGCTCGGCCGGGGCGCGGCGGTGCTCGTCCGCTTCGGCTCGAACCAGTTCACCGTCTACGAGGCGATCCAGGGTCCGTCCGCGACCAACGAGGACTGCGCGTTGCTCCCCTCGGCGAGCTGCCTCTCGCCCGATTGGGCCAACACGGCAAACCGGCGTCACGAGGTGACCCGCTACTCGCCGGGCAAGCTCGCCGAGGACCTCTCCGTTTCGGTGAACGGGGGCGCGACGGCGCTCGACGTCTGTTTCACGCCGATGGGGCGCGCCTACTCCCGCTCGGCTCCGACGAACACGCTCACGCCGCTCACCTCGGTGCTCACCGCGACGGTCCAACGCGGGAGCCACGGTCTGATCCATCGGGTCACCGTGCTGCCGAACGGCATCGCCTCCGTCTCCGCGGAGGCGCCGTGAAGGGCGTGTTCCGCTCGCCGCGCCTCGGCCGTCGCAAAGGCCGCGCCGGATACACCTTCATCGAGCTCTTGATGTCGCTCGCCATCCTCACCATCGGCGTGACCGGGGTGGTGGCGATGCAGAAGGTGACGATCTCTTCCGGCCAGCACGCGCGCGATCTCGCGATCGCGACGCAAATCGCCCAGGCGTGGATCGACCAGCTGCGCACGGACGCCCTCGCCTGGAATCACCCCTCGGCGCGCCAGGCCGCGAGCGACCTCGGTCAGACGATCTGGCTCGCCGCCCTCGTCGGCAACGACTCGACCGACTTCGCCCTGCCCGCGTGGAACGCCACGCGCAAGTTCGGGCCCGCGTTCGACGTGCAGGGCAAGCCGGTCGACGTCTCCGACGCGGACAACGTGCCGCTCGCGCGCTTCTGCACGCACATCCGGCTCTCCTGGCTGTATCCGGAGACGGAGCCCGTGCTCGGCAACGGGCTCATCCGCGTCGAGGTTCGCGTCTTCTGGCCGCGCGACGGTGCGGCGCCGCTCGACGGGGGCAACGTCTGCGGCGGGACGCCCGACGCGATCGGCGAGGCCACCGATCGCTACCACTTCGTCTACAAGGTCTCTGCCGTCCGGCAGAACACGGCGCCATGAGAGCTCGCTCGACCCCCACGCTGCGTGCGCCGCGACCTCGGTCGGGCCGGCATGGCTTCACCTTGGTCGAGCTGCTCGTGGCGTTGACCGGCGGGCTCTTCGTCTCGATCGTGGTGTTCACCCTGGCGCGCGACGCGAGCCGCTTCTACCAGCGTGAGGGGCGAATGGCGAGCACCACGCTCGCCGCGCTCTCGGGCTTCGAACGGCTGCGCGCCGACATCGCGCGCGCCGGGTTCCTCGCCTCGCCCAACGTGCAGAGCGACCCGTACGTGTGCAGCCGTCCGGGCTCGAGCGCCCCCGCTCTCCTCCGCACCCTTGCGGCCGTGCGCATCACCGACGGCGGGTCGCCCGACAACGACGCCCTCGAGGCAAACTCGCTCGACCCGGACAGCATCCTGCTCGCGGGCGCCTATTCGTCCGCCGACGAGTTCCCGGTGCGCACGGTGTTCCGCAACACCGACGACACGTACACCGTCTACCTGCAGGAGGACTCCGGGGCCATGGCCCGGCTCGGCTACGCCGCGGCCACCGACCCGGCCGCGCTGCTCACGTCGGTGTTCGCCGTGCACGAACGCCAGAAGGCCATCGCGGTGTGGGCCGGCTTCGCTGGCGCCGGTGGTGCCATCGGCGTGCTGTCGAGCGGCGTCCTGCTCGAGCACTTCTGGTGGGGCTCGGTGTTCTTCATCGTCGTGCCGATCGTGCTCGTC
>CAYYWA010000081.1:7673-18913 GCA_964475255.1 uncultured Sorangium sp.
GCATCCTCGACAACGAGGGCCGGCAGCACTACGGGCTCGTCGGCAGCGTCGCCGTCGGCAGCGGCGGCGCGGACCCGCGCATCGTGCTCTCGAGCACGGTCCCGCTCGTGTTCCGGCGTGATTCCGCCGATCGGTACTGCGGGCTCAAGGGGCTCGAGACGGGCGCGACGATCAACGTCGTCAATTTCATCCGCTACGAGATTCGGAGCCTGTCGAGCAACGACAACTACGCGGCGCTCTACTCCGCGCGCGCCGGACTCCCGGGGGAAGCCGATCGCACGGAGCTCGTGCGGTCGGAGCTCGACCCGTCCGACGCCGAGGGGGACGACGTGCTCACCATCGGCGAAGTGCCGCTCGAGGAGCTCGTGGCCGAGTACGCGGTCGACCTCGATTTCGAAATCGGGGCCGTCACCAACGGCCCGACGGAGGAACCCGACATCACGCACCTCACGGCGAGCGACACGGCGTTCGCGAGCTTCACCGGAACCGGCACCCTGCCACACCGCGTGCGCACGATCCGCGTGCGCCTCGGCGTTCGCTCGCGCGAGGCCGACCGCGACGAGCCGATCGGCACGCTCCCGGGAGTTGCGCCGGGGCTCTACCGGTTCCGTATCGGGGAGAGCAATCCCGACTACGCGCGGGTGCGAACGCTGTCGGCGGACGTCCTCCTGATGAACCAAGCGGGGGTGACGTGGTGAGCCGCTCGCCGCGCTCGATGCGGGCCGCACGCCGTGGTGAGCGAGGTGCCGCGGTGTTCGTGGTCGTGATGGCGATCACGCTGCTCACGGCGGTCGGTCTCTTCGCCGCGCACTCGGCCACGCTGGTGGACCAGGCGTCGGGTCACGCGCGCCTCGCCCGGCAAACTCAGTATCTCGCAGAATACGGCACCCTGGCCGCGGCCGCCGAGCTCGGCTCGGGAACCGCGGATGCCTACGTGGCCGAGCTCTCCGCCCGCACGGAGCAATGCCGCGCCAACGCGGGGCGCCTCACCGAAAACCCCCCTTGCTACAAGCTGTTCCTGGATCAGCTCAACGGCAGGACCCAGGCGCTCACCGAGGCGTCCCTGCTCGAGCCCACGGCGAGCGACGGCACGCCCGGCAGCCTCGGAATGAACGACGCGCTCATCGGCGATTTCGTCGTCGAGCTCACCGATCCGGGTCCCACGGGCAGACCGGTCGCCGGCACCGACGCCGGCGGCACCGGAACTGCGTTTCGCTACCTGAAGGTCACCGCGACCACGACGGCACAGGTGCGCACGGGCGACGCGTGCACGGACGGCGTCGCCAGCATGACTTCGGAGCAGGCGCTGCGCGCGCAGCTCCTGATCGGACCGCTTTTGCCATGAGCCGTCGAGACGACCCCAAGAACGCCAGCACGCCGACGCGAACGCTCGTACCCTGGGCTCTGCGCCGAGAGCGACGAACGGTGGGGAACGCGCCGAAGCACGAGGAACACGACGCCGAGCAGAGTGCCCGCGTGAGGAGGAGCCCCGCCGAATTCACGTCGGCGGGGAGGCGCGGCGCGAGCCGCCCCTGCGAAGCGAGGCGAGAGCGCCGAGCCGCCAAACGGATCGGCGCTCTCGCCGTGCTCGCCGGAGCGCTCGGAATCGTGGGCACCCCCGCCAGCGCCTGGGCCCAGGCGGACGTGAATCCGCCGCTCCCGAACGTGATGTTGCTCGTCGATACGTCGGGCTCGATGGAATACAAGATCGGCAGCACGGAGTTCCCGGTGTGCTCGCCCACGGGCGGCCAGTCGAGCACGGAGAAGAGCCGTTGGATCGAGCTGCTCGAAGTGCTCACGGGAACGATCTCCGACTATCGCTGCCAACGGGTGGATCGGACCGCTCAGAGCTTCGCGCTCGGCGAGTACGGCTCCGGCGGGCCGCTCAACCGCGCGCCGTACGACTACCTCTATCAGAACCCCTACCATCGGCCGCTGAGCGGCACCTGCGCGCCCGCGCCCGGCGCGCTCGACACGACGAACGCGTACGCCTGGCCCGCCGGTGCCATCAAGTTTCACCACTACTCGTCGCCGACCAACACGTGCGTCTTCAACCAGTCCACCGACGGCATCCTGGACTCCTTCGAGCGCGCGGTGCGCTTCGGGCTCATGACCTTCGATCCCCTGCCGCACCCAGGAACGGGCGTGAGCGGCAGCGCGCCCGACATGGCGAGCGGCGTTCTCGGCACGTGGAGCTACGTGTGGGGCTCGCCCCGGGCAGGCCGCCCCGCCGGCTGCCTCACCGATCAAGTGTTCGAGGTCGGCGCGCGCAACGCGGCCGCCCCGCCCTGGGAAGGCCGCATGATCGCCTTCGGCGACCCGAGCACCGGCAGCCTCGAGTTTCTGACGAAGAAGTCGCAAATCGAGCAGGTCCTGCTCGCGACCCGCCCGTACGGCGCGACGCCGATCGCCGGCATGCTCGAGGACGCGGCCGATTTCTTCCTGAAGGACACCAGCGCCGATCCGTTCAACGCAAGCAACGACTTCGGCCCGCGCTCGGACCCCTACGTCGCCGGCGGCTGCCGCGATCAGTTCATCATCCTGCTGAGCGACGGCCAGCCGAACATGGATCTCCGGGCGCAGCCTGGCGAGGACCCGGGCGTGTTCTGCACGGACTCGCCGCAGACCTGTCCGTTCCGGAAGCCCGAGCAGATCGCGTTCGACCTCGCAGCGCAGACGCCCCCCGTGCACACGTTCGTCGTCGGGTTCGCGCTGCCCGAGTTCGACGTCGCAGGCACCCAGCGGACGTGCAACGACCTCGCCGACGGCGATTTCACGGATGCCACGGGCCTGTGCAACGATCCGGCCCACTACGGCAACACCGCGCTCCAGGCCTGCTGCGCCCTGAACCGCATCGCCATCAACGGCGGCACCGCGACGCGGCGACGCGCTTTCTTCGCCGCCAACGCCGAGGAGCTCTCCTCCGCGCTCAGCCAAATCCTCACCGAAATCACCCCCGTCACCAGCCGCACGCAGCCCGTGGTCTCCGGCGCGGCCGGGGGCAGCTCCGGGTTCCGCTTCTACTCGTCGGTCCGCCCCGTCTCGTTCCAGCCCTGGGTCGGCGTGCTCGAGCGCCAGCGGTACACGTGTGAGTCGGAGACCGCGTCGGATGGCTCGACGCGCTACTTCGCCCAGGCGCAGCCCATCGACCGCGACAAGGGCGACGACTTCGCCGCGAACGTCAACTCCGGCATCGGACGCCCGCGGCTGTTCGTGAGCGTCGAGGGCGGGTCGGGCGAAGGCGATGTGCATTCGCGCCGCACGATCCGCCCGTACCTGCCCCTGACCGGGGGCGATCCCGACGGCGCGGGCGACTACCGGGGCACGCAGTACGCGGGCGAGGCCGCGAGCTTCGTCGCGAGCACGCGACCGGAGGCGATGGAGCTCACCGGCGTGTGCACGGACGTGAGCGACAGCGCCTGCCGCGATCGGTATCTGAAATGGCTCGTCGGCCTCGACAACGGCACGAGCTTCACCCGCTGCAAGGCGTTGAACACGAGCGAGTGCTACTTGCTCGGGGACATCTTGCACTCGACGCCGCGCGTGGTCGGTCCGCCTTCGGAGTTCGTTCGCGACGAGACGTACGAGACCTTCCGAAGGACCAAGAGCGGGCGGCCCGTCGTGCTCTATACGTCGACGAACGACGGGTTCTTGCACGCCTTCAAGGTCACCGGAACCAACGAGGATCTCGAGAGCTCGGACGCCGCCGCGAAGGTCCTGACTCGAGCGAACAACGAGCTCTGGGCCTTCGTCCCGCCGGCAATCCTGCCCGAGGTGCGCTCCCAATATCCGTTCACGCACCAGGTGTTGCTCGACGGCGTGCCCGTGGTGCGCGACGTCGTCGCCACCATCACGGGCGAAGGCTCGAGCGCCACCATCAAGCTCGAGCGAACGCGGAGCCAGGCAGCCGCGGGCGAAGGCACCTACCGCACGATCCTGGTTCAAGGCTTCGGCCCGAGTCGCGGCGGTTACTTCGCGATCGACGTGACGGATCCGGACCCGGAGGAGGACTATACGAGCTCGACGCCGCACGGCCCTCGCTTTCTCTGGCAGCTCACGACCGACGAGTCCGGCACGGTGCCGCTCTTCGGTCGCGGCGGCGCGACCCCGCTCATCACGACCCTCTATTTCGATCCTGGGGACGGCGGCGGCGCCCGCGAGATCGCCGTCGCGGTGCTGCCCGGCGGGCGCGGCGAGGTCGATGGCGTCGGGACCGAATGCCCGAGCACCGCGCGCACGTTCACGGGAATCGACACCCGCTTCCCTCCGCGCGGGCGCGTGCGCTGCTACGCCGCAGCCGCCTCCGGCGCGCACTCGGTGACGATCGTCCGCCTGGATACCGGCGAGATCGTCCGCATCTTCCGCCGGGACGAGGAAGAGATCGACCTGCCCGACAGCAACGCGGAGGTCGCGCTGCGGCGACTGGTGACGGAAGCACCCCTCGACTCGCCGATCACGGGCCAGCCGGTCGCGTTCCCTGCCGAGACGGGCGCGGTGGCCGATCGCGTGTACGTCGGCGATCAGGACGGGCGCATCTGGCGCATCAACCTCGGCTCCGAGTCGCCGCACGACTGGAGCATGGGTCTGTTCTTCGACGCGTATCCGGCGACGTACTCCGGCGATCCGAATTTCCCGAACGACGCCGACGACGGGCAACCCATTCTCCTGCCCCCGGTCGTCAGCGTGACCGCCACGGGCGACGTGACCCTGAACCTCGCGACCGGCGACCAGGACACGCTCGGCGCCTCCTCCGGCATGAAGAATTTCGTCTGGTCGCTGACCGAGAAGGCGAACGCCGATCGGACGCAGACGACCACCGAGGTGAACTGGTTCTTGCCGCTCACCGGCGGCGAGCGCGTGGTCGGACCGATGGTGCTGTTCAACTCGGCGCTCTACTTCGCGAGCTACACCCCGCCCGGCACGAACGCCTCGGTGTGCAGCAACGGCTCCGGCCGCGTCTTCGGCATGCACTACACGCTCCCCGTGCCCGGCACCACGAGCACGCGTCCGCTGAATCAGGGCGGCGAGGCGCGGCTGCCGGGAGCGGACAACAGTCTCGTGCAATCCCGCTCTTCGGCCGACATCACCGGCGACGCGGATTCGGTGGTGTTCGGGGTGACCGTCGCGCAGCAGCCGACTTGCAGCGCGCGATCCCAGGAAACCGCGCGCGACTTCTTGGGCTACGGCATCCACCGGCAGATCACGAACGTGACACCCGGTAAGTTCGAGCTCGTCATGCACACGGGTTCCGGCGGCAGCAAGGTCGAGGGCGGCTCCAGCAACGTGCGGACGCTCGAGCTGCGCCCGCCCGCGAGCGCCGCGCGCGTGGAGGGCTGGGCGGCCCTGGTCGAATGAAGCGCTTCTCCTCCGTGCCACTCCGATTGGCCCTCCCCGTGGCCGCCGCCGTGTTCGCCCTCGCGTGCCGAACGGACGACCCGCCGCCGGCCGCCCCGAGCGCCTCCGCGAAGGCCCGCCCGGCGCCCCCCGTGGATCGGCTCGCCCCGGGAGAGCTCGCGCCAGGAACCGTGGACGTCTTCGGATTTCCCGTTCCGCGCGAGCTCGCCGTCGTCTCGCGCACGCGCGACGCGGCGCTGCTCATCGGTGAAGCAACCCCCGACGCGGTCTACCGCTACGTCCGCACCCACGTCGACGTGAGCCACCTCGAGGTCGCGGGCTCGCGCCTGGTCTTCCCGAAGGCCCGGATCAAGAAGGGCGCCCGCGACCGAATCTACCGCTTCGTCGTCGCGCCGGATGGCGCCCGCACCAAGCTCTCGATCGAGGACATCACCCCACCGCCGGTCGTCAAGGGCCTGAGCGAGGCCGAACGCTGGCGGCGCGCGGGATTCTCGCCCGACGGGAAGCCGCTCGACCCGAAAGCGCTCGAGTAAAAGAACGCGGCGCGCGGCGGGGATTGTCCCGTTCCTCGGGTCGGGCTACCACCCGCTCCGTGAGCCCCTCGCTCCGAACCACGCCCCTTTACGAGGAACACCGGCGCCTCGGCGCGAAGCTCGTGCCCTTCGCCGGCTACGACATGCCGATCCAGTACGCCGGGATCGGCGTCGAGCACCAGGCCGTGCGCACCCGCGCGGGTTTGTTCGACGTCTCGCACATGGGCGAGCTCGAGGTGACCGGTCCCGATGCCGTCGCGGCCGTCGATCGGCTGATCACGAACGACCTCGGCCGCCTCGCGGACGGCCGCGCGCTGTACACGGTCGCGTGCAACGAGCGCGGCACGATCCTCGACGACCTCATCGTGTACCGACGCAGCGCGAGCTCGGTGCTCGTCGTGTGCAACGCCTCGAACCGGGCGAAGATCGCCGGGCATTTCATGGCGCACGCGACGGAACGCGCGCTCATCCGCGACGCGAGCGACGACTACGCCCTGCTCGCGCTCCAGGGTCCCCGCGCGTTCGACGTCTTCGAAGCAGCCGGGGGCGATCCGGGGCTCCGCAGAGCCCTGCCCTCGTTCCATTTCCGCGACACGACCGTGGAGGGCGTCGCCGTCACCGCGGCGCGCACGGGGTACACGGGCGAAGACGGGCTCGAGCTGTTCGTCGCGCCGAACGACGCGGCACCGCTCTTCCGCAAGCTGCTCGCGGCCGGTGAACCGTTCGGCCTCGCGCCCGCGGGGCTCGGCGCACGGGACACGCTGCGTCTCGAAGCCCGTTTGCTGCTCTACGGCAACGAGCTCGACGAGACGACGACTCCCTTCGAGGCAGGGCTCGGCTGGGTGGTGAAGCTCGAGAAGGGCGAGTTTTTGGGCCGTGCGGCGCTGCTCGCCGTGAAGGCAGCGGGCGTCAAGCGCAAGCTCGCTGGCTTCGAGATGACGGGCCGCGGGATCGCGCGACACGGCTACCCGCTCCTCGACGTCCAGGGCAATCCCGTCGGCGTGTGCACGTCGGGCAGCCCGTCGCCGACCCTCGGCACCAACATCGGGCTCGGCTACCTTCCCCCGGCCCTCGCGGCCGTCGGCATCGAGATCCTGGTGGACTGCCGCGGAAAACACGTTCCTGCCCGCGTCGTGGCGACGCCGTTCTACCGCCGCCGCGAATGAAAGGATGCGAGATGACCAGCAAGCACGAGACGAAGACCGACCGCAAGTACACGAAGGAGCACGAGTGGGCGCTCACCGAGGGCGATGAGCTCGTGATCGGGATCAGCGCCTTCGCTGTCGATCAGCTCGGAGACGTCACGCTCGTCAACATCGACGTGAAACCGGGCCAGGCCATCGAAGCGAACCAGGTGTTCGGCACGATCGAGAGCGTCAAGACGTTGAGCGACCTGTTCGCGCCCGTGAGCGGCACGGTGACGCGCGTGAACGCCGAGCTCGAGAATCGACCCGAGCTCGTGAACGAAGATTGCTGGGGCCAGGGCTGGATGATTGCGATCCGGCCGAGCAGCCCCGAGCAGCTTTCCGAGCTATTGGACGCGGAGGCGTACCAAAAGCACGTCGAAAGCTCGAGCCAGTGATGCGTTACCTGCCGCATACCGAAGCCGAAATCGCGGAAATGCTGCGCGCGGTCGGGCGAAGCGCGCTCGACCAGCTCTTCGACACCATCCCGGAGGCCGTGCGCTTCCGCGGCAACCTCCGGGTGGACCCGGCGCTCGACGAGGCCGCGCTCATGCGCCACCTGCGCGAGCTCGCCGAGAAGAACACGGGGGCGAGCTTCACGAGCTTCCTCGGCGCGGGGATGTACTCGCATCACATCCCGCCCGCCGTGGATCAACTCCTGCTCCGCAGCGAGTTCTACACGGCGTACACGCCGTACCAACCCGAGGTGTCCCAGGGCACGCTCCAGGCGATCTGGGAGTTTCAGACGATCGTCTCGGAGCTTTACGGGTTGCCGCTCGCGAACGCGAGCCTGTACGACGGCGCGAGCGCGGCGGCCGAAGCCGCGCTCATGGCGTGCCGGCTCACGCGCCGCGATCGGGTCGTCGTGAGCGGCTGCGTGCATCCCGAATACCGCGCGACGATCCGCACCTACCTGGGCGGGCGCAACGCCGACGCGTGCGTCGAGGTGCCCGCCGGCAGCGACGGACGCGCGCACGGCGCGGCGCTCGCCGACGCGGTCGACGGCCAAACCGCCGCGCTGCTCGTCGGGTACCCGAGCTTTTACGGGCCACTGAACGACCTGCCGCGGCTCGCAGAGGTCGCTCACGGGCGCGAGGCCCTGCTGGTCGCGGTCAACAGTGAGCCCTATGCGCTCGCGCTCGCGGAAGCACCGGGCGCGTTGGGGGCCGACATCGCGGTCGGCGAGGGCCAACCCATCGCCTGTCCGCCTCAGCTCGGCGGACCCGGAGTCGGCCTCTTCGCCTGTCGCGACGAGCGCCGCTTTCTCCAACAGCTCCCCGGACGCATCTGCAGCGAGACCGTCGATGCGAACGGTCGCCGCGGGTACGTGCTCACCTTGTCCACGCGCGAGCAACACATTCGGCGCGAGCGGGCGACGAGCAACATCTGCACGAATCAGGGGCTCGTCGCGCTGGCACTGACCATCCGCATGAGCCTGCTCGGAGAATCGGGGTTCGTTGCCGTGGCAGAGCGCTGCCTCTCCAAAGCCCGCTATCTCCGCTCCGCCATCCTCGGCCTTCGCGGCTACGCTCCCGGCTTCGACGAGGCTCCGTTCTTCAACGAGTTCGCCGTCCGCGTCCGGGGTGGGAGCGCGGCGCGCGTCGTCGAAGCGCTCGAGCAGCGCGGCATCGTCGCCGGCCTCGACCTCGGCCGCGTCGACGCGTCCCTCGCCGATCGCCTCCTCATCGCGGTCACCGAGAACCACCGCCGCGAAGACCTCGACGAGTTCGTCGCAGCCCTCGACTCGATTCCCTGAAAGCGGGCCTCGCCCCCGAGCTCGTGAAGCGGGCCTACCTCGGCCCGCGCCCGTGCTCGTCCGTGACGAAGGGGTTCAAGAACCAGTTCGTCCCATGCGTGCGGTAGATGGTGAGGCGCGCGAAGTCCACGCCCAGCGTCACCCCGGCGAAGCGCACGTCGTTCGTTCCGATGCCGCCCGTCGCGTTGAGGGTGATGCCCCACGGCGCACCCAGAACCAGCGCGGCCATGCCTCCGGTGGAGTCGCCGTTCCAGAGTCGCTGGTAGCCCCCGGCGTCGACGGCGAGCCCGAAGCCGCCTTGAACGAAGCCCCGGGTCGCTCCCCGCACGAGCAGCGCGAGATCGGTCCCTTCGCCGAAGTACGGCTGAACGCGGAACAGCCCTCCCAGCACGAACGGCCCCGGCGACGAGCCGAGCCCGACCGCCATATCCAACGTCCAGAGCTCGTCCTGTTCCCCGTCTTGCTCCACGACGGCGGGGCCGAAGCCGACGTAAGCCCACGAAGACACGTCGGCGCGCGCGCCCTCGGAGACGGCGAGCACTCCGGCAACCAGGGTGAGCGACAGCGTGAATCGCAACCTCACGCTCGCCGGCTACCACGAGCCCGCAGCGAGCACCATCTCCGAGGCGACGAGCCTGCCGCCCGGACGCGCGGACGAATCCCCACGCCGGCCCACGAGCATCTCCCGAGCGCGAGCGCTCACCGAAACGAGAGCGCCGGCCCGACGACACGCTCTCCAGGCCCGACCCGCACGGGAACCCGCAGCTCCGGGTGTCCCTCCGCCTCGGCCAACAGCTCGTAGTCGCCGGACGACAACCGCTCGAGCTCGTAGCGGGTGGCGCCCGCCGGGAACAGGCGTCGCGCCACGCACGGCGCTTCACCGTCGCTCACGAACGCGCGGCACACGCTCACCATCACCCGTTCTGCGTCCGCGGGCGCGACGAGCGTCCCCTCGATGCGCGCGGGCGGCTCGAGCACGAGCTCGAGCCTCGTCGTACCGGGGAGCCTACCCTGCACGCGCGCGGGCGCGTATCCGGGCACCACGGCGTACACGTTCACGGGGTCTTTGCCGAGCCCACGGAGCTCGAACTCGCCCGCGGCATCGGTCGTCGCGATGCCAACCAGGCCGTCGGACACACCGACGCGAGCCCCCGGGACCGGCGTGCGCTCGGGGCTCAAGACGCGCCCGCGCAGCGTGCGCCCCGGCTCGAGCGCCACGACGATCCGTCGACGCTCCCCTTGCCGGTGCAGGGCACTGGTGAGGGACACCGTGCGGTGCTCCGGGCTCCGCACGACGACGCGGAATGCTCCCGGCGCGAGCCCACCGATTTCGAACGCCCCCGCGGTGTCGGTCGTGGCAGACCCGAGCTCGGCTGCACCCTCACTGGCATAGACGCGCAGGCGCGCTCCCGGAACCGGGCGCCCTCCGGCGTCGACGACACGCCCCGTGATCGCGCCGTGCGCCGCGCGCACGGCGGAGCGCGCCGCGGTCTCCGCCACGGACTCGTCGCTCCCGGAGGAGCCACGCGAACGAGGCGAGCTCGAGTGTCGAGCGACGAAACGCGACGCCGCGCCGGTCGTCGAGCCTTTCCACCACAGCGCCGCGGCGACGCCGGTACAGACGAGCAGCGCGACGGCGAGCCAGCGGTGACCCGTCACTGGCCGAAGAGCTGCCCCCAATGGTTGCCGCGCGCGACGTAGCCGATTCCGACGCGCTTGAACCTCGAGTTCAGCATGTTCTGGTTGTGCCCAGTGCTTTCGATCCAGTCGTTCATGACGGACGAAGGGGAGCGCTGCCCGCGGGCGATGTTCTCGCCGTTCGCGCTCGTCCCGCAGAGCTCGGCTCGATCCCAGGGCAGCACCACCCCCTCCTCTTCGGCCTCGTGATCGAAGAACGAGTGCTGCTGCATGTGCAGACAATGCCCTTGAATCGCGGCCTCGAGCTCGTCGTCGTACGCGAGGGCGGAGCGACCGTTCGCCATCCGATGCTCGTTGAGCAGCGTGAAGACCTCCTCGATATCGGTCTTCTCGTCGGCGCTCGGCGCGCAACACACCGGGATCTGCCCGAGCGGCTCGTCCCCCGTCGCGCCCGGAACGTACAGGCTGCACATCTCGGAGCTCGACGGGCTGCCGCCCGAAGCGCTGCCTCCCGAAGCGGGGGCGCCTCCCGACGCGTTCCCGCCGCCACCACCCGGGCCTTCGCCCCCGCGGGGGAAGGGGAACCCGCCGCCCCTACCGCCCTCCGAAGCGCTTTCGCCGCCCGGATTTGTGCCGGATGCCCCGGCGCTCGCGCCGCCTTCTCCGGAGGCGCCACCGTTCGTCGCCGCCACGGCGCCGCCCGTTCCTCCGACGATGCCTCCGGAGCCATCGCTCGCCCCACCGTTCGCGCTGCCTCCGCTCACACTGCCCGCA
>CAYYWA010000082.1:0-818 GCA_964475255.1 uncultured Sorangium sp.
GGCTCACGGCGGATCCGGACGCGCGCGTGCGCGTGCTCGGGCGCGGCTTCGAGCGGGCGCTCACGCCCCCGGTTCGCGAGCTGCGACTGCCCGCGGGGGCGTACACGATCACCTTCGAGAACGTCACCTATGCCGCGCCCGTGCGGGCCGAGGTCATCGTCGAGGAAGGCGCGCGCCGCAGCGTGCACGCCGATTTTCGCGAGGCCGAGCCGCGCGTCAGCGTGCGCTGACAGCGCCCGTCGAGAGCTCGGCGCCCGCGAGCGCGCCGAGCGAGCGCAGCGCCTCGTATACCGCGATCGCCACCGCGTTCGCGAGGTTCAGGGAGCGCACCGGGCCCGGCATCGGGATCCCGACGACGTCGGCTTCTCGTTCTTCGAGCAGCGCCTCCGGCAATCCGACGCTCTCGCGGCCGAACACGAGCAGGTCCCCGCGCTCGAAGCGCACGTCGAGGAAGCTCCGCGTCGCGCGCCCGCTGAAGAGGTAGGTGCGCGGTGGCCGCTCGCCGGGGAGCGCGAGCGCGCGGATGTTCGCCTCGGCCTCGGCGAACGTCCGGTGCTGGTGCAGCTCGACGAGGTGCCAGTAGTCGAGCCCCGCGCGTCGCACGGCGTGCGCGTCGATACGAAACCCGAGCCGTCCGACGAGGTGCAAGGGACAGCCCGTCGCCGCGCACAGCCGCGCGACGTTGCCGGTGTTCGGCGGGATCTCGGGCTCCACGAGCACCACGTGCAGGGGCCGCGCCCCGGCGGGGGCGCGCAAGCGGAGGGGCGCGTGGGGCGCGCCGCGGGCGGTCTGTTCGGCGATGTACTTGAGCGGCGCGA
>CAYYWA010000082.1:828-18339 GCA_964475255.1 uncultured Sorangium sp.
GGGGCTCGCCGAGGGGTTCCGGGGAAAGCGCGCGCGTCTCCATGCGAGGCGCGGGACTCTAGCCGATATCTCGCGCCAACGCCGGAGGGGGCGACCGAGACCGGCCGGCGACGCGCGGGGCTACTCGCCGACGTAGCGGACGATGAGCACGGTCATGTCGTCGTCCAGGCTCGCGCTCCACGCGGTCACCGCCTGGTGAACGGCATCGCGGATCGCCGAGACCGGCCTCGTTGCCGAGTCCTCGATGAGGCGCATCAGGCGCTCGAGCGAGAACTGCTCGTGGCGCGTGTTGCGCGCTTCCGTCACTCCGTCGGTGTAGAGGACGAGCAGGTCGCCGGTCTCGAGCGACAGCTCCGAGTCGCGCGTCATGCGGCGCACGCTCGGAAGCGCGCCCACCCAGAAGCCGGGTGTCTGGATCGTCTCGCAGCGCGCGGTCTTCGCCCGCCACACGATGAAATCCTCGTGGGCGCCGGCGAAGGTGAAGCGCCCGCGCCCGTGGTAGCGGAACACGGTCAGCGTCGCGTGGTCGTCGCGCTCGAGCCGCTGCCGAACGTTGTCCCAGAGCGCCTCGCCGACGGCGGCGACGACCTGACTCGGCGACGGCGCGGGCTCCATGCGCGCGAACCCCGCCACCATGCTCTGAATCATGAGCATGATGAGGCCCGAGGCGAGACCGTGTCCGGTGACGTCGCCGATGCCGAGCCACGCCCCCTTCGGGGTCGAAATCACGTCGTAGTAGTCGCCCCCGGCCTCTGCCGCCGGCGCCATCAGGGCGGCGAGCTCGAGCCCGGGGACCTCGAGGACCGCTGGGTTCATCCCGGTCTGGATCTCGGCGGCGATCCGCGACTCCTTCTCGAGACGCTCCGCCTCGAGCTGCGCCCGGAGCGTCACCTGGGCCACCATTTCGCGGTGGATCATCGCGCTCTTCACGGCGGAGCCGATCAACTGGCGCAGCCCTTCGTAGATGCTCGGTTTGGCGCCGCCGGCGAGCACGGCCACGCCGAGCATCTCCGTTTCGAAGGTGATCGGGAGCACGACGAAATGCGTGCAGGCCTCGGTCTCCAAGATGGTGGAGGGGGCGAGATCCGTATCCGGAAATTCGTCGTTCGAGGCCGCGAGCGCCTCGGTCTCGACGCGCGCCGCGAGGAGCTTGAGCGCCCCCGATCGGGGCCCGGTGTAGAGCGCGACGGCGCCGCGATCGATGCCGAGGCGCGGAAGGCCATCGACGAGCTCGTCCCGGAGCAACGGCAGGCTCAGCGTCGTCGCCAAGCGCTCCCCGACGAGGCTCAGACCGGAGGTCGCGTACTGCTGCTCGAGCTTCTGCCTCCCGAGAAAGCGGATGGAAGCCGCACCCACGAGCACGCGCGCGTTGTGCCAGATGTGCTCCAGACGCCGGGGCCCGTCCTCGTCGCGAACGCGGGCCCGGCGGAGCTCGGAGCGCAGCACCGAGACCACGCGCTGAAACTCGTCGAGGCTCGCTCCTTCGCGTTGAGCGCGCTCCAAGAGATCTTCGAAGACGGCGCTGAAGTGTCCCTCGGCGCCGCCCAGATCGTGCGCGAGCGCATCGAGGAGCAGCGAAGGCCAGTCGCCGAGCGCGGCGTTGGGCGTCGAGGCGGCAGCTCGCAACGCGACAGCGAGCGCGTCGCGTCGGCTGCGGAGGACCTCGCGCAAATTCGGCCATTCGTCTCCCTGCGGGTGGTCCGTCGCGTTCACCTGGTAGCCGCAACCACACGACTCACGGCGGACGAAGTCGACCGGGCCGATGCTCAGCGCCGGGACCTGCTCACCGCGAAGCTGCCCGAGGATGTTCTGGATGGCGCGTTCGCCGAGCCACCACAGCGGCTGCCGCAACGTGGAGAGCGGCGGGCGGGCGTAGTGAGCGGAGTCGATGTCGTCGAACCCGAAGATCGGGATATCGCGAGGAACGTTGAGCCCGGCTTGCTTGAGCACGTCGAGCGCGCCCAGCGCCATGTCGTCGTTGGCTGCGACGACCGCGTCGAAGGCCACGCCGGCGTCGAGCACCGCGCGCATCGCCGCGGCGCCCGTGGGAACCGTGAAGCCGCCGTGAACGACGAGCTCGCGCTCGAACGGAAGCCCTCGGCCCTCGAGCGCCTTCTGGTACCCGGCCAGGCGCAGGTTCGACTCGACGCTCGCCTCGGGCCCGCCGATGAACACCAGCCGGCGCGCGTCGTGCACGTCGATGAGGTGCTCCACCCCGAGCCGCATGCCTCCTTCGTTGTCGATGATGACGCTCGGGATGCCGGGGAGGTCGACACCGATGCTGCACACGGGAAGCGGCGCATACGCGCGGCAAAACTCGACGAGCCCGTTCGTCCCGCAGTAGTGCCCCACCGTGGCGGAGCAGACGATGACGCCGTCGACGCGCTTCGCGCCGATGAGCTCGTAGATCTGGTTCTGCGTGACCGCCGCGGCCACCGGATCGGCCACGGCTTGTCCCATGACCACCAGCACGCTCACGTCGTTGGCGGTCGCCGCGCGCTCGACGGCGCGGCGCAGAGACACCGTGTACTCGGAGACCAGGCTGTCGAACAGGAGGGCGACGGTCGTCCGCCGGCGCTTCATCGTCGTGTCGAGAGCTTTCGCTGCTCCCTCCTGCGGGGGTGAACGGAGCGTCGCGTTCCCGCTTCGAGGTCGACGGCCCTGGCCGCGGGTGCCGGCCATGCGAGCGATCGAGCGTCGCGTGCGTCCATGTTCAGCGCGAGCCCACGACGCTGACGATGTCGGGCGCCATGCGCGTGAGCGGGGCGAGCGCCCGTGCCTGCCACGTCAGGTTCTCGTCCACGTGGAAGTGGATCGACATGGAAGGCCCGTCCGTCTGGACCAGGTAGATGAAGTGCACGAACGCCTTGATGCAGCTCGAGTTGAGCAGGTAGAGGCCGCGAATGTCGACCTCGAGGCGTTCGAGCTTCAGGCGGTCCATCTCGCTGCGCACTTGAACGAGGCACCGCTTGAGCGGCTCGATGGCCACCATGTCCCCGGTGCCGGTCAGGCGCAGCATCATCTTTCGGTTCGCCGCCGTGGCGTCCAACGCGAACGACTCGAGCGCTACTTTCGCTACTGACGACATTCAGGCCGATCCTTTGATCCCCGGGAGCACGCGGCGCGCGCTTTGCGGTGCGATCGAGGAATGCACGGAGATGGTGAGCTCGCTGCCCTCGATCGCGTAGTCGACGTTCAGCCCGCATTCTGCGCGGATCCGGACCAGACCGAGACCCGAGACGTCGTCCAGCGGCGCCGTTTCGCGGATCAGCCGATCGTAGAGCTCGATGGGATCCGCGGCGGACTTGAGCTCGCGCAAGCGACGCTCGACGTCTTGGAGCTGCTCGGGCGTCCCACGGTTTCGCGCCTGGAGGCGAAGCACGGCCGACGTGTCGGGGCCCAAGAGCTCCGCGGAAATGCTCACGTCGGGACCCGACGAGTACTTGGCGATGTTCTCGGCGAGCTCCTGCGCCGCCATGTGAAACCGGGCCACGATGTCCGGATCGTCGATCAGCGAGTGGCAGAACTCCGAGACGAGCCGCGACACGGCGCCCACCACGCGCGCGCTGGGGAACGAGCTCATGGTGATCGTGAGCACCGCTCGGGGGCGCGAATCACTCGCTGGGGAAGACATCGAGTGCACTCGTCGGAACCAACGGTCGCCCCTGTGAGCCCTTAATGCCTCGGCATCGGGCACGGGTCCGGCGGTGGGGCAACGCGTCCGGAGCGCGCCGCGCACCGGACAATCTACGTCTTGCGGACTCCGGAGGGCTCTTTACCAGGGTCGGTCCCGATGTGTGCGGCGGTCGCAGTGAAATCCAGGACGGGTTCTGGCTCGCTCGGAGCGGCGCCGCCGTCGAGAGCGCTTCGAGGGCACCTCGAAGGACCCCGACGGTCCACGACGGACGGGCAACCGGGTCCCATCTCGGGTAGGCTCCCGCTCCGTCTTGCGCGTCTCGAGAGCCGTTTCCGTGAACTCTTCTCGTGTCTTCCGAGCTCTGCTCGCGCCTGCTTCTCTTCTCGTCCTGGTCGGGGGGGCCAGCCCGAGCCTCGCCTTCGACGGAGAACGGCGGGGTGGGCTCGGCGTTTCGGCGCCGCGCGCCGCCGTGGTGGGCTCGTCGTCGGTGAAAGGCGTGCTCGGTCGTCTCATCGAGTCCGAGCTCGAACGAAAGGGCTACAGCGTCGACCGGCTCGGTGTCGTCGGCGCGGGGCTCGCGCGGCCGGACTACCGCGACATGCACGCGTTGGTCGCGAAGGTGCCCATCGACGCGGACACCGCCGCAGTCTTCATCTACCTCGGGGTGAACGATGCCCAGTCGATCCGATTGCTTCCGGAGGATCGGCAGACCACGGACCAGCAGTGGCTCAAGTGGAACGATCCGCGCTGGTCGGTGGTGTATCGACGGCGCGCGCAGCGGCTGTTCGAGTCGCTGTGCCGGCGCGGCGCACGCCACGTCATCGTGATGCTCCCGGTGGAGGTCATGAAGCCGCGCCTCGAACGACGGCTGCGGCGGATCCGCGCGCTGCAGCGGCAGGCGGCGGAGCGCGTGAGCTGCGCGACCGCGATCTCCACCGTGAGGGATGGGGCGGAGCTCATTGCCGACGAGCCGACGCGACGGAAAGACGGCATTCACCTCACGAAGGAAGGGGCGCGGCGAGTCTGGGAACGCGTGAAGCGGCGGGCCGCGCTCGCGCTGCCGTCGGCCGGACGCTGGGCTCGCTGAGTCGGGATTGGCTGCATCCAAGGGACGAGCAGCGCCCGGCTCGCGCACGCGTTCTCGCGGAGGAAGACGCGACCTCGCGCTGACGGCGTGCGTTGGCGCATCCGTGTTGACGCGCCGAAGGCGTGGCCGGTAGCCTCGCTCGGCCATCGGACTCCGGATGACGAGAGCTCGCCACGCCGCCTGTGCCGCCGGGATTCTGGCGCTGGCCGTCGCCGGAACGGCACGGGCGGAGCCGTTGGATCCAGCGCTCGAGCGGCTCGTGCTCGACCCCGCTTGTCAGAGCGCCGACGGCATCCGCTGTGTGCCGGATCGCGCGGCGTGGAAGAAGCTCGTCAGCGAGCTCGGCTTCGCCTTCGCGCCGTCGGCACCCCATCCGGCTCGCGCGCTCGGCTATGGCGAGATGGAGCTCGGTCTCGAAGCGACGGTGGCGCGCATCGGCGACGAGTCGCGGCACGTGCGGCTCGGGACCCAAGGGCCGCCCGAGAGCGACGGCGCCGCGGCGATGCACGCCGATCCTCCCGCGCTCGTTCAGCTCTACTCGGTGCGCGTGCGCAAGGGCCTCGGGTTCGGTCTCGAGCTCGCTGGCTCCTTCGGGGCGATGCCGGAGTCGAGCTCGATGAGCATCGGCGCGGACCTGCGCCTCGCGCTCCTCGAGGGGTTTCGCACCGGCACGCTCGGCTACCTGCCGGACGTGGCGGTCGGCGCCGGAGTCCGACGCGCCTTCGGCTCGCCCCAACTCGCGCTCACCGTCGCCGGCGTCGACGGTCGTGTCTCGAAGCCCGTTCGCCTCCCGGGGCGCTGCGTTATCACTCCGTGGGTCGGCTACCAGCACCTCTGGATGGTCGCCGATTCGGGCCTCGTCGACCTCACGCCCGCCCGGAACGCGCACGACGAGTGCGGCTACGTCGGGGACGACACGCCGTTGACGCCGGACCCGGACGGCTCCGCGACGAATGGACAGCCGGTGTGCACGGCGGACGACGAGGCCGCGCGCAGCGACTTCGCGAACTACTCGAGCTTCGGCTCCGCCAACCTCGAGCGGCACCGGCTGCTGCTCGGCGTCGAGTACCGCTACGAGCGTTGGAAGGCGGCGCTGCAGCTCGCCGCGGATCTCGTCCCTCCCGCGAGCGCGCAGAGCTCGGCGCTCGACGATCGCGATCTCGACGGCGTGGGCCGTCGCTGGGCGCTCGCCCTCGAGCTCGGTATCCGCTTCTGATCGCGACGCGCGTCAGTGCAGCGTGCGCGACGCCGGCGCGGCGTCGTCCGTTTGCGCGGGTGCCATCGGCGGCAGCGCACCGCCGAGTCGGGTCGCGACCGCCGTTGCCACGAGGCTGATGACGCCGCTCAGGTAGAGGCCCCACGTGTAGTGGAGCTCGAGGGGAACCAGGCCACGTGGCCGAGGGGGCAGGAGCAACAGCATCAGCACCTGGGCGAGCGTCAGGCTCGCGAGCAGCGTCGCGATGACCCGGGCACCCCGCATTGCGGCGATGGTCCGCCGCGTGAACACCAGCGGCAGCAGCACGAAATACCCGGTGGCTCCCGCCCATAGCCAGCCCGCGCGCCCGCGCGCGAGGTCGAAGCCGCTGCGCACCGCCGTCTCCGGCCGGACGAGCTCGACCCAGGGCATGAAGAACGAGCAGAGCCCGAGCAGGCTTAGCGCGAGGAGGGCGCCCCGCCCGCGGCCGAACGCGTCCCAGGGCAGCGGGGCGTGCTCCGGGAGCACGATTTCCCCCTCGAGCTCCGCTTCGGCCCGGGCCTCGTCCGAGAGCGGCAGCTTTTCCAGCGCCACCAGATCCACGTCGCACTCCCGGCAGCGCCGGCCCTCGTCGGGTCGGTAGAGCGCGCGGCAAAACGGGCAGGCGCGGAGGGCGGCCACACCCCCATCCTAGTCCGGCCTCCCCGGAAATCCGGCGCGGGGGGCGTGATGCGGTGCGTCAGTTGCTGATGCAGAGCGCGCCTTCCGCTACGCTCTCTCCGTTTCGTCCCCACCATGTCCGAGCCCGACCTTCTGGAGTCCTCCGCGGCCCTCGCCCACAGACTCGGACTGCCCGCCACCGCGCCGCACCTGGAACAAGCGCTCACGCATCCGAGCTACGCGAACGAGCGGCGTGAGTGCCCCGACAACCAGCGGCTCGAGTTTTTGGGAGACGCGGTGCTCGGCTTTTGCGTGGCAGACCTTCTGTATCGGCGCTTCCCCGACGCAGACGAAGGGACTCTGACGCGGCTCCGCGCTCACCTCGTCAATGCCGAGTCGCTGGCGAGCTTCGCGCGTGCGTTCGGTGTCTCGGAGGCGCTGCGCCTTGGGCGTGGAGCCGGCGCATCGGGTCTCCGCCAGAGCATGAACGTGCTCGCCGACGCGGTCGAAGCGCTGATCGCTGCTTGCTACCTGGATGGCGGCCTCGAGGTCGCGCGTCGCGTGTGCGCGAGCGTCGTCGAAGCACGGCTTGCCGCGCTCGAGACCGCGAGCGCGCGCGATCCGAAGAGCGAGCTCCAGGAGCGGCTGCAGGCGCACGGCCAGCCCGCGCCCCTCTACGAGCTCGTGGAGAGCGGCGGTCCGCCGCACGAGCGCTGGTTTCGCGTTCGCGTGCGGGTCGGGCCGGAGCTGCTCGGTGAGGCCGTGGGCCGCTCGAAGCGCGCCGCGGAGCGCAGCGCGGCCGAACTCGCCCTGAAGAGCCCGCACATCACGTCGCTCGGTGTCGCGGGGCGGGAGCCGATCGCGTGATCGATCGCCGGAGGGTGCTCGCTCTCGCCACGTCCGTCTCGGCGCTCGCGCTGCTCGGCAGCACCCCGACAGAGCCGAAGAGCTATCTCCACCGCGCGGCGCTCTTGCTCGCGGGGGCGCGCCGCGAATCGGATCTGTTGCGCCAACGCTTCGGGGACAAGGAGCTCGCCCGCCTCGTCTACCGACTCGCGGAGGCGCGCCGGCAAGCGGCCTCCACCATGATGGTGCCGAAAGAGGTGGCACAGGCGCATCCGCACCTGCTCCTCGCCTTCGAGAACTACGAGCGCGCCGCCGACGCCGCTCTGATCGGTGAGAGCAAGCGCTTCCTCGTGCACAGTCAGCGCGCGTACGACGAAGAACGCACCTTCCGCGCCGTCCTGCGCCAGTTCGGGCAGGAGCTGCCGCAGTCCAAAGAGGGCGCCTGAGCTAGATTTCGGGCTTCGCCTTCTGGCCGGGCTCAGCGCTGGCCGCCGCCTTCGGTCTTCTTGGGGGGTTTGGAGCGCAGAGCGGGGATGCGGGCGGAGCCCAAGGGGCGCGCGCGCTTGGGCTTCTTGCCGAAGAGATCTTCGGGCAACGCGGCGAGCGGCTCGGGATTTTCGTCGCGGACGTGCTCCGTGCGGAGGCTCGTGCGCAGCTTCTCCATCGCCTCGTCGGCGCGCTTGCGCTCGAGGATGTTTCGGATCGACGTCTCTTCCTGCTCGAGCGTGCGCTTGTTGGCCGCGAGCGAGCCGCGACGCCAGAGGATCGCGACTTTGCCGTTCTCGGCGACCGGAGTGGACACGATTTCCCCGTCCTTCACGGCGGCCGCGGCCTTGTACAGCGCCGGGTCGACCTTGACGCGCGGCATGTCCGTGCTGCCGTCGGGACGCACGAAGCCGAGATCGCCCTGGCGCATGCTGGTCGCCTTGTCGATGGAGTTCGTGCGCGCGAGCTCGCTCCACTTCGCGGGCTTGCCGTCCTTCTTCACTTCTTGAAGGATCTTCTTGGCGGTCTCCTGATCGCGGACGAGGATGCGCCAGATCCGGATGCGGAGCGGCTGCTCGTACTTGCTCCTGTTCTCCTCGTAGTAGGCGCGGATCTGCTCGCGCGTCACCGGATCCTTCTCGAGCGTCTCCTCCTTGACGGCGCGCTCCAGCGCCCGACGCAGGATCTCGCGCTCGCGATCGGCGAGGCGCGGCGACTTGTCGAGGCCGCGCCGCTTCGCCTCGAGGGACGCTCGGAGCTCGGGGATGAGCGCCTCGTCGAGCACGCGCCGCACGGGGTTGTCCGAAGCGCCCGGCTTCGTCGGCAGCCGCGTCGCGGCGAGCCGCCGCTCGAGGTCCGCCTTCGTGATGACGGCATCTCCCGACCGAGCCACGACGGACCCGCTGTCGGCAGCGAGCGCGAGCCCGCTCGCCGAGAGGAGCGCCGTGACGAGGGTTACCCGAAGAGCATGGCGAGAAGTCACGGCTTCCCCTCTAAATCGAACGGCCAGGGGCGGCAACTCGCTTCACGGAAGCCGTCCGCGCCCGCGCGGTGACGGGGCGCATCACGGCGGCCGAGGCCCGCCTTGGTGAGGCCATCGAGGAAATAGGCGTGGTCTGCCTCGGCCCTGAGGGGGTTCACTTGGAGCACCCAGCGCGTCGCCTCGGCCGGCGAGAACGGCCGATCGCGGACGATTTTCCTGCGGAAGTGCTCGAGGAACCGCGCGCCGTGCTCGCGCGCGGCCTCGCGTTCCCCGCGGAGCGCGCAGATCGCGGCGAGGTAGGCGCGCGCATCGACGAGGCCGTCCGGCGCGCGCAAGAGCAAGTGCTCCGCGTCGTCGAGGCGCCGCGCGAAGAAGCGAGCCAGCGCCGCGAAGGGGTAGTACCAGTCGGGGTGTCGAGGATTGAGCTCGAGCGCGGCGTCGGCGAGCGCGCCCGCTCGCTCGGCGTCGCCGAGGTGCGCGAAGCCGACGGCAGCGTGCATCAGGATGTCGGCGTCGTTGGCGTTGAGCGTCACCGCTTGCTCGAGGTGTCGCTCCCCGAGCGCGAACTCGCGGCGGTAGATGTAGACCTTGGCGAGGATGCACTGGGTCACGTGGTCGCCCGCGTCGAGCTCGACGGCGCGTCGCGCGTACTCGAAAGCCAGCCGCTCCCGTTCATGGAACCGCTCCCAGGCCTGGCAGCTCCAGTCGTTGAAGTGCGAGAGCGAGATGCCCGTGTAGGCGCGGGCGAACGTGGGGTCCCGCGCGAGCGCCTGCTCGAAATAGCCGCGCGCTTCCTCGTCGGACTCCGGCGTGCCCCGCCGCAGGCACTCGAGGCCGCGCAGCCAGCACTCGTAGACCTCGAGCCGCTCGCGCGGGCTCTTCCGCGCCGAGGAGAGCCGCGCTTCGTCGATGCGCAGCGCGAGCGCCGCCACCACGTTGCGCGTCAGGCGATCGAGCACGCCGAAGAAATCGTCGTGCCGCGTCTCCCATCGCTCCGCCCAGAGCGTGAGACCGGTGCGGCGGTCTACGAGCGACGCGGTGAGCCGCGCGCGGCCTCCCGCGATGCGCACGCTGCCGGAGAGCGCGAGCCCCGAACGCGGGCGATCCGCGGCGCCGTGCGCGCGCTCTGCCGCGGCGGAGACGACCGCGAGCTGTCGAAAGCGCGAGAGCTCCGTGATCAGATCCTCGACGAGCCCGCGCGCGAGCAGGGAAGCGCTCGGGTCTTCGGCGTGCGGCTCGAACGGGTGCACCACGAGCAGCGTCTGCGCGCCGCCGCCGGGGGCGCTCTCCGGCGCCGCCGCGGTGCGCGTCGAGGGCGGCACGGAATTGCGAGCCGTGATCGAGCGGCAGAGCCGCTCCGTCTCCGCGGAGGGCCGGAGGCCGAGGTGTCGGTCGAGCAGCTCGCGGCAACGCTCGTATTGTCGAAGCGCGAGCGCGGCGTCGCCCCGCTCGAGGTGAAGCTGCATGATCGCGCGGTGCACGGACTCGCGCGTCGGCTCGATGCCGACGAGCCACGTGCCGACGGCGAGCGCGCGTTCGAGCAAGCCCTCGGCGGAGAGCGCGGCGAGGCACTCCTCCATGCGATCCGCGACGCGCTGACCGATGCGCAGCCGCTCGTCCGAAAGCCAGGCCGTGAACGGGTCTTCGATGGCGGGAAAGCCGTCGAGGAGCGGGCCGCGGAAGAGCTCGAGCGTGGGCTCGCGATCGACGGGCGGACGCGAGAGCACGCGCTCGACCTCCGCCACGTCGACCCAGGCCGACGTGGGCTCGAGATTCAGGCGGTCGGCCGCGCTCGCGAAGAGCTCGGTCCCGAGCGCCCGCCGGAGGTGCGCCACCGCTTGTCGCAAGCTCGCGCGCCCCTGTGCCTCGCCGACGTCCGGCCAGAGCAAGGCGACGAGCCACTCGCGCGTGAAGGCCACGCCGGGCCGCAGCGCGAGCACGGCGAGCAGCGCCTCCGCTTTTCGCGTGGGCAGGGAGATGGGCTCGCCCTCGCGCGTGATCGCGAGCGGTCCGAGCAAGCGGATCCGAACGGCCGTCTTCGGCTCCGTGCGTTCGTGCTTCATGGCGAGCCTCGATGGACTAGCGAGAACCGCGACGCGAGGAAAGGAGGGCCGGCTTTCCTCCGATTTCACGCTCTTTTCACGCTCGATTTCCGGGCGCGATCACGACTCGCAGCGAAGCTCCCTCTCGAACCCGACCCGAAAGGAAGCAAACGATGACATACGTCGATTCCAGAGGCATCGAGCTCACGACGGCGTCCCGCGCGTCGGTCGAGCGCTACGAAACGGCCCTCGACCTCCTGGCCAGCTACTTCCTCGATCCGCTCGCCACCATCGAGAGCGCGCTCGCGGAGGATCCCGACTTCGTCTCGGGGCACTGCCTGCGCGCCGGCATCGGCGTCCTCGCCGGTGAACGCTCGGCGGAGCCGTTGATCCAGGAGAGCCTGCGCGAGGGCGAGCGGCTCGCCGCGAAGGCGAGCGAGCGGGAGCGCCGACACTTCGCGGCGGCCAAGGCCTGGCTCGACGGCGACTTCCATCGCGCTGGCGAGCTCTACGGGCGCATCGTGATCGATCATCCGCGCGACCTGCTCGCGCTCGTCATCGCCCACGTCTCCGACTTTTACGTGGGGCGGACGCGGATGCAGCGCGATCGCATCGCGCACGTGCTCCCGGCCTGGGACGAGAGCGTCCCGGGCTACGGCTACGTGCTCGGCATGCTCGCCTTCGGCTTCGAAGAGACGAACCTGTTCGAGCGCGCGCTCGACACGGCGCGTTCGGCGCTCGCCCTGAACCCTCGGGACTCCTGGGCCGTGCACGCCGGAGCCCACGTGTTCGAGATGACGGGACGCATCCCGGAGGGCATCGAGTGGCTTACGACGCGCGAGGCCGACTGGGCGCCGAACAACACGTTCGCGTACCACAACTACTGGCACCTCGCGCTCTATCACCTCGAGGCGGGGGACGTGCGGAGGGGGCTCGAGCTCTTCGACACGCGCATCTACCCGCGACCGTCGTGCATCGCTCTCGAGCTCGTGGACGCGTCGGCGCTGCTGTTCCGGCTCTACCTTCGCGGCATCGACGTCGGGGAGCGAGCGACGAGCGTGGCCGACGCGTGGAGCAATCCGGTGCAGCATGGGTTCCACGTGTTCAGCGACGTCCACGCGGTGATGGCCCTCGTCATCGACGGCCGCCTCTCCGAGGCGCGCGAGATCGTGCGCGCGCTCGAGCGCACTGCCGCCGAGGACGGCAGCAACCCCGATATGGTTCGCCAGGTAGGGTTGCCGTTCGCGCGGTCGGTGCTCGCCTTCGCCGAAGGCCGCTATCCGGCGGTCGTCGAGACGCTCTTGCCGCTGCGCCTGGTGGCGAATCACTTCGGTGGTAGCAACGCCCAGCGGGACGTGATCGAGCAACTGTTGATCGAGTCCGCCGTGCGTGCTGGCGAGACGCGGCTCGCTCGAGCGCTCCTCTCGGAGCGGCAGCTCGTTCGTCACGAGAGCCCGTGGGCCCGCACGGTCGAGCATCGCCTCGCGAGCGGAGCGCGCGGACGCGGGCGAGAGCACGCGTCCCGCGTCGAGTCCGCCGCGGAGTGAAGGGCGCACGCTGGGGATTCTCCCTCGGCCTGGTTTCGGGCTGGCGTTGGCGTCAGCCCGAAATCCAGGCTCCGCCGTGCGCCGCGCGATGCGGGATCCTGTTGGGTTCGAGGCAAAGGGCCTCTTGCTCGTGCGAGGCGGTGAAGGCAGGCTGACCGTCCCCCGAGAGCTCGGGAGAGAGGAGCAAAGGCAGGATGGTCAAGCCCATTCCGGACGGTTACCACTCGCTCACGCCGTTTCTCGTGATGAAGGACGCCACGAAGGCGATCGAGTTCTACAAGAAGGCGCTCGGCGCGGAGGAGCTCTATCGATTCCCGATGCCCAACGGCAAGATCGCGCACGCCGAGATGCGGATCGGCGACTCGCGCTTCATGCTCGCCGACGAAGCTCCCGAGCTCGGCGCCAAGAGCCTCGCGTCGATCGGCGGCTCCCCCATCGGGCTCTACGTGTACACCGAGAACGTGGATGCGCTCGCCGATCGCTTCGTGAAGGCCGGGGGGAGCGTGGAGCGTCCGCTCGAGAACAAGTTCTACGGCGATCGTTCCGGCGACTTCCGGGACCCGGAGGGCTACCAGTGGACGCTCGCGCAGCACGTCGAGGACGTGTCCCCGGAAGAGATGGAACGGCGCATGAAGAATCAACGAAAGGGGTGAGCCTCGATTGCGAGCTTCCTAGTCGGCATTCAGGCCGAGGTCGCGAACGCGCGGGTGGTCCTTGGTGCGGGCTCGGTGCGGAGGCGCCGTCCCCTGCAACGGCCGCCCGCGGGCTCACCCGCCAATTCCGTGAGCGAACTCACTTCGAATGCCGCGGCGCTTCGATGGGGTAGAGTGGAGCCATCATGAACGACCGGGACGTCGCGCGGGTGCTCGATTTCTGGTTCGGTGAGCTCGACGAGCTCGGGCGCGCGGACGAAGCGCACTCGGAGCGCTGGTACAAGAAGGATCCGGCGTTCGACGAGCGCTTGCGCGCCGAGTTCGCGGACCTGCACGCCGAGGTGCTGCGCGGGGAGCGCGACGCGTGGCTCGCGGAGCCCCGCAGCCGGCTCGCCTACATCGTGGTGCTCGACCAGTTCTCGAGGAACCTGTTTCGCGGGAGCCCGCGGAGCTTCGAGGGGGACGAGAAGGCGCTCCGCGCGTGTCGCGAGGGGATCGCGAGCGGCATGGATCGCCCGCTCGCGTTCGACGAGCGTTGGTTCTTCTACATGCCGCTCCAGCACAGCGAGGACCCGTCCGTGCAGGACCTCTCCGTCGAGACGTTCCGACGCCTCCGCGACGAGTCTCCGCCGGAGCTCCGGGACCGGGCGCAGAACGCGCTCGACTACGCGATCCTGCACCGGGACATCATTGCCCGCTTCGGACGGTACCCGCACCGCAACGCGATCCTCGGTCGCGAGTCCACGCCGGAAGAGATCGAGTTTCTGAAGCAGCCGAACTCCTCGTTCTGACGAGCGGAGCTCCGCGCCCGCGCCCGCCGCTCGTGAACGGAGTCACGCGCGCGCTTCTGCCGTTCGCTCGCGCACGGCGGACCGCCTTCGCGTCGGCCGCACTTTCGTGAACGGGGCTACAGGCGTGCCGCCGCCATGCAGGCGGGCGCATCGAAGCTCTTCTCGTGCGCCGTGAGCTCCATCAACACGCGCCCGAAGCTCGCGTCGCTCTCGACGAAGAGCGGCGTGCGGCCCGCGTCGTTGCTGAGCCAAATCGTGAACCGCCGGGTCGCATCCGCGTCGCGCGCCTCGCGCTTCACGCGGTGCGCGGCTCCGGTCATACGCACCACCGATCGCGGCTGGTCGCGGAAGACGACCTGCCGCTCGCCCTGGAACGTCACCACCACGCGCCACAGGTCCTTGCCGAGGAGCACGTAGAAGTACCCCTCGGCTCCCGGCTCCGCCTGCCAGTGGCGCAGCAGGAAGAAGGCCGACTGCATGTCGAGCGCGTGCTCGCCCGACGGGAGGCGCTGCACCTTGTGCTCGGGCGTCCCGCCCGACCTGTACGTCGTGGTCTCGATGGCCCCGGGCCGATGGCGCGCCTGGTACCGTCGCGTGACGTCGCCATCCAGCACCAAGAGGTCGGACTCGAGTGGCCGGCCCGCCCGGAGGTCCATCGTCGTCCGCGACGTCCCGTCGGTCGCCTTGAACAGCCGGACGAGCCCCGCGGTGCTCATCTTCGAGCGCAAGACGGCGTTGGTGCCGGCCCCGTCGCAGGGGCGGCCGACCTCGAAATGAAACTCTCCCGCCTTGATGCCGAGCACTCGCACCTCCGCCGAGAGCTGCTCGAGAGCAGGGAGCGTCTCGGGAGGGTTCCACGCCACCTCGGACCGGACGCGGACCGCCGACGGCGGCTTCGGCGGGGTCTGGGTCGAGCACGCCATCCCGACCAGCAGCAGCCAGGGGCCGAGCGACCGGAGGCGAAGCCTCCTTGGGGTCGAGCGAATCGCCATCACGAGCGCGTGGCCGCGAGCAGCCGGCGGCAAGCATGGGGGCGTCCGCGCAGGGCGTCAATGAGGCCGAAAAACGCTGGCTCGCGGGCGCGATCGGTGCTTTCCGAGGAAAAATCCGGGGAGAGAGTCACGGAGAGGCCTCGGCTGGTCGGTTCTTTGCGTGATCGGCCGCTGCCGCAGAGCAGCGCTGGGCAACGACGGCTCCCGCGGTCAGGACCTCGAAACGAAGGCTCCCGCGGTCACGAGCCTGGGTCGGCGCCACGCGCGGTCGCCTTGGACAAAAAAGGCAACGGCGCGTGACCGGGGAGAAGTCACGCGCCGTTGGGGAGTAAGTGCCGGCAGCCGTCCATCGGGGAGGGGGGCACCGACGGCGCCGCCAGCGCTTGTTGAGAATGCACGGCACATGCCGAGTGGAAATGTTTGCAAATACCGGAAATCAGGCGGTTTAGTGACACTGAAGTGTCTCGAATCGAGATGACGGAGACGGCGGTGCGTCTCGAAGTGGGACGATGGCTCAGGCGCGGCCCCCCCGAACCGGCGCTTGGGGCCCCCTGAATCTTCGTTGTGCGAACAGTCGGCCGAAGCGTTCTGAGTTTATACTCACGTCCCTTCACCAGGACCCCGTTTGTCGGTCGGACACTTCGGACGCCATCACGGTTCGATCTCGCGAACCATCACCCTCGAGGATAACGGGGCAGCCCCGGCGTCGGGGATCCGTTCCCAGTACGCCCATCCGGACGTGCCGTCCCGGTTCCGGTTGCTCGAGCACCTGGGGAGCGGAGGGATGGGTTCCGTCTACCGAGCGTTCGACCGCGACCTGAAGCACGAGGTCGCGCTGAAGACCATGCACGGCATGAGCCCGGAGGATCGGCTCCGGCTCAAGCGGGAGTTCCGCGCGCTCGCCCACATCGTCCACCCGAACCTGGTGAACCTCTACGAGCTGGTCGCCGACGAACGCTGGTGCTTTTTCACCATGGAGCTCGTCAGCGGGGTCGACTTCGTCGAGTACACCCGGGGTGTGGAGGCCGCCCGCACCGACCCGGAGACGTTCGTCCGGCGGCTCCGCGACGCGGGAACGCAGCTCGCGAGCGCCCTTCAGGCGCTCCACCTCGGCGGAAAGCTGCACCGGGACGTCAAGCCGTCCAACGTGCTCGTGACGCCTCCGGGACGCGTCGTACTCCTCGATTTCGGGCTCGCGGCGCCTTTCACCTTCGACTTGGAGCGCCGTGCCCCCGAAACCTTCGCCGGTACCGTCGCTTATTGTGCGCCCGAGCAGCTCTGGGGAGGGCCGCTGACCCCCGCCGCCGATTGGTACGGGTTCGGGATGACTCTTTACGAAGCGGCCACCGGACGCTTGCCGTTCGAAGGGTCGGCCCTGGCCGTCGCTCGTCGCAAGCGCCACTTCGTCGTGCCGTCACTCCGGGCAGATGGCTACGCGCTGCCGCGGGACCTGGACGAGCTGATTCGGGCCCTGTTGCACCCGCGCGCCACCGAGCGTCCCGGGATCGAGCAAATTTTGCAGTGTCTCGGCGGCGAGGCGCCTCGCTCGTACTCGCTGTCACCCGTGGCGGTGAGCGAGGCGCGCGTGCCGTTCACGGGGCGGTCGGCCGAGCTCGAACGGCTCCGGGCTGCGTTCGGGCGAGCTCGTGCTGGCGCGCTCAGCATCGTGCACGTCTCCGGTACGTCGGGCATCGGCAAGACGCGGCTCGTGCGCGAGTTCCTGGCGTCTCTGCAGGACTCCGACGAGGCGCTCGTGTTCTCGTCGCGGTGCCATCCGCACGAGACCGTCGCGTTCAACGCCATCGACGGGTTGGTGGACGAGGTGTCCGCCATGCTCGAACGGTCGGCCAGCGTGCGTCCGAAGCTCCCGACGGCCGAGGCCGAAGCGCTCGCGTGCCTGTTTCCGGGTCTCGAGCGCGGGCTCGGCACTTCTTCGACGGAGACGGAATCCAAGGCGAAGCGCGTCGAGCCCGACGCGGACGAGGTCGATGTGCGCCGCCGTGCGTTCACGGCGTTTCGCGAGCTCATCGAGCAGCTCTCCGAGCAGCGTCCCGTCGTGCTCTGGATCGACGACGTGCAGTGGGGCGACGAAGACAGCGGGATGCTCCTGCGTGAGCTCCGCCGCGCCACGGGGCGCGCGCTCCTGATCGTCCTTTCGTACCGGGCCGAGGACCGGGCAGCGAGCGCGTGCTTGCGCGTGCTCGAGGGGCACGCGCGCGATCCCATCGACTGCGAGCGCATCGCGGTCGGCCCGCTCACGGACGAGCAGAGCGTCTCCGTGCTCGGGAGCCTGCTCGAGGAGGTCGGAACGCCGCCCTCGGCGAACGCGCTTCGGCTCGCGCGCGCCGCCGAGGGATCGCCGTACGTGCTCGGCGAGATCGCGCACTACCTGCGCGCGACGCGCGGCCAGGGGCTCCCGGACGGCTTTTCGCTCGGAGACTTGCTCGAGCATCGCTTGCACGGGCTCCCGGAAACCGCGCTTCGTGTGATCGAGATCCTCGCGGTGGCCGGCGCGCCCGTCGAGCAGGAGGTGGGCCTCTCCGCGGCGGCGCTCCGCGCCGCGACCCCCCGCGGGTTCACGCCCCACCAGCGG
>CAYYWA010000082.1:18349-18837 GCA_964475255.1 uncultured Sorangium sp.
GAGGGAGCGCGTGTCGAGCGCGATCTCACGCGTACCGTCGTGTGGGCGGGCGCGCCCTTCGTGTATTCGGTGGGCCTCTCCGGGGCGGGGCTCGGGGCCGAGCACCGCGGCGTGTTCACGAGCCTCGAGCGGCTTTCGCTCGTGCGCACGACGGACGTCTCCGAGCGCTTCGCCGAGCTCTATCACGATCGGGTTCGCAGCGAGGTGCTGCGACGGCTCGCGCGCTCCGAGCGGGCCGCGCGGCACCGAGCGCTCGCCTGCGCCCTGCTCTCCACGCCGCGGCCGAACCCGCTCGCCGCCGTCGATCACTTCGAGGCGGCCGGAGACGAGGTCTCGCTCCGCCGGCACGTGCTCGTCGCCGCCAACCACGCCTCCAAGGTGCTCGCGTTCGATCGCGCGGCGCGCCTGTACGGGCGGGGGGGGCCGCCCCGCGGGCCCCCCCGACCACCCACCCCCCCACCCGGCCCCCCCGCCCCCCCCCCCCCGCG
>CAYYWA010000083.1:0-18689 GCA_964475255.1 uncultured Sorangium sp.
CGCGCCGCGATGCGCTCACGACTCCCCATATCCGTCAGCTCTACATACCGGCGGTTATGGGGTGCTCTCCATAACCGCCGCTACCTCATCTGGAAGATCCGCGAGGCCGAGAAGGGCCGAATCAACATCGGCCCGCGCAAGACCCGCGCGCGCGACGGCGAGCCTCTCGATGTGAAGATCCTCCCGCTGCGGCTCGAGGCGGACGTCGCCGACAAGATGGACGAGGCCTGGCGCGCGAAGGGCATCAAGAACCGCATGGAGTTCTTCCGGGGGGCCATCGGCCACTACCTCGCGCATCTCGGCGCGCGCGACGCGGCCGCGCTCTTCACGAACGCGAGCGGCACGGGCGCGTGAGCGCTGCGGACTCGGAGGGGCGTCGGCAGGCCTACAACCGCCTCCGACGCCCCAGCTGCGCGGAACCTCGTAGCTATTCCAAGCGCCTGAAAACACATGCGAAATCAACCTGTTCGGACTTGCTAGGGGCGCAGACGGAAGCCTGTATGTCCCTCGCGACGGGCACTGGGCGCCGCGCAGAACGCGAGGACGACGACGATGAAGACGCTGCGATTCGGGATCGAGATCGAGACGGTGGGCCTGAGCCGGACGAAGCTCGCCGAGGCGATCCACAGCGTGGTGGGCGGCACCATCTCGAACGACTACCGGGACGTGCGCATCACCACCGCGAGCGGGCGCACCTGGAAGGTGGTGCCGGACGGCTCGCTGAGCGGCGGCGAGAACAGCGGCGAGATCGTCTCGCCGATCCTCGGCTACGACGACATCGAGGAGCTGCAGAACATCATCCGGGCGGTGCGCACGGCGGGCGCGAAGGTGGACCACTCGACGGGCATCCACATCCACATCGGAGCAGAGCGCTTCGACGCGAAGAGCGTGGTGAACCTGGTCAAGCTGGTTCACAAGCAGGAGCGCCTCCTCGAGCACGCGCTCGGTGTGAGCGAGCAGCGCCTCGCGCGGTACTGCCGCCCGATCGAAGCGCGCTTCATCGAGGCGCTCGAAGCGCGCCGCCCCAAGACGATGAGCGAGGTCCGCGACGCTTGGTACGGGAGCCCGAACGTCACGCCGACGCGCTACCACGGGTCGAGGTACGCGGGGCTGAACCTCAACAGCCTCTTCTTCCGAGGCACGATCGAGTTCCGCTACTTCAACGGCACGCTGCACGCGGGCGAGGTGAAGGCCTACGTGCAGCTCGTCCTGGCGATGGCCGCGAAGGCGCTCTCCTCGAAGGCCGCGTCGAGCAAGCGCCGCGACTTCAACCCCGCGACCGCGAAGTACGACTTCCGGGTGGTGCTCCTGCACCTCGGGCTGATCGGCGAGGAGTTCAAGCCCGCGCGCCTGCACCTCACGAAGAAGCTCGCGGGCGCGGCGGCGTGGAAGGGCGAGCGCCGGGACCGCCGCCCGGAGATGGACACGCAGCCCCCGACAGAGAGCGAGGAGGTCGGTGATGCCCGCGCAGCGTGAACGGCGCCGACGAACCAGCGCCGGACCGCGAGCCGGCGCTGGACTCGATCGGGAACAGAGGCGATGCATGACGACGACGGGCGACTGCCCGAAGCGAGATGAGAAGATGAACCCGGTGCTCTACTTCGCCTACGGCTCGAACCTCGACGACGCGCAGATGCGCGAGCGCTGCGCGGACGCGCGCGTGGTCGGGCGAGCGACGCTGCCGAACTACACGCTGGCCTTCGGCGGCTTCAGCCACCGCTGGGGCGGGGCGGTGGCCAGCGTCGTGCGCGCCAAGGGCGCGTGCGTCGAGGGGCTCCTCTACGAGCTGGGCAACGTCGACCTCCGCGCTCTCGACCGCTTCGAGGGCCATCCCTTCGCCTACGAGCGCGTCATCCGGTGGGTGCGCGACGAGAGCGGGCGCCGCCGCCGCGTCATGACCTACCTCCAGCCCGAGGACGGCTTCGAAGCGTGGGCGCCGCCGCTGGGTTACTTCACCGTGCTCTGGCACGCGTACGCGCGCCTGGGCTTCGACGTCGAGCCCCTGGCTCGCGCAGCGGGGGTGTCGCCGTGAGCGCGCCGCGGAGCCACAGTCGCGCCCCCACGCGCGTCTTCGTCTACGGCACGCTCCTCGCCGGTGAGCCGAACCACCGCGTCCTGGCTGGCGCGCGACTCGTTGCGAACGCGCGCACGGAGCCCGCATTCGAGCTGCGGGACCTCGGACCGTTTCCGGGTCTCGTGAGCGGAGGCGCGCACGCGGTAGCCGGCGAGGTGTATGAGGTCGACGAGGCCACGCTTGCCGCGCTTGACCGGCTCGAAGGACATCCGCGCTTCTACCGTCGCACGCGCATCGCGCTCGACGACGGGTCGCTCGTCCAGACCTACCTCCTCCCGCCCGAGCAGGTCGAAGGTCGTCCCGTCATCGCCTCGGGCAACTGGCGCTCGCGCCGAAAGGAGACCGCAGCATGAAGATCGTGATGAGAGACGGGCGCGTGTTCCAAGGCACGGCCCTGCAGATCGTGAAGGCCATGCAGGACATCGCGTTCGGCGTCGAGGACTTCACCGTGCCGAAGTACATCGGGTGGGTCGTCGCCAACGCGCGCAAGTTCGAGGAGGTCGAGCTCGACGTGAAGGGCGAGACCGACGAGGAGCTGGCCGCGTCGCTCATCGCCGAGATGCTCCGCACCGGACTCACGGCGAAGGGGTAGGCAGAAGGCCTCCACGCCCGAAGAGCGCGGCGCATCGCGTGTTCTTGCGCGAAGTCGAATCCTCGCTTCTTCGCCTTGCTACGTGCGCGAACGGAAGCCTGTATGTCCTCACGCGAAGGGCATGGGCTCGACGCGAAAGCGAGGACGACGACGATGAGGATCAAGAGCACCACCGCCTTCCGCGCCTACGCCGACGCGCGCGCCAAGCGCTCCATCGAGCAAGCCGCCGCGACGGCGCGGTTCATGGTGACGTCGGTGAACAAGGACGGCTCGATCAGCCGCATGGCGCCAACCAAGAACGACTGGAAGTACGACGCGTTCGCCACCGCCGAGGACGCGGAGAAGCGGCGCGCCCAGCTCGAGGCGATGAACCCCGGCTCGCGCTACGCGGTGGTCGCGCTCTGACGTGCGCCACGGGCGCCGACGTTGGCCCACGTGGCCGCGTCGCGCAGCCAGGCGGCGTGCCTCGCGTGAAGGGCCCTCCGCGCGTCTGGGCGCAACGTGGGCGCCGACGCAAACGGTGTAGGCGATGCGCCTCCAAGCGCATGAAAGAACATCGGAAACTCGACATCCTTGGCCTTGCTATGGCTCTGAACCGAAGCCTGTATGTCCTCACGCGACGGGCACTGGGCCCCGCGCAAGACGCGAGGACGACGATGATCACGACGACGAAGAACACGCAGGCGACGAAGACGGTGAGCCAGGGCGAGAGCCGCTACGGAACGCCCGAGCCGCAGATCGCGCTCCGCTTCCCCAAGGGCACCAGCTACCGCGTCGTGAAGGCCGCGCTGCACAAGCTCGCCGCCGAGATCGAGCTCGCGACGCCCGCGAGCGAGCGCTGGTGCGTGAACACCGAGGACTACAACGAGAGCGGGCGCGTGTACCTCGAGCTCGCCGACGCGACGCCCGCCGAAGCCGCGCGCGGGATGGCGATGCTCAAGACGCTGGTGGGGTGAGCGCTCGGCCCCCCGACGCGAATAGCCGCTTTTGGAACAAAGCGGCTGTTGCCCGGCCGGAAGTAGGACCAACTGCTACACCGTTGACGGACGGTTCCGAGGTTGCTAGTTTTCGAACTCGTGGAAACGAAGTCCGCCGACCGCGCTCGCCCGCCGTCCGACACCTCGGTCGAGGCAGACACGTGCGGCGTGGAGTTCGTGAACGAGGAGAACGTCGCCCAGGTTCTGGCCGCGATGCCCGACGAGGACACGCTCGAGCGCTCCGCGGCCGAGTTCAGCCTGCTCGCTGACCCCACGCGCTTGCGCATCCTCTACGCGCTCTCGTTCCACGAGCTCTGCGTCTGCGATCTCGCCCGCGTGCTCGGCCGGTCGATGCCCGCGACGTCGCAGCAGCTCCAGCGGCTGCGACGGGAAGGCGCCGTGAAATGCCGGATGCAGGGCAAGCTCGCGTACTACCGCCTCGAGAGCCCGACGCTCGAGCGCGCCGTCCGCGAGGCCTTCGCGAGGCACAAGGAGCGCCCACGATGACGCGGCGGACACGACGGCAACCCGTGTCGCGTTCGTGGTTCGCGATCATCGTCGCGGCCTTTGTCGCGCTCGTCGCGAGCGGGCTCCCCGAGCTGGTCGTGGAGATCGTCACCGGCGAGGCCGTCGCGTGTGCGGTTGATTGCGATGGCTCGGATGGGCAAAAGCACTGCCCGCCGAACTGCTCCCACGGGCTGTGCGCCAAGGTCGCTCCGTCCGTGCCGGCGCCGCTTGCGATGGTGCAGATCACGGCGCCTCCCGCGCCCGCCGGAGCGCCGGCCGCGCCCCCCGTCGACACCTGCCATTCGCGCGATAGCGCCAACGAGGTCTTTCACCCTCCGCGAGCCTGAACCCGCCCGAACCAACCGTGCGTGTTCCAGAGGCTTGTTGGCGTCGCGCAGGCGACGCGGAGGAGTGATGTGTCTTGTCTACGGCAATTGTCTTTCGATGGTTTATCGGCGGGCTCGTCCTGTCGTTCGCGCTCGTCTCGCTCCGCGCTCACGCGCAGGAGGCGCCCCTGCGACTCGGTCGCGCAGAGGTCGCTGAGTTGGCTCGAAGTCGGAGCCCGGACGTGATCGTCGCGACGCGGCGAGTCGGCGAGAGCCGAGGTCAACTGGTGGGCGCCGAGGTGTTGCTCCGTCAATCGCCCTGGCTTGACGTGGCGGCCGGGCCGCGGTTCCGGCCGAACGACACGATCCCCGATGCCGAGGTGACGCTCGGGATCCCGCTCGAGATCTATGGGCGTCGCGGCGCCGAGATCGACGCTGCACGCGGCGCGATCGCGCGCGACGAGGCGCTCGTCGGCACGTCGCAGCAGCAAGCTCTCGCAGAGGCGCTCGCCGCGTACTACCGAGCGCTGAGAGCGACTGCCGAGGATCGCTGGGCGCGCCAGCAGCTCGATCTCACGACCGCCCTCCTGCGTACCGCCGAGCGTCGCCGCGACGCTGGGGAGATCGGCGACCCCGATGTCGCGCTGCTTCGGGTCGCCGCAGCGCGTGCACGGCGCGCCGTGACGACGACGGAGGCCAATCGCGAGACGACCATCACCGCGCTCAAGGGCATCCTCGGGATCCCGGCAGATCGTTCAGTGGAGGTCACTGGCGAGCTCGCGTCGGTGAGCTCCGACTTCACCGACGTCCTCGTGCGCACGGCGCCGACGGACCGGCCCGAGATCGTCGCCGCGGAAGCCGCGTTGAGGGCGTCCCGCCTCGACGCCGATGCGGAACAACGTGCCGCGTGGCCGGTCCCGGTCCTGCGGACTACGTACCAGCGCGAGGAAGGGAACAACGTCTTTCTGCTCGGCATCGGCCTGCCGCTGCCCATCTTCCAAAGGAACCAGGGACCGATTGCGATCGCGCAGGCGCGGACGCAGCGCCTCGAGGCTGAACGCGAGGCTCTCGCCATTCGCGTCGACGCTGAGGTGCGCGTGGCACGACGACGCTATCAAGCGGCCCTGGACGGACTGCGCATCCTCGAAACGGACGCCATCCCGGCGATCGAAGACGGGCTTCGCCTCGCGCAACGCGCGTTCGAGCTCGGTCAGAGCGACCTCACGCGGGTGCTCGTCGTGCAGCGTGAGCTCGCCGACACGCGTCGCGAGCAGTTCGATGCGCTCGTCGAACTCGCGGATGCCGGCATTTCGCTGCAACGCGCGCTGGGGGTGCTCCGATGACTCGCGGCAAGAAGGTCATCGCCCTGACGCTCACGGTGCTCGCCATCGCTGTCGCGGGGCTCCTGTTCGTCCGCATGCGCCATCCTTCGGGAGCGTCGACGGAAGATCACGCAGAGGCAGGCGAGCATCGTGAAGAGGAAGAGGGGGCCGCGAAGACTGTCCGACTGAGTGAGGAGGCGCTGGAGGCAGCGCACCTCGAGATCGTGCGGGTCGCGCGCGGCCGTCTCTCCCGCGACATCGTGCTGGTCGGAGAGCTTGTCGTGCCGCCTGATCGCATGGCGATGGTCGGGCCCCGTACGGCCGCGCGCGTCTCGCGCGTCAACGTCAACGTGGGCGACCGCGTCGACCGTGGAGCCACGCTCGCGACCGTGGACAGCAGCGATTACGGCCGCGCGCGCGGCGCGTACATCACCGCCGCCGCGCGAGTCGAGCAAGCCCAGGCGACGTACCAACGGCAGGAGCTTCTTCGCCAGGATCGCATCTCCTCCGCGGCCGACTTCGAGGCGGCTCGCGCAAACCTCGCCGCCGCCCGTGCCGATCTGGAGGCCGCGCGCGGCGCGCTCGTCGCTCTCGGGCTCAGCGCCCCAGGAGCGACGGACTCCGCAGGTTCGACCGTCACGCTGAGAAGCCCGATCGCTGGCGTCGTCGTCGCGCGACAGGCGATCGTCGGGCAGAACGTCGACGCGGCAGCCACGCTCTTCACCGTAGCGGACCTCGGCGAGCTCTGGGTGGAGCTAACCGCATACGAGCGCGACCTCGGACGGGTGGCGATAGGCCAGGAGGTCTCCATCACGCTGGGCGCGCTGCCGGGGCGGGAGCTTCGTGGACGCGTGACGCACGTCGGGGAGCTTCTCGATGACCGAACGCGAAGCGCCCGAGTTCGCGTCGTGGTGTCGAACGAGGATCACACCCTTCGCCCCGGCATGTTCTGTCGGGCGCGGCTCCTCGGGAACGAAGTGACTCAGCCGGCTGAGGACGATCGGCCCGCGCTGACGATCCCGGCGGCCGCGCTCCAGCGCGTGGCCGGAGAGGAGGTCGTCTTCGTCCGTGGTGCCGAGCGGACCTTCGCGGTTCGACGCGTCCGCGTCGGCGCGCGCACCGCTGCGACGCTCGAGATTCAGAGCGGCCTTCGAGAAGGGGAAGAGGTCGTCGCGGACGGAAGCCTGACGCTCAAGGCCGAGCTCGAACGCTCCTCCTTCGCAGACGAGGACGACTGACATGTTGCAGCACATCGTCCAGTGGTCCCTCCGCAACCGGTTCCTCGTGCTCGTGCTGACCGCCGTGGTCGTGGCGCTCGGGCTCAGCGCCGCACGCACGCTTCCGATCGACGCGGTGCCGGACATCACGAACGTCCAGGTGCAGATCCTGACGAAGGCGCCCGCGCTCGGACCGCTCGAGGTCGAGCGCTTCGTGACCGTCCCCGTAGAGCGCTCGATGAGCGGCCTCCCGCAGGTCACCGACCTTCGTTCCGTGTCGAAGTTCGGACTGTCGCAGGTCACGGTGGTCTTCGAGGATGGCGCAGACATCTTCCGCGCACGTCAACTCGTCGCGGAGCGACTCCAGGAGGCACGCGACGCGATCCCGGAGGGGTACGGCACCCCGGAGATCGCGCCGCTCTCCACCGGCCTCGGCGAGGTCTACCAGTTCGAGGTACGGGGCCCGGGCCGTTCGCCGATGGAGCTGCGGTCGATCCTTGAGGGGTACATCTCACCGCAGCTCAAGAGCGTGCCTGGGGTCGTCGAGATCAACACGTTCGGCGGCGAGCTTCGGACCTACCAGCTCGAGCTCGACCCGGCGCTGCTCCAGTCGCACCGTCTGTCTCTGCGCGATGTGATCGAAGCGCTCCAGCGCTCCAACGGAAGCGCCGGTGGCGCGTACATCGAGCGCCATCGCGAGCAGCTCCTGGTGCGCGGTGACGGCTTGATCGGGACGCTCGACGACCTGGGCGACACGGTCATTACGAACGGCGACGACGGAGCGCCGATCCTGGCCCGGCACCTCGGGCGCGTGTCGTTCGCACCGGCGGTACGCCACGGCGCGGTCACACGCGACGCCAACGGCGAGATCGTCGCGGGGGTCGTGATGATGACGCTCGGGGAGAACTCGCGTGCGGTCGTCGATCGCGTGCGAGCGCGCGTCGCGCAGATCCAGCCGACGCTGCCCGAGGGCGTCACCATCGTCCCCTTCTACGACCGCACCGAGCTGATTCGGAGCACGATCACCACCGTTGCCAGGAATCTCGCCGAGGGCGGCATCCTCGTGATCGTCGTCCTCTTTCTGTTCTTGCGGAACCTGAGAGCGGGCCTGGTGGTGGCGAGCCTGATTCCGCTCTCGATGCTGGTCGCCTTTCTCGGCATGCGCGCCGCGGGGCTGTCCGGGAATCTGATGTCGCTCGGGGCCATCGACTTCGGCCTGCTGGTGGACGGCGCGGTCATCATCGTCGAGAACGCCGTGCGGCGGATGAGTGAGCGCTCCCACGCCTTGGGTCGCGCGCTGACGCCCGCGGAGCGCGACAAGCTGGTCTTGAGCTCTTCGCTCGAAGTGCGAACCGCCACGGCCTTCGGTGAGCTCATCATCGCGATCGTCTACCTCCCGATCCTCACGCTCGAGGGCATCGAGGGGAAGATGTTCCGGCCGATGGCGCTGACGGTCGTCTTCGCGCTGGCGGGTGCGTTCGTCCTATCCATCACGCTGGCGCCGGTCCTCGCCTCGCTGATGCTGCCGCTCCATCCGAAGGAGTCGGAGGGGCGAGTGATCACGGCGCTTCGCGATCGAATGGCCCGCGCGCTCGACGTGGTCCTGCGTCACCGCGTCGCGACCGTCAGCGTCGCGGTCGGGCTGCTCGCCGGCGCGATCGGCGTGGCGGCGACGCGTGGGGCCGAGTTCATTCCCGAGCTCGACGAGGGGGCCATCGCGCTCGAGGTCTATCGCCTCCCGAGCACGAGCCTCACCGAGGCTACACGGCAAACGACGGCGCTCGAGCGAGCCCTGCGCGAGTTTCCGGAGGTCGAGACCGTGGTCTGCAAGACCGGGCGCTCCGAGATCGCCATGGACCCGATGGGCGTCGAGATGACCGACGTCCTCGTGGGGCTCAAGCCGCGTGACACTTGGCGGTACGGCACGAGAGAGGAGCTTGTCGAGGCGATGGAGGAGGCGCTTCGCGAGCACGTTCCCGGCATCGTCTTCGGCTTCTCCCAGCCCATCAAGATGCGGATGAACGAGCTCATCGCGGGCTCGCGCGCCGACATCGCGCTGAAGCTCTACGGCGAGGACCTCGAGGTGCTTCGTGAGCGCTCGGATGCACTGGTGCGCGTCCTTCGAGAAGTGCCCGGTGCGCAAGACGTCCGAGCCGAGCAGATCAGCGGCCTCCCGATGCTTCGAGTTCACGTCGACCGACAGGCCGCGGCTCGCTACGGGGTGCGCGTACAAGACGTCCTCGACACGGTCGCCGCGCTCGGCGGGATTCAGGTCACGCAGGTCTACGAGGGGAGCCTCCGGTATGCAGTGGAAGTCCGCTTCGATCCGGCGACGCGCCGCGACCTCTCGTTGCTCGAGTCGCTCCCCGTCGCGGCGAACGCCGGACAGACCGTCCCGCTATCGCAGGTCGCCGACCTCGAGGAGGAGACAGGGCCGGCACAGGTCGGTCGCGAAGATCTCGAACGACGCGTCACGGTGCAGGTGAACGTGCGCGGTCGCGACATCGCGTCGTTCGTCGCAGATGCGCAGCGCAGGGTCGAGCGGGAGGTTGCACTCCCGCCTCGGTACCGCCTCGAATGGGGCGGGCAGTTCGAGCACCTCCAGGCGGCGACGGAGCGCCTGACGCTGGTCATCCCGCTCGCCCTGCTGCTCATCTTCGTGCTGCTCTACACGAGCTTCGGCGCCGCCAGGCCCGCAGCCATCATCTTCTTGAACGTGCCGTTCGCCGTGACCGGCGGCATCGCGGCGCTGGCGCTCCGCGGCATGCCGCTCTCCATATCGGCGGGCGTCGGCTTCATCGCGCTCTTCGGCGTCGCCGTGCTGAACGGCCTCGTGTTGGTGTCCACCGCGCGCCAACACGAGGACGAGGGCGCGACCGCGACCGAGGCCGTGAAGCGCGCCGCGGTCGAGCGACTGCGACCGGTCCTCATGACGGCGCTCGTCGCAGCGCTGGGGTTTGTTCCGATGGCGCTCTCCCACGGCTCCGGCGCCGAGGTCCAACGCCCACTCGCGACGGTGGTCATCGGCGGCATCCTGTCGTCCACGCTGCTCACGCTCTTCGTGCTACCGGCGGTCTACAGCTGGTTCGGAGGCCGAAAGCACCCTTGGACTGGACACATGCGGGGCCCCGTCGAGGCGGTGGATACGCCACAGGAAGGTCAGTCATGAGCGGTGAAACGGCAAGACTCGAGGTACGCGTGCAGCACCTCGACTGCGAGAACGAAGCGGCGAAGATCGAGGCGGGCCTCCGGGGTCATGAAGGCGTCGTCGAGGTTCGGACGTTCCCGAAGGCCGGCAAGGTGGCCTTGATGTTCGAGCCCGCGAAGACCTCTCGCGAGGCGCTCGAGGGGGCGCTGACCTCGCTCGGGTTCCCCGTGGCCCGCGAGGCCGAGCGCGAGGCGCCGAGCCTCTGGAGCCCGAAGGTCCTCGCGTCCGCGGCATCTGGCCTGCTCCTCGCGATCGGCTGGGGTCTCTCTCGGGCGCTCACTGTCGGCTGGCCCAGCCTCGTGGCGTTGGGGCTCGCGATCCTCGTCGGCGGGTACTTCTTCGCGCGCGAGGGACTCGAGAAGCTTCTCAGGAAGCGGGTCGTTGGGATCGAGCTGCTGATGTCCACGGCGGCCCTCGGCGCGGCTGCGCTGGGCGAGCCGCTCGAGGCGGCGATGCTGGTCTTCCTGTACTCGATCAGCGAGGCCGCGGAGGGATTCACGGAGCAGAAGACGCGGGCCGCGGTGCGCGCGCTGATGAAGCTCGTTCCGAAGGTGGCGCTCGTGCGTCGTGATGGCATCGACGTGGAGGTCCCCGTGGAGAGCCTCGCCGTGGGAGACGTCTTCATCGTGCGTCCCGGCGAGTCCGTGGCCACCGACGGCGCGGTGATGGGAGGAGAGACGTCGATCAACCAGGCGCCGGTCACCGGCGAGAGCGTGCCTGTGAAGAAGGCCGCAGGCGACGAGGTGTTCGCGGGGACGATCAACGCCGACGGCGTGATCGAGGTGCGCGCCACGAAGACGTACCAGGAGAACACTGTCGCGAAGATCATCCACCTCGTGGAGGAGGCGCAGGAGAAGAAGGGTGAAAGGCAGCGATTCATCGAACGCTTCGGCGCGCGATACAGCCCTGCCGTTCTCGTTGGCGGCGTGCTCATCGCAGCGGTGCTGGTGTTCGCGCTCGGCTTCTCGCTGACCACGGCGTTGCATCGGGCGGTCGTCTTCGTCGTGGCGGCCGCGCCGTGTGCGCTCGTGATCTCGGTGCCGATTACGCTCGTCGCGGCGCTCGGGACAGGCGCTCGCAACGGTGTCCTCATCAAGGGCGGTGTCATCCTCGAGCGCCTCGCCACGATCCGGAGCATCGCGCTCGACAAGACCGGCACCCTGACGCGCGGCGAGCCTGTCGTGACCGACGTCGTTCGGCTGGACGCGAGTCCTCACGCCGAGAGCGAGATGTTGTCTCGCCTCGCGACCATCGAATCGCGGAGCGAGCATCCGGTCGCACGCGCCATTGTGGCGCACGCTCGCGCCCGTGGTGTGGCCGTCCGCGAGGCGACCGACGTTCGTGCGTTGCCCGGCGCGGGCGTCGTCGCGACGATCGATGGCGTGGAGATCCTGGTCGGCAGGCTCGGCCTCTTCGAGGGCACCGCCGGGAACGCAGCTGAGGCGAGTGCGGAGGTCCGGCGCCTCGAGGACGCCGGCAAGACGGTCATCGTCGCTGGGACCTCCTCGAGTATCTGGTGCGTGGTAGCCGTGCAAGACGCCGTGCGTGACGAGGCCGCCGAAGCCGTTCGTCTGTTGCACGGGCGTGGGGTGGACCTCGTCGTACTCTCGGGCGACCAGAGGGTCGCCGTCGAACGTGTGGCCTCGACGCTCGGCATCAAGCGCTTCCACGGCGCGCTGAAGCCCGAAGACAAGCTCGCGGAGATCCGCTCCCTCGCCGCGAGTGCTCCGATCGCGATGGTTGGCGATGGCGTGAATGACGCCCCGGCGCTCGCGCAGGCGACCGTCGGCGTGGCGATGGGCGCAGCTGGCACCGACGTGGCGCTCGAGACGGCGGACGTCGCATTGATGGGTGATGACCTCCGTCGCCTCGCCTTCGCGCTCGCGCTCGCTCAGCGCACCCAGCAAGTCGTTCGGCAGAACCTCGCGCTCTCTATCCTGGTGATCAGCGCGCTCGCGGTCGGCGCGGTGGCCGGAGTGTTCAGCCTTCCAGTGGCGGTCCTCGTTCACGAGATCAGCGAGTTCATCGTCATCGGCAGCGGGCTCAGGTTGCTGCGCGCGCCGAGCGAAGGAGCGGCAGCGTGAGCACCACGAGCGAGCGCGTCCTGCCGCTGATCCTCGATGCCCGCCGAGCGCTTCACGGAGGCGCAGCCGCGATCGCCGAGCGGCAGCGCACGCGTCTGGCCGAGATGGTGGCGTTCGCCCGCGCCAACTCGCCCTACTATCGCGAGCTCTACCGGGACCTGCCGGAACGGATCGAGGACGCGCGCAGCCTTCCGATCACCGACAAAAAGAAGTTGATGGTCCGCTTCGACGACTGGGCCACCGATCGTGAAGTAACGCTCGAGAAAGCGCGCGCGTTCATCGACAACCCCGAGCTCGTCGGGGAGCGGTTTCTGGGCAAGTACATCGCGTCCACCACCTCGGGCACGACGGGGACCCCTGGAATCTTCGTCTACGACGACAGAGAGATGGCGGTGGTCAGCGCTCTCCTCCTCAGAATGGTGAGCGCCTGGCTCAACGGCGCCGATGTGCTGAAGCTCGTCGCGCACGGCGGGCGCATGTCGATGCTGATGGCGACGGGCGGCCATTTCGCTTCGGCTACCGCCGCCGCTCGCCTGCGCAGAGGGAGCGCGCGACGCGCAAAGCGGATTCAGGCCCTCTCCGTGCACACGCCTGTGGAGGAGCTCGTTGCGGAGCTCAACCGCTTCCAGCCGGCCGTCGTCACGCCCTACGCAAGCCTGGCCGCGTTACTCGCTGACGAGCAAGAGGCCGGACGTCTTCACATCAATCCGGTGGTCATGGTGCTCTCTGCCGAGGGGCTCCCCGGATCCGAGTACCAGCGGATCGCGAAGGCGTTCAACACCAAGGTCGGTCACAGCTACGCGGCCTGCGAGTGCATGCATCTCAGCTACAGTTGCGAGCAGGGCTGGCTTCACGTCAACGCCGACTGGGTCCTCTTGGAACCGGTCGATGCCGACCATCGGCCGACACCACCAGGCGAGCAGTCCCACACGGTCCTCGTCAGCAACCTCGCGAACCGGGTCCAGCCGATCCTCCGCTATGACCTCGGGGACAGCATCCTCGAGAGGCCGGATCCCTGCCCGTGCGGAAATCCGCTGCCGGCGATTCGCGTCCAGGGCCGCGCGGCAGACGTGCTGACCTTCTTCACGCAAAGCGGCGAGCGGGTCGCGATCCCGCCGCTCGCGTTCGGGCTATTTGGTGACCGGCCAGGTATCGAGCTGTTCCAGCTCGTGCAGGCCTCGCCGACCAACCTGCGCGTCCGCCTGAGAATGGTCGCTGGCATCGACACGGAACGCGTCTGGCACTCGCTGCAGACCGACATCCAGCACCTGCTCGCGGAGCGCAAGCTCGGACACGTCACCGTGGAGCGCGCTGAGGAGGCCCCCGAGCAGTCCACCGGCGGCAAGTTTCGCCAGGTCATCCCCCTGGGCGCAGCCTCGCCCGGACACGAAAGGAAGAAACCATGAGTATCGGCATGAAGAAGACCCTGACTTTGTCATTCGACGACGCCCTGACGAAGGTGCCTGAGGCGCTCAAGAGCGAGGACTTCGGCGTTCTCACGGAAATCGATGTCCAGAAGACGCTCGCCCAGAAGCTGCAGGTCTCGTTTCGGAAGTATCGAATCCTCGGCGCGTGCAACCCGACGCTCGCCCACCGCGCGCTCTCGACGGAGCTCGACGCCGGCGTGATGCTCCCGTGCAACGTCATCATCTACGAGGGAGATGACGGTCAGACGGTGGTGAACGTCGTGGATCCGCTTCAGACCCTGGCGCGCGAGTCGGGTCCGCTTGAACCGATCGCGAAGGAGGCACGCGAGAAGCTCCAGCGGGCGTTGGAGCGCCTCGACTGACCATGGCCTTCGATCGCGCGGCTCTCAACAAGTGCGGAGCGGCGAACTCATCGTGAGCCGCTCGTCGCCCAACGCGATGAACTCCCGGCATGAAAGATCGACGGGGAACGACATGAACGACAGCGACAGGAGCTACTGGGACAGGCATGCCAGAAACTACGATCGATCCATGTCGCTGCTCGGGCGCCCGATCCCGCGCATGGTCGAGCTGGCGCGCGAGGCGACTCGCAGCCTGGATCGCGTGCTCGAGGTGGCGGCCGGCACGGGCCTCGTCACACCCGCGCTCGCCGCTGGCGCCGCAGAGGTCATCGCCACCGACTACTCGGCGGCGATGGTCGCCGCGCTCGAGCGACGCGTGCGAGATGCCGGGGTGACGAACGTGCGATGCGAGCAGGCCGATCTCTACGCCCTCCGGTTCGACGACGGGATGTTCGACGCGGTCGTCGCAGCGAACGTCCTCCACCTCGTGCCGGATCTGCCGGGGGCTCTCGATGCGCTGCGCCGCGTGCTGAAGCCGGGCGGCCTACTCATCGTTCCGACCTTCTGCCACGACGAGACAGCGCTCTCGTGGGTCGTCTCGCGGGCGCTCGCCGTGACGGGTTTCCCGGGGCACCGGCGCTTCACGGCGAAGTCACTCCGGCAGGCGGTCGAAGGTGCCGGCGTCCGCGTGAGCCGGAGCGAGACGCTGCCGGGGCTCATCCCGATCGGCTACGTCGAGGGGACGTTCGGGCCGGGGTGATTGCGCGGCCGTTTCGCCCGTGTGGCGCCCACCACCGCCGAGGCGCCCGCTGGGCCACGCGCGCCCCGACGCTGCGCCAGTGGCCAACGTTGGCGCACCCGTCGCGCTTGGCCCCGCGTTCGTCGCGGGACCGCGCGAATCAGAGAGAGTGTCCCGGTTCGCCGCCCGCAACCTGCCGGATTCGCAAGCGTTCGCATTTTCGGGCCAGTGCGAGCGGTGAGAACCCGTCCCGCCGAGAGCGTTGCGAACGGGTTGGTGAACGGCTACGAATGCGGAGCCATTTTTGCCCAAGGCCAATCAGCTTGGGCTCCAGGTTCACAGAGGGCCTCGTCGAGAAGATCGGCGGGGCCCTTCGCTTCTTCCCGTTGTTTCGCGGGGTCTTGCGCGGTGGCGGCGATCGGCGCGTGCTCGGCGTGCGGCGATGCTCAGAGCACGAGGTCGTCTGCGAGCTGCTTCGCGACCCCCGAAGAGCGGCTCTGAGGGGCAGAGAGCCGGGCTCGGCTCTGCGAGCCGGATTTAACAGCGGCGTGGCTCTGAGCTTTACAGCCCGGTGCTTGCCGACCGGCGACCCGTTGCTTTACAGGGCGCACGTCCTTGATGTCGCTCGCGTTCTCGTCTTCGCTCGCGGTGCTCAGAGCAACGGCGCGAAATGGTTCGCGGTAGCCGTTCGGCTTCTGCCTACCAAAACGGCTCTGGGTTAGCAGCGGCTGTAAAGCTCAGAGTCGCGACGCTGCGCCGCCCCGTTCTCGCGCCTGGACGACTGGCGAAGACCGGGCATGGTGGACACGCGATGATCATCTGCGCCGCCGGCGACATCCACGGAGCCCTCGACCGGCTCTACGAGGACGTCCTCGCATTCGAGGGCACCCTCGGCGTGCGCTTCGAGTGGGTGCTGCACGTCGGGGACTTCGGTGTGTGGCCGGACGAGGCCCGGATCGACAAAACCACCAGGAAGCATGATGGTGCCGACGATTTCCCGTCGTGGTGGTCCGAGCGTCGGGCAGCCCCTCGCCACACTGTCTTCATCAAGGGCAACCACGAGGACTTCGTCTGGCTCGACGCCCAGCCCGATCCGGAGGTCCTCTCGAACCTCTTCTACCTGCGCAACGGGACGACCTTCGACCTGGGCGGCATCACGGTCGGTGGTGTCGGTGGCTGTTTCGGCCCCTCGAACTATGAGCGCCGGTCGAAGGACCTCCAGGGGTACGCGAAGCGGCACTACACCCGCGAGGACATCGACACGCTGCTCGCGCGACGACGCGTCGATCTCCTCCTCACCCACGACGCACCGGCGGGCGTCGTGTTTCCTCGGCACCGGCGCGGTCTCAACTGGGCGAGCGAAGCCGCTGGTCTCGACGACCTCGTCCGCGGCGTTCGTCCCCGCGTCTGCTTCTTCGGCCACCACCACACCCGCCTCGACTCGCAGATCGACGGCGTGCCGTGCATCGGACTGAACAAGGTACGCATGCCCGGAAACCTCGTGGCGATCGAGGTTCCGGAGCGCGGACGGGAGTGGAGCGTACTCGGCGAGTGGCCGGAGCGGTTGTAGCCGCTGTTCCGAAAACGGGAGCGTTCCACGTCGCTGCCAACAAGCACGCTCTACTGGCGCTCGGTCCTCGCGGTCACGCGGAATGCCGGGGCCGGGTCTCGGTCCACGCCCTCGATGGCGGCAGCCAGCGCGTCGACGTTCGTCTTGCTGGGGTCGAACGCGACCATCGCGGTTCCCGCCTGGAAGTCCGTCTCAACGGAGACCACGCCGTCGATGCGCGAGAGGGTCTGCTTGGCCGCCTCGGCGCAGCCCTGGCACACCATGCCTTCGATCGTCAGCGTGGCCCGCTGGACCTCGGAGGACGTCGCGGAGTTGCTCGCACCGTTCGGCACGGGCGCTGCCTTCGTGGATGGCTGCGCCGCTTCCCCGGAAGCGGGTGCGGCAGCTCGCGAGGAGCCATCGCACCCGAGCATGCTTCCGAGGAGCAGTGCCGCCGCGAGCGCCCGCATCACGCCGCGCTCCCGACTCCCGCGGCGCGCAGGCCGGCTTCGGTCGGTCCAGCGCCCGTGCAGCAATCGGCGAGCTTGCCGTTGACGACGACCGATGGAACGCGGGTGATGCCGAGGTCCTTGGCTCGCTTGGCGACGGCCGGGTCCTTCATGTCGAGAATGCTCACCTCGCAGGATGGGCAGGCGATCTGGTTGACGAGGTTGATGGTGTCTTCGCACGCAGGGCATCCGGCGCTGAAGACTTCGACGGTTCTCTTGCTCATGGTTTTCTTCTCCTGGGTTGATGGTTTCAGTTGGCTTCCGTGACGCGGCACGCCGAGCAGCTCGGCGAAGCGACTCGCCGAGGCCAGGCGTTCCACACGCAGGCAAAAACAAGGGCAGCGACGCCGGCGTAGACGATCGGGGTGGCGTCAAGCACGAACTTCGCGACGAGGATCGCGACCGACGACAGCGCGCCGAGCCCAAGCGGGCCGTAGCCGCGACGCGATCGGGCTCTCCATGCGAGCGCAGCAAGGGCGGCCAAGAGCAGCACCGCGCTGATCGGCAACAGCCAGCGGTCCTCCATGAGAAACGTGAGCCCGGCAGCGCTAAGAATTCCGGCGTAGGCAGGCCAGCACAGCGGGCAGACCACCTTCGGCAAGAGCGCGACGCCGATTGCCGGGATCACGGCCGCGGTCGACTTCCAAAAGCTGCGCTTCGGCGGCAGCCCATCTGCCGACGCAGACGCCGCGCTGGCCCTTTCACCCGCGTGCGCGCGCTCGAGGGCGGCTGCAATCAGCTCGACGTCGGGCGCTCCGCCGTGATCGTAAAGGCGACAGCAGTCTTCCGATCCCGTACCGAGGCCGGCAACATCGGAGCCGTCGACGAGGATGGTAGGCGATCCGAAGCCGTGAACTCGGGCGGGAGCATCGTCCGCCCCGATCTGATGCTCAGCCCACCTCGCGGGGATGCCCGCGCGGGAGAACGCACGCATCAGGTTCGCGCGCGCCGCCTTCACGTTGGGGCACGCGGCGTCGTACACGAGATCAACGGTCGGCACGGCGTTCCTCCTTCGCGATCGCCTCGAGGATCGGGCACTCGCTGGTGGGCCCTTTGCCACGACAAGCCCGAGCCAAGTTCTCCAGAGCCGCCTTGATGCGGACGAGGTCTGCCATCTTCTCCTCGACATCGACGATCTTCGCCCTGGCCAGGGCGCGGACATCGGCGCAGCTCTTGTCGGGATCGATGCGCAGCTCGAGCAGCTCCTGGATCTCCTTCAGCGTGAAACCGAGCTCCTTCGCGCGTCGAATGAACCGGACCCGAGCGACTGCATCGGGCGGGTACTGCCGGTAGCCGGAGCGCTTTCGCGGCGGCTTGGGCAGAAGGCCCTCGCGCTCGTAGAAGCGGAGGGTCTCGACGCCCACGCCGGCTGCGCTGGCCAGCTTCCCGATCGTCAGCGAAGTGCTTTCGGTCTCCATGTCATGAAGTATGAACCCTGTACGTTACTACGGGGTCAAGGGGAGAAATCCACGGGCCGCGTACGTTTCCCGTCGAGGTCGACGCACGCCGCGCCAGGGCATCATCCGGCCCCGGTTCACGGTGACCTACTTCTCATGCGCGAGGTCACGGACGAGCTCGCGGAGGCTCGTCGTCGAGGGCGTCGAAGGCGATCTGATTCGCGCCGCCCAGGTGGCGCGGACCATTTTTCAACTTGGATTTGCGGTTTAGCTGGAACGCTGTGAGCTGTGAGCCACGCGTCGAGACACCCTGAAAGAAGGATTTTCGCGTCGCTGGCTGGCTGGCGAAACATCTTCGTGTCCTTGACCAGAAGAGACCACTATACCCCGCGAAAATCGCAGACCATTCCAATCGGCACG
>CAYYWA010000084.1:0-18416 GCA_964475255.1 uncultured Sorangium sp.
TATCGATTCGAAGCACGCGGTAGGCGGCCGTTTGTGCGCGCGTGCGCGTTCTGATTTAGGCTTCGACCGTGAACGGCATGCCTCGGAACGGAAGGATTGCGCTCGCGGCGCTCGCCTTCACGGCCGTGTCGATGGTGGCCCCGGGTTGTTCGAGTCAGGACGGCGGCGGCGAAGGCCAAGTCGGCGGCCAAACGTCGAGCGGGGGCGCGGGAGCCTTCCCGAGCTCGGGCGGGAGCGGTGCGGCGGGTACGGGCGGCGTCCCGTCGTCCGGCGGAGTCGCAGGCTCCGGCACTCCAACGACATCCGGAGGCGTCGCAGGCTCGGGGAACGCTCCTTCGTCCGGTGGAACCACCGCGGGCTCGGGGCCTTCCGCCGACTCGGGATCCGGAGGCGTTCAGTCCGGTTCCGGAGGAGCTCAGTCCGGGTCCGGTGGCACGCACTCTGGAGCAGGAGGCGCGGATTCGGGATTGGGAGGCGCGGATTCGGGCTTCGGAGGCTCGGCGGGTGGGGACGCGGTCGAGGAGCTCATTGGGAGCTTCGACGCCTATTGGGACTTCGAAACCGTCGAAGGCTCGACGGTGCCCTCGTCGGTTGGCGACGCAGCGCTCGAGCTCGACGCTGGCACTGCCGCGCCCGGACCCACGGGCAATCAGCTCGCGCTCTCCGACAGCGCTGCCGGGGCGCACGCGAGCGACTCGATCCTCGACACGGCAGAGAGTTTCTCGATCGCGACCTGGCTCCGCCTCGACGAGCTCACGGAGTACAACACCGTCGTCTCGATCGACGGCTCCCAAGTGAGCGCCGTCTACCTGCAGAAGCGCGCTGACCACCGGCTCGCCCTCGCGACCTTTCCGGAGGACTCGACGGCGAGTACCCCTTGCGTCACGTCGGCCGAAGTTCGCCCGCGCCCCGGGGAGTGGTATCACGTCGTCGCGACGCGCGATCGTGCGTCGCGAGCCCAGCGCCTCTACGTCGACGGCGTCTTGTCCGGAATGACGGTATGCCCAGATGGGGTCTTCTCCGCGTCGGGGCCACTTCGGGTCGGGAGCGGTCGATGGGACGGGACTCAACGCGACTTCGTGAGCGGTGCCATCGATGAGCTCGGCGTGGTAAGCCGCGTGCTCTCACCGCGCGACGCGCTCGCTCTCTACCGGGCGGGACGTCCGCAAGCGCGGCACTACTTGTTTGCGTATTTCGTCGAGGTCTCCCAGGGCCGCGGGGACGGCCTTCGACTCGCTCACAGTCACGACGGGCTGCACTGGGGAGCGATCGGGGCGGGTAAGGTCTTCATGCCGCCCTCGGTGGGTGGTGGCTCGTTTCGCGACCCGCACGTCATGCGGGACCCGGAGGGCGTCTATCACCTGGTTTGGACGACCTCGTGCGTGCCCTGGGCCGAGTCGAACTGCGTGCAGGACAGAGGGTTCGGTCACGCGACCTCGCGCGATCTCGTCACCTGGAGCGCGGCGGACTACGTCCCGATCGACCTGAACGTGGAACACGTGTGGGCACCCGAGACGGTCTTCGATCCGCTCACGCAGCAGTACATGATCGTGTTTTCGGCACCGATCGACGCGAACCCATCGGCGGCAGATCCTCATAGCCTCTATTACGTGCTCACGTCCGACTTCGAGAGTTTCTCGCCGCCCGAGCTCCTCTATTCTCGGCCCGGTCGCAACGTCATCGACGGAACCATCTCACGAGTGGGGGACGAGTTCTTGATGATCCTCAAGGACGAAGCCGAGGGTCAAAAGAACCTGCGCGCGCTCGTGTCTCCCAGCCTCTTCGGCGAAGGCGCTTGGCAAGACGACCCCTCGGCGCCTCTGACGGGAAACTATGCGGCCGAGGGCCCGTCGATCATGGAACGCGACGGTCAGCTCCTGATCTATTTCGACAAGTACGCGGAAGGTGCCTACGGGGCTCTCCGTGCCGCGGCCGGCGCTCCGCTGACTTCACCGAGTAGTTGGGAAGACATCTCTTCTTCGACGTTCTTCCCCGGCGTCCGCCATGGAACGCCCATCGAGGTACCCGGCGACGTGTTCGAGAAAGTCGCCCTGTTCGCGGGTGAGTAGACTCCGACGGCCTCGAGGTCGACGGTACACCAAGGCACAAGCGCGCAACCCAGGCTGGACGATCAAGTTCTAGGGCCGGCGCAGTAGCTACAGTCCAGCGCCGCTTGCTTCCTGACCCTCGGGATGTGACCATCGGCGACGACGACTGACATTCGCGCTTGGCTTGGCGTGACGCGCGAGCTTCCGATCCCGGCGCGCACCAGTGCGCGCGCGCGCTGCGCGCGAGCGGGGGAGATGACGCCGCGCAGAGCGCAGTGCAACCACACTATGCTTGGCGGAGTGCCGCCGCCGGCGTCAGTGCCGCGACGCGACGGAAGCAGAGGAGCGCCGAGGTTGCGAGGAAGGCGGCGACGACGGCGATGGTCGTGAGGTAGACCCAGCCGGCGGGTCTCCAGGAGGAGGCGCTCGAGAGGACGAGCACCGCCAGGGACAAGCCGAGGCCGATGCCGATGAGGCCGGCGATGGCGCTGTCGCGGACGACGAGGACGGCTTGCTGGATGGGCTCGGCACCGAGCGCGGCGCGGATGGCGAGCTCTTTGCGGCGGACGTTCTGGGCGTGGGACATCATGGCGTGGACGCCGATGACGGAGAGCGCCAGCCCGAGGCCCGCGATCACGGAGAAGAACCCCACCAGGGTGCGATAGGGCCAGAGGGTGGCGGCCACCACTTCCGTCAACGGAGTCTCGACGATGACTTGATGGGGCGCTCCGTCTCGGATGCGGCGGCGCAGGTCGTCGATGAGGCTCGAGCTCGAGCCTTTCGCGAGCGCCACGACTTTGTCCTGCGGCGGTGACTGGAAGATCGAGACGTAGACGTCGCCGGGACCGTGGTCCAAGACGTCGTGGACGTCTTCCACCACACCGATGATTTCGCAGGTGCCACCCGCTTCGAGGTGAACGCGCCGTCCCACGACGGGCTCGCTTCCGAAGGTTCCCTGGGCGAGTTTCTTGCTGAATACGAGCGCGCACGGCGCGCCCGCGCCGTGCTCCGGCCCGAAGCCACGGCCCTCTACGAGCTTGACCCCGAGCACGGAGAAGTAGCTCGGGCTGACGGCGATGCGCTTGCCCCAGAGCATGGCCGCGGCTTCCGGTTTGGCGGTGCCTTCGACGTAGAACCGGAGCTCCTCGTACTCCTTGGTCAGAGGCGGATCGTTGACCAGCGCAAGACGCCCGGAGAACGCCGCTTGGTGTTCGACGAGCTGCTGGAGGCGGCCCAACAGCTTCGTCCACCCGTCCCCAGTGCCGTGGAGATTGGTGAGGTGGAGCTGAGTCACGTCGGCGGCGTCGAAGCCGAGCGGCTTTTCTTTCTGGTAAACGAAGTGCAGATACGCGCTGAGGCTGCCGAACGTGAGCGCGGAGGCGAGCGTCACCTGCGCGCAGAGGAGCGAGCGACTGATCAGTCGGCCCTTGACCCGTCCCGCGGCGCCGCCCCCGCCGTCGCGGAGGACGCGACCGAGATTCGCCCGCGTCGCCTGGCGCGCGGGAACGAACGCGATCACCAGCGTACAACTCACGGCTATCACCAACGTCAGAATCCACGAGTGCCAGTCGAGGCTCGGGTCGATGGCGCTCGAGGCCGAGTTCTTGATCATCGTCGGCATTCCGCTCACGACCCACTCGATGACCCAGTGGCCGAGGAGCGTTCCGATTCCCGCTGCGACCACCATCAAGATCGCGATCTGGCTGCCCCAGTGGTGGAGGATCATGCGAAAGTCCGCGCCGAGCGCCTGGCGCACGGCAAACTCGCGAGTCCGCTGCAATGCCTGCGCGAGCAGGAGGTTCGCGACGTTGGCGCTGGCCACGCCCACCACCAGGAGTGCCGCAAGCACCAGCGCAATGGCGATGGGGCGGAATCGACTCATGATGTCGCCCAGCGGAACCGCCGCGATGCTCATCCCCTCGTCGGTGTCCGGGTGGGCCTGGGCGATCTTCTCCGCCATGCGGCGCAGATCCTGATTTCCCTGCTCGATGCCGATGCCCGGCTTCAAGCGGGCGAATGCCGCGACGAAGCTGTCTCGGTTCGCGCGCTCCTCCGCCGTGGCAACGTGGGGCAGCCAGACGCTGGCGACGCCGCCGAACTGGGAGAAGAGGCCCTGAGGCGCGATGCCGACGACCCGATGCTCGACTCCATCCAACGTCAGGGAGCTGCCGACGATATTCGGAGCTCTGGAGTATCTCCGCGCCCAGAACTCCTCACCGAGCACGACCACGGGAGCGGCGCCCGGCACGGTATCCTGTGGCTCGATCAGCCTTCCGAGCGCCGCGCGGGTGCGCATGAGCGGGAAGAAGCCTCCGCTCACCGATCGCCCGACGAGCTCCTCGGGCTCGTCCCCGTTGAACAGGGCTCGACGGGTGAAGGTCAACCACGCGACGTCCTCGAAGGCGACGTCGTGGTCCTGCACGTAGGCGACGTTCGGCAGGCGCAGGACGTCTCGATTCGTATCCACCGCCCCCGTCTCGGAGACCGCGAAGAGCTGCACGGTCTCCTCGGGCGCCTCGATCCCACGCATCGGAGACCACAAGAGCTCGTCGACGATGCTCAAGATCGCGACGACCGTGCCGATGGCCAGGCTCAGAATCAGGATGGCCGCCGCGTGAGCGCCCGGATACCGCGTCAGCGTGCGCAGCGCGAACTGCATCCCTCGGATGAGTGCCATCGTCAGCGCCCCGGACCGCTGGACCGGACGTGGTCCTCGGCTGTGATCTGCCCGTCGTTCAACTGCAAAACGCGCTGAGCCAGCCTGCTGAACGCGGGATTGTGAGAGACCATGAAGAGGGTCGTTCCCGCCTCGTGGAGCGAGAGCAAAAGATCCATGATCGCGGCCCCATTCTTCGAGTCGAGGTTCCCCGTGGGCTCGTCGGCCAGAAGGATTCGCGGCTGACTGACGACCGCACGCGCGACGGCCACTCTTTGTTGCTGTCCCCCCGAGAGCTGGCTCGGGTAGTGGTTTTTCCGGTGGGTCATGCCGACGCGCTCCAACGCGAAGTCGACGCGTGCGCGCCGTTCCGCCTTGGCGACCTTGCCGTATAGCAACGGCAACTCCACGTTCTCCGCGACCGTGAGATCCCCGATCAAGCTGAAATCCTGGAAGACGAAGCCGATATCCCGATTGCGCCGACGCGCGCGCTCCCGCGATGAAAGGCGCGAGACGTCGTCGCCACAGAAGAGGTAGCGGCCGCTGGTCGCCTCTTCGAGCAAGCCCAGCACCGAGAGGAGCGTCGTCTTCCCCGACCCGGAAGGTCCTTCGATGGCGACGAAGTCACCGGATGCGACGGTGAGGTGCAGCCCGTCGAGCGCGATCGTCTCGATGTCGACTGCTCGGTAGACCTTGGTGATGCCCTCGAGCTTGAGAACCGTCGTGCTGCGGTCCACCTCTCCCTCGGGCTGGGACACTACGCTTGCCGTGCTCATCATCGTAGGATGTTTCCTTCCCTCGTCTTCTCTGCGACGGGCTCCGAATCCCTCATTCGATCGCGAGGCGTTCGACTTCTTTGAACCGTTCCATGTCGCCGACCACCACTTGATCCCCTTCTGCCAAGCCGTTCTGGACGAGGACCCGATCCGCTGCCGCGGGCGCGAGCTGTGCGTTGGTGCGCACGAGCGCGTCGGGACCGACCAGCTTGAACACCGGATACAGACCGGGACGGGTGACCTGAACCGGGGCTTTCAGGGTCAGGGCCTGGGAGTAGCGACGGACCTCGATCTCTCCGCTGATGCGTTGGTCCGGGCGCAGTCCCGGCGCTGATTCCTCCAGCATCAACTCGACGACGACCGTGCCTTGAGAGGCACTGGGGTCGATCTGCGAGACGCGGCCGCGCAACCGAGAGCTCCCCGCGGAGACGTACGCGAGCTGATCCAGGGCTACGTCCCGAGCCTGGAGCTCGTCGATCTGCAGCTCGGCCTTCAGCTCCTCCGAGACGATGATCTTCGCCAGAACGAACCCGGACTCCACCCATTGGCCGGGCTCGACGTTGACGAGCTGGACGACGCCGCCGGTCTCGGCGCGAACCGTGAGCTCTTCGAGCTGCTTCCTCGAGTGCTCGACGATTCTGCGCATCGCCTTCTCCAGGTCGCGAGCGGGGGAGAGATCCGACGGGCGCTGGCGACGTTCCCTGGCTCGTTGTTGCTCCGTCAGCGCCAGTTGATTGCGCAGCTCTTCCTCGGTGCTCCCGGCGCGTTCGAGATCGCTCTCCGTAACGAGGTTCTCGCCGTGGAGCGCCCGTGCGCGTTCCAGATCGCGGAGCGCCCGCTCGTGCTGGGTGCCGAGCGTCGTTCGGGTCATCTCGAGGCGGTCCGCGTAGAGGTCGAGCTGCCGGCGAAGCCCCGCCGCCTCGACGCTCGCGAGCGCGAGCTGCCGCTCCGCCTCGAGCAGGGCCAGATTCATCTCGGGGTTTCGCATCACCGCCACGACCTGTCCCTTCGTGACGCGATCGCCGGATCGAACCAACACCTGTTCCACGCGTGCCCGGTGCGTCGCCGTGATCCAGCGAACCGTCGTCGGAACGAGCCGCCCGGGACCGGTCACCAAGCGCACGACGTTCTCCCGCTTCACCTGGGCCAGCAACAGCTCCTTGCGCTCGACGGACGGCACCGTCGCGCGAGCCCGGACGAGCGCGAGCGTGACGATGGCGGCCCCGACCACCGCGAAGACCAGCGGCCAGAGGCGCCGGCGTTTGGGAATCGGTCGATCCATCGTGAGCTCGTCGTCACCTATGCTTCAATCATGCCAACCGGAAGCGAGGCCTCAGCGCGGCGACTCCGAGCCCGGACGCCGCGACCCCGGGGGCCCTGAAACAGCTCGGATCCGCCCAGGCGAGCCGCAATTTCCAGCGAGTTGCGCGCCGGGGCGCCTCCACAGGACTCGAAGGGGTCGGGCCCTCGTCCCCAGCTCACTGTCCGCCTGCGGACACCCTGTTCGGATTCGGACACTTCGGGATGGTGGCAGGGACCCGGTCAGGGCATCTTCTCGGCGACCAGTCGAGTCGGAGCTGTTGCCACATGGCAACGCGGTTGAGTGCAGGGGAGCTACCGAATCTCGACCGGCGCAGCACTCTCAGTGCTCATCGACGTACCGAGCGCTTCACACGGAGTCGCGCTCGCGCTCTTCATCGCGAGCGAGCCGGAATCGGCGAGCAGGGCGCCGGCGCGATGGGGAGCTGGAGCCGTGCGATGCAGCCAGAGCGCTCGGGATGGTTGGCGAGATCGAGGCGGCCGCCGTGGGCTTCGGCGATCTCGCGGCTCAGCGCGAGGCCGATTCCCGTCCCGTTCTCCTTCGTCGTCACGGACGGGAGGAAGGGGTCCATGCCGGCTCGCAGACCCGGGCCTCGGTCTTCGACAGTGATGACGACGAGCTCTTTCGACACGGACCAGGAGAGCCGCACCGGCGGTTCGCCCGCGGCGTCGTTCGGGTGCTCGCCGACCGCTTCGTAGGCGTTCTTGATGACGTTCACGAGCACCTGGTCGAGCAGGGCTTCGTCGCCCAGGATCACCAGGTCGGGCCCCGCGTCGATCACCGCCGCGCGCGGCTCGAGCAGCTGGACGTTGCGTTCGATCCACGCGCGAACGTTCAGCGGTCGCACGTGCGGCTCGGGGAGGCGTGCGAGCTGCGCATAACCGGCCATGAACCGCGCGAGGTGCCCGGAACGCCGCGCGATGACGGACAACCCGGTGCCGAGGTCCTCCATGATCTCTCTGGAGTCGTCGGCGCCGAGCTCGGACGATGGCGGGAGCGATCGCAGGCGCGCGGCGAGCTCTTGAAGCCGCACGGCGAGTGAGCGGATCGGAGCCAAGGAGTTGTTGATCTCATGGCTCATCGCTCGAATGAGGTCGCGATGCGCGCGGCGCTCCTCCTCCCGGAGGAGTCGCCCGACCGCGAGGATCACGAGCAGGGTGTGCTCGCGCCCGCGATAGCGAAACGGCCGTGTGCGGACCTCGAACGGCCCGCGTGCTCCGGGCAGGTCGAGGTCCACTCGCTGCGCCGTCCCGGGCGCGGGGATCGGAATGGGGAGGGCCTGCGCCGCCCCCCCGAGGAGCGAACGGCCGTCGTCGCTCAGCAGCCGAGCGGCGGCCTCGTTGCAAAGGACGATCGAGCCATTTTCGTCGAGCGCCAAGACCGCAGTGTCGATCTCGACCATCACCTTCGCCAGGAGCTCGCTCGCTTCGGCGCGCCCCAGGCGCTGGCTTCGGAACTCCTCGGTCAAGGCGTTGATCTCGCCGATGAGCAGATCGCCCGGGTCGTCGAACCGCCGTTCGACTCCTCTCAGCGAGTAATCCCCCTCTCGAATGGCCGCAACGAGGTTGGCCGCCGTGTTGAGCGGAGCGGCCAAGCGATCCTTCAGCTTCCAGAGCCCGACCGCCGATAGGAGCGTTGCGACTCCACAGAGGAGGTACCACGAGCCGTCATTGGGCGTGACCCGAAGAGTCGGGGCGACCCAAGCCAGGATCAGGGGCAGCCCGGTCAGCGCCGCAGTGATCGCCAGCGCTTGGTGGATGTGCCCGAGAGAGCGCCACACGTCATCGACCCGGAGGCAAAAGGCCGTGACGCTGCAGTCGCCGGTAGAGGGAGCTTCGGCTGATGCCGAGCTGCACTGCGGCCTGACTGATGTTCCCGTTGGCGCGCTCGAGGGCCTGCTGGATCAGGAGCTTCTCGCCTTCGTGCAGCATGAGCGTTCCTTCGAAAGTCTCCGGCGTTTTCTGGGCGGGAAGGCACAGATCTGCCGTACGGATCTCGGCGCTTTCGGCGAGCAAGACGGCCCGTTCGATGGTGTGCTGCAGCTCTCGGACGTTTCCAGGCCACGGGTGCTGGAGAAGGCGCTGGAGGGCGTCGGGATGGATCTTGTAGTCGACTCTCGCTCTTTCCGACGCACGCTTCAGGAAGTACGTCGCCAGCTCGACGATGTCTCCCTCGCGCTCGCGGAGCGGCGGCAGACGGACCTCCAACGTGTTGATCCGATAGAGGAGGTCCTCGCGAAAGCGGCCCGCCCGCACCTCCACCGCCAAGTCGACATTCGTCGCCGCGATCACGCGCACGTCCACCGGGCGCGGGGTGCTCGCGCCGACGGCCACGACCTCTCGTGTTTGCAGCACGCGAAGGAGCTTGGCTTGTTGGCCGAGCGGCATATTGCCGATTTCGTCCAGGAACAGCGTGCCGGTGTGGGCCACGGCGAAGGCGCCTTTGCGGTCCGACTTGGCGTCCGTGAACGCACCGCGTACGTGCCCGAACAGCTCACTCTCGAAGACGCCGTCCGAGAAGCCGCCCGCGTTGACCGCGACGAACGGTCGTTCGCCGCGCGGCGATGCGGCGTGCAGGTGGCGCGCCACGACCTCCTTGCCCGTGCCGTGCTCGCCAGTGATGAGCACGGTCGCCTCCGAAGGCGCGATTTTGGCGAGCAGACGAAGGACCGGCTGCATCGCCGAAGAGCTCCCGATCAACGGCGGGACGAGCTGCCTCGTCTGGAGTCGCAGGTTCTCCTGCCGCAACTCCGATGCCTGGCGGAGCGCCCGGCCCAGCGCGATCTGAGTCATCACCGTTTCGAGGAGAACGCGATTGTCCCAGGGTTTCTCGATGAAGGCGCGCGCTCCCTCTTGAATCGCCGCGACAGCGTTCTGGACCGTACCCCAGGCGGTGATCACGATCACGGGCAGGTCCGGGTCGATTTCCCGAACTCGCGTGAGCAAATCCATGCCCTCGTCACCGCTGGTGACTCCCCGCGTGTAGTTCAGGTCGAGTAGCAAGACATCGTACCTGTGTCGCCTGACGTGCGCCAGCACATCTGCCGGTGACCGCGCGCAGGAAGCGCGCACTTTCTTCTCCTTGAGCAGCAGGCGCAGCGCTACGAGGACGTCCTCCTGGTCATCCGCAACGAGGGCTTCGGCGGGCTCGGCCACACCACAATGCTCTCATACCCGTTCCTCGCGTCAAACCACGCTCCTCGTCGGAAGTCGCGGTCGCAGGGCGGCAACGACTCGCACCAACGGCGTTCGAGCGCCTGCGATTCCCCGGTGCGCCCGGCTCCGGACTCGCGGCCATCGAAGGCTGGCCGAACAGTCTGACCTCGCTCGACCCGACGGACGCTCCCTCGCCTCGAAATGGGGGGAGAGCCGGTTCAAAAAGAAGCAGCGCCGCGAAACTTTCTCGGTCGTCCGCTGTCTAGACGGCGATGCTCGCGGCGACCCCGACGTTCTTCCCGGATCTCCTTCACCCAGTTCCCCTCCCGCGCATCGATATGGAGCGGACGCGTCTGGCGGTTCACCTCGCCTTCGCTGGGGGGACTTCCGGTGGTCTGTTCAGTGAAGCAATGGCGGATTCTGGTCTGGCTGCTTCGAGTTGGCAGCCGTCCGCCTTCGCCGACGATCTCTTCGTCCGACGCTTCGTTGCCGAGTGCTTCAAGTTCAAGATCGGCCGCCACGAACCCGCTCTGATGACCCAGCACCTGGTTCGCGTGCTGTCGCATCCGCCGGCCGATCCGGCGATCGTGCACTACCGACGGGACATCCTCTCCGAGCTCGTCGAGCAGCCCGCGCTGCGAGGACGGCTCGAGGAGCTCTATCGGTTGCTCTGTCGTCTTCGAGCCTTGCTCGAGAACACGGCTGCTGGGCGAACCTGGGACGCCAATCGGCGCCAGCTCGATCTGCTCGGGGTGCTGAAGGAGATCCTCGATCAGATGAGCGCCGGGTTCGCGGGCGCGCGTTCGGGGCTGCGCCGCTTGAGCGAGTTCGCGGCCCGCGTGCAGCAGGGCGAGCCCTACCACTCGCTCGTGGATCTGCTCAGCTACGATGCAGAGCTCGCCAGCGTGACCGTGCGGCTCGGAATCGGGGCGGACGGCCGCGTCCGCGGCTTTCAGGTCGTGCAGGTCCGAGAGAACTCGAGCAATCCCTTCGCGAACTCTCCCGTGCGCCGCTGGCTCGCGAAGCTCGAAATGTTCGTTCGGGGCTTTCGCTTCGGGCAGTCGGAGGTCATGGCGCGCCTTCTCGACGCGGTGTTCGCGGGCCTCGACGACGTGGTCCTCGCGCTGATCCCGTTGCTCGCCGACGTCGAGCTCTACCTCGGTGCCCTCGGGTTCCGCGATCGCGCGGCGGAGGCAGGGCTCGCGGTGTGTCTGCCGGAGCTCGTTGGCCCCGAGCAGCCGCGCGTGATTGCAGGCCTGTTCAATCCGCTGCTGTTGGTGAGCGGCTTCGCGCCCATCCCGTGCGATCTCGTCACGGACGCGTTCGCGAACACCGTCTTGGTCACCGGTCCCAACTCGGGCGGAAAGACGCGCCTGCTGCAGGCCGTGGGCCTCACGCAGCTGCTCGCTCAATCGGGGCTCTTCATCCCGGCGCGCGCCGGGTCGATCGCGCTCGTTCCGGCGTTGGTCGTCTCGTTGATCGAAGAGAGCAAAGTGGACCAACCCGAGGGACGCCTCGGCATGGAGCTGCTTCGCATTCGCAGTTTGTTCGAGCGGCTCCCACCGGGCGCCATGGTGCTGCTCGACGAGCTCTGCTCCGGCACCAATCCGTCGGAAGGGGAGGAGATCTTCGAGCTCGTCGTCACCATGCTGAGCCGCCTCTGGCCGCAGGCGTTCATCACGACCCACTTCCTGACCTTCGCCGCGCGGCTCGAGCGGGAGCGGAAGATCCCGCGCCTCGGGTTCCTTCAGGTCGAGCTCGACGCCAATCGACGGCCGACCTATCAGTTCACCCGCGGGGTCGCGCGCACGTCCCTGGCCAGCGACACCGCGGAGCGCTTGGGTGTCACGGGCGAACAGTTGTTGATGTTGATCGATCGGAACCTGCGGCTCGCTCAGGGTCTCGGGACCCACTACGGCCAGGCGTGAGCGATGCCGACGTTCCTGACGACCCCCCGGATGTCTCCGGAGCTCGCGGCGCGCGTCGAGGCGTCGCTCCGAGGCCGGCGCGTCCCGCCGCGTGCGCGCCTCGAAGCGCGATCCATTTCCCTCCTGCGCCTTGCGATCGTCGCGGGATTGAGCCTCCTCATCGGCTCTGCGATCCTCTCTTGGCGCCGCGCCAATCGAGAGCTGGCCGAACGGCGGAGCGCGCTCGTCGAACGAATCGAGCGCGAGGTGGCGTCCTTTGGCCCGCGACATCGAGAGATTCCGGAACGGGCGCGCGCGGTGCTCGCGCGGTCTTCGGGCGACTACGAGGGAGACTTTGTCGCGGACGAGCTCCGAGCGCCGGGCGCGCTCGCCGCGACGCTCCGACGGCCGACGCTCTACCTCCGCGGCACGCAGGAGATGCTGCGAACTCGCGCCGGACTCGCTCACAGCGCGGCGGCTTCGGCCAAGGACGCCTTCGTCCTCTGCTTGCTCGACCCGCCGTCCACGCGTTCCGAGAAGGCGCTCCTCGGTCGCACGCGCCAGGCCTACGCTCTCGGGAGTCGCATGCGGGAAGCGACGCCCCACGTGCACCGTCTGCATCCGATCCTGGTCACCTTGCCGCTGCTCGATCCCGCCTGGAAAGAGCGGGTGCTCACCGCCAGCCCGTACGAGCTCGATGATCGCGAGCGAGAGCTCGAGCGGGCGCCGCTGGGACCGGCCAAGAGCGCGGGCCAGGCGGAGCTGTTCCTCTTTCTCATCGACGAGCCCGCCGACACGAGCGGCCCCACCGAGCTCGACGGGGAGCGCCCGCATCCCATCCGCGTCGGGCTCGTCGACCTCACTGCCGACCGGCTCCTGCTCCGCCTGCGGCGTCGCGTCGATCCGCGCTGGCTCTCCGAAACGGTGCGCGCCGAATACGCGCGCGGCATCGACAGCTGCTCCCTGGCCCTCGACGTTCGCGCCGCGCTCGAGGTCTCCGGCGCCCGGGCAGCCAACGATCGGGCAGCCAACGATCGCTGAGCCCACACCGGCTCAGCCCGGGTCGAGCAGGCCCAGCCGGGCCAGGCGGCTCGGGTGCGAGCGTTCGGGCGCGCTGCCGGCCACCCACTCGAGCGCCCGCTCGGCCTCGGCGGGTCCGACCAGCACGCCGCCGCCGAGCCGTTCGCAGGGCACGATCGCCGCCGCACCGGTCGCGACGATGTGTCGAAACGCGTTGTCGACCGTCTTGCGGATGGCGCCTCGGGGCGCCGGCCCGGACGGAGCGCGCCCCGCTCGAGCGAACGGCGTCAGTGTCCCCGCGGCCACCAGGAATACGAGGTTCTGTCGTATCTCGACGGCGTTTCGGCCCGGGCCGCTCAGGCGGGCCACGATGTCGCCGAGCCGCAGCGAGCCGTGCTTCATCAGCTCGCGGAGATCGCGAATGAAGGCATCTTGGAACGTCATCTTCCCGCGCGGGATGATCGCTTGCGAGCCGATCTGCTCGAGCTCGGTGATGCAGCCGATCGCGACGTCGTCGAGGTTTCGAATCGCCTCGGCCGGGCTCCGCGCAGGCGGGGGTCCCTTGATGAAGACGTCGCGCCGAAACCGTTGATTGACCGCGAAGTCCAGCGCGAGCTGTCGGAGGCGGGCGCTCGGCAGCTTCGCGATCGCCTCCGCCGCCCCCTTGTCGATGAGCAGCACGGGGTGATTGTCGGCGAGGGTGGCGCTGGCGAGGTACGTCGCGCCCGCGCGCGCCATGTCGTCCGCCACGTCGACCGAATAGTAGAGCGTCCACGTGTCATTCAAAAACTCGTGGGCGAGGTAGTTGGCCGGTTCTTTCGTGAACGAGTCGACGGCCGCAAGGACCGCGGGGTTGTCGCGGAAGTAGCGAAAGCTCGGGTTGCTGAGGCGCTGCAACTGGCCGAGCGCCGCGCTGGCGCGCTGCTCGCTGTTGCCCGACTCCTGGTCGGCCAGCTCGAGCAGCAGCCGGCGGAGCGGAATCTCGGCGGACCAGCCGGGGAGGCAGTTGTAGCTCGCGTACGCGAGCCCACCCGGCTTCAGCTTCTTGGCGATGATCCGTTGAATCGTGCGGCAGACCTCCGGGCTCACCCAGCTATAGATGCCGTGGAGGACGATGAAGTCGAAATCCGGAAGGTCGCGCTCGAGCAGGTCCTCGAACAAGGCCTCGTGAAAGTGGATGTTTTCGACACCGAGGCGAGCGGCGTGGCGCCGGGCTGCCTCGATATGGAGCGGATTGAAGTCGCAGGCGTGGAACTCGGCGTGCGGATACGCTCCGGCATTGACCACCGTCGAGTGCGCGAAGCCACAACCCAGGTCCAGGTAAGTGAAGGGACCGTCGAGCTGGCGCGGCGGCGCGCCTCCGTGCACGCCCGCGTAGCTCAACCACGACGGCGACAGCTCGCGGTGGAACCGGTCCGGGTAGGTCGTGTCACTGAGATATCCGGCGGGGCGATCGGACGCGCGCATGGGGGGCCGCAGTCTACGTGCGATGCCCACGAGAGTCCCGCGACGGGCCCTCGAGCACGCGCGCAGCACTCGCGACTCGAGCGTCAGGCTCGCGGACGCCGGGCGCGCGCTTGGCCCGGTCTACGCCGGGTCTACGGGTTCCGCGCCGTCGTGGCGTTCGACGCATGGAGCGCGGAGACTCGGCTGGTCGCGTTCCTCTCGAGTCGCGCGAGCGAGTCGGAATCGACGAGTCGAGCTTCTACTTCCACTGGGACTCCCTGAACGAGCGCGTGGATCCAGAACGCAGGGACACGATCGGCCGGGTCGTCATGCGCGGGGACGCTGCCGAGAAGAGCACGGCGGTGAGCGCTTCAGGAGAACAGGGGAGCACGCTCGCGAACGGCATCCAGAACGCCATGCGTCACGCCGCGGATCCGAACGTTGCGGTCAGCGACCGGCTGGGCGATGTGCCGGTTGGGGAGAAAAAGTGATCGGCGGCTGTCGATTTGCGTGGGGCCTTGGCGACTGGTGGATGGGACAATCGAGTCTCCAAGAGACGAGAGGGCACCACCCATGCAGTACCTTCTGCTGATTTACAACGACAGTGAAAAGATGAAGGGGTTCTCCAAGGCGGAGCACGAGGTGTTCGCGAAGGATTACGGCGAGTTCAACGCCTTCGTCCAAAAGAGCGGCTCGCTGCGGGGCACCGCGACGTACCCCGCGGGCGTGACGACCGTGCGCGTCAACGAGGGCAAGACGCTCACGACGGACGGCCCGTTCGCCGAAGCGCGGGAAGGCGTCGGTGGCTTCTGCTTGATCGAGGCGCCCGATCTCGACGCCGCGATCAAGATCGCGGAGCGCATTCCGAGCGCGCGCGCGGGCGCCGTCGAGATCCGCCCGGTGATGGTGCACACCTCGGCCTAGCCGGGTCTTCAGCGCAGGCCGTCCGGGCTATGGTGGCCCGGACGGTCATGGACGACGCGAGCGCCGTCGAGCACGTCTTCAGGGAGGAGCGAGCGCGCATCCTGGCGACGCTGATCCGCATCCTCGGTGATTTCGACCGCGCCGAGGAGGCGCTCGCGTCGGCGTTCGAGGCGGCGCTCTGGCAATGGCCGAGCGAGGGCCGCCCGGAGAACCCGCGCGCGTGGCTGATCCGCACCGCGCGCAACAAAGCCGTCGACGACGCACGCCGGCGCGAGCGCGCCGAGCGCCGCGCTCGATCCCAGGAGGAGACGACGTTCGTGGTTCCGCCCGACGCGGAGCAGGACCCCGACGTCCTCGCCGTGGCCGACGATCGCCTCCGCTTGATCTTCACGTGCTGCCACCCCGCGCTGCCGCTCGAGTCGCAGGTGGCCCTCACGCTGCGCACGATCGGTGGCCTTTCCACCGAGGAGATCGCGCGCGCGTTCCTGGTTCCCGTCCCGACGATGGCGCAGCGCCTCGTGCGCGCGAAGCAGAAGATCCGCGTCACGCGCATTCCGTACACCGTGCCGAGCGACGCCGATCTCCCCGATCGCCTCACGGGAGCTCTCGCGGTCGTGTACCTGGTGTTCAACGAAGGGTACGCCGCCACTTCGGGGCAGGCGCTCCAGCGGCGCGACCTCGCGCGGGAAGCGATCCGTCTCGGACGCCTCCTGTGCGAAATGCTGCCGGCGCAGCCGGCCCCGCAGGGCCTCCTCGCGCTCATGCTCTTGCAAGACTCGCGACGCGACGCGCGCGTCACCGACGCCGGCGATCTCGTGTTGCTCGAGGACCAAGATCGCACGCGCTGGGACCGCGCGCAGATCGACGAGGGCCTCGCGCTGCTCGACGCGGCGCTCGCCGCCGGCGCGCGCGACGCCTACGTCCTCCAAGCCGCGATCGCGGCGCTTCACGCGCGCGCGCCGTCCGCCGCCGACACCGATTGGGCCCAGATCGCGGGTTTGTATGCCGCGCTCACGCAGCTGAACCCCTCGCCCGTCGTGCGCCTGAACCACGCCGTCGCGGTCGGCCTCGGCGAAGGCCCCGAGGCTGGCCTCCGTTTGCTCGACGCGCTCGCGGAGGAGGGCGTGCTGCGCACCTATCATCTGCTCCCCGCGGCCCGCGCGGACATGCTGCGGCGCCTTGCTCGTAGCGCCGAGGCGGCGGCGGCCTATCGCGAAGCGCGGGCGCTCGCGACGAACGACGCGGAGCGGCGTTTTCTCGACGAGCGGCTTCTGGCGTTGGCGGCTGCCGGCACTGCGACGCGCTGACGGCTGTCGGCACTTCACGAGTCGTCGCTAGCGCTGCTCCGACCAGTGGTCGTATCAGTTTGTTTGGGCAGCAACGGCTCGTCCTGATGACACGCTGCGGACGTGGAGGAGTGACGCGTGCGAACGCAGAGCTCGCACACACGCGTCGAGCAGGCGCGCGCGTGCGCGCCCCGACAGGGCTTCGTCGGCGAGCTCGCTCTGGAGCGGCTCGACCCTTCCCCTGCGGCGTCAGCCCGAAATCTAGGCTAATTGTCGTTGTTGTTCGCCGCTGGCCAGAAAATCGGCCTGTCGAAGTCCGGATGGCGGAACGCGCGGATCTGCGCTTGCGCCTCGGGCGTGATCAGGAAGTTTTCGAGCGCCAGCGCTCCGCGCACGTTGACACCGCGGATCTTGGCGGGGTTCACCACCACCGACGCGATGATGCGCTGAAAGAGCGAGTCGTCGAAGAGCAGCGCCTCCAAGGGCAGGTTCTGCTGTTGTTGCAGCATCAAGAACGGATGGAGCCCCCAGGCGCTGTACCCACCGCGCGCGGCCGCTGCCTGCATCGCGGCCGGCCCCTGCAGCCCTTCGTCGATGAACCACCCCGCCTTGTCGGGCCGCCCCGCGGCGTTCCACAGCGTATCGACCACGTGCACGATCTCGCCCAGGTCGTTGAGGATGAACGGCGACTCGGTCTCCGCGATCCGCCGAAACGCCTCCACGGGATCGCCGAGCCCGCGAATCCCCGCCGGATCGCTCAGCGGGATCACGAAGATGACGATGTTGGAGAAGATGCACTGCGGCCAGCGCCCGAACCCATCCTGCACGAAGCGCTGCAGATCCACGAACCCGAGATGCGAGAACACGATGTCCGCCGCGCCGGCGCGCGCCTGTCCGTAGGGATCCGTGCTCACCGTGACGTCGACCTCGTACCGCGTTTCGTCCTCGAACGTGGCCACCAGCTCGTCGAGCAGCCCGCCACTTTGAACCGCCGGAATCGTCACCAGCCGCACCGTTCGCGGACGATGCCACTTCGCCGAAACGGACCGCGGCAACATCGCCGCCACCGCGCCCGCTGCCAAACCCATCCCCAGCTCCCTGCGGGCCAGCCGAAATCCCTTCGCATTCCTATTCATCGCTTCCCTCCTGAGTGGGCGATCCACGCGCCGATCGCGGAACTTGCGACGCAGCTTACGCCCGCGACCCGAGCACTACAATCGCTCAGTGCGATTCACTGCCCTCGCGGGAGGTGCTGAGGCTCGATGTTGCAGCCGAGCGCAGCGTGGCGTGCACGCGTTGCATCTCGCTCGCGCGGTCAGCAGGTGCCGAGGACCACGAACGAGTGGAGCGAACATTGCGAAACCCGTCGCGACCTCGAGCCAACGGGGGGCGAGCCCGTTCCACGATGGGAGCGCGGAGTCCCCCTCCGGCGTCAGCCCGAGCTCCGGGCTCAGTCACCGTCCGACATATCCACGTCCTCGTCCATGTCCGACGGCAGGTACTCGCCATCGTCCGACGCTCGCGTGCTCGGAGCCGACTCCAGGGCGCTCGGCGCCAGGACTCACGAGGCCTGCGTGGCGGCTCGCCGTTGACCTATCTCCCGGCGATCAAGAATCGCTCGGCTGCATCGCTGCCACCACCCGCGTTGCCAAACCGATCAACTCCCCCACCCGAGTCGAACCCGTTTCGCACTCTTGTTCTTGGCTCTCCTCCCGCGCGTGCTCCCCGCGTAGTCGCGGAGTTAGCGTACGCCGTCGCCAGAGGACAGCGCGACTTCCCGGGAGGGCTCGTCGACTCAGCCTAGATTTCGGGCTTCCTAGTCGGGAAGGCCGATCCCTCGCGTCTTTCCGCCGCCTTCGCGCCCGTCGTGCTCGCGA